>JAIRTL010000030.1 GCA_031254915.1 Planctomycetota bacterium
GCCCCGGCCGCCCGGCGCGGCGCCGGACCGGGACGCATTGGGGCGCTCCGGCCGCTTCGGAGCGGCTGGAGCCTTGCCGGCGCCAAGCACTCTCGGCGTGTCGGCGGTGCGGACTTTTCGCGACGCGACGGTGCCTTCCCGCGCCGGCGGTCGCGCGGGGGCGGGCTTTCCCGCCGCGTCGCGCGGCGGGGCGCGCCGGTTTCCGGGCGGCGTTTTGTCCGTCTCGGCGTCTTTTTTCGAAAAGCCGAGCAGCTCGAAAATATTCAGCTTCGCCAGGGGCGACTTCGACGGCGGGCCCGCGACCGCGGGCGGCCGACCCGGTTTCGCCGGCGCGTTGATCGGCGTGGCGTCGGTGACGCGCGGCTTCCAGGGCTGGGGCTGGTCGGACTGCCCCGACGACGGCGGTTTGGCCGGCGTTTTCCCATACGCCGAGGCGACGACGCCGCGCGGCGACAGCGGGGAACGGTCCGGGCGCGGGGCGGGCGCCGGCGCGGGAGCGCCCGAATCGTTCGCCGGGGCCAGCGAGCCCGGCGACCGGGACGACCGGGGCGCCTCCGCCTTGAGTCGGGCGAGCATCGCCCGTATTTTTTCGGCGACCGCGACCGCCCTTTCCGGGTCTGCCCGCCTGGCCTGGCGCATGCCGGCGAGCAGTCCGGGCTGGCGCTCCTCCGGATAATACGCCATCGCCTGGGCGGTGAGGAGCGGCGGCAGGTGCGCGAGAACCGTCGCCGCCTCGCCGTCGTCCAGTTTTCCCAGCAACTTGTATAGGCTGGCCGGCTTCGCCTTGGCGAGAAATGAGAAACAGTGCTCCCCGGATGCGTCGGTCATAGCGTTCCCCCGTAACAGCCCTTCTCGAATCATCCGGATCGCCGGGGGCATTGTCAACCATTACCGGAAACATGGACCCGTTTTCCTCTCCGACGCCCGGTTCGTTTGAATGGAATGGGCGCGAAACGGCAATTGAATGCCGGGCCGTCTTGTCACGGCCGCGGGATTTCCGTATTATCGGATGTTCCGATTCGTTATCGCCCTTTCCGGGAGGCGTTATGAGGCTGGCGAACTATTTGAGGGCGCGGGCTGTTCTTCTGGCGCTGCCGTTTCTGTGCGTCGGCTGCGGCGACGACCTGCCCGGCCTGACGGGCGGGACTCTCCAGAACACGGAATACCGCTCCGAGCACTACTGCGTGCGCATCGTCGGCACGCGGCTGAATCCCAGGATCCAGGAGAAGACGCGCGAAGCCGCCCTGATGATGGAAAGGATGTTCGACATCTACGCCGGCCTCGAGGAAATGCCGCTTCCTCCGGGCGACGTCATGCCGATCTGGATCCATCTCTCGCGCTTCGAATACGACCGCCAGGCGGCGCTCCACGACTATCCCCCGCGCACCACGCACGGCTTCTGCAATCTCGACGGCGAGGTTCACGTTTATTACAGGACCGACAACCCGCCCTCGCCCGAGGCCACCCTCATGCACGAAGGGTTCCACCAGTACTGCCACCGCGCCGTCCATTATCCGACGCCGCCGGAAGTGCTTGCCCGCGTCCCGTATTATACGCGCCGCAAGCTGCCCACCGTTCCGCTGTGGCTTAACGAGGGCATGGCGATGAACATGGAGACGGGCCGAATCGTCACCGACCACAACGGCACCGCGATCGCCGTCGACGACGTCGGATCCGTGAACGTCGCGCGTCTGGACGTCCTCGCCCGCCTGATCGGCAACAACCGTTGCCCCTCGGTGCGCGGCCTCATGAACAAGATCATGGGCGACCAACTCACCACCGACGATTACGCCGTCATGTGGGGCATCGTCTTCGATCTGCGCATGGCCACCGGCAACGCGCTGTACGTCCGCGAGCAGCGCGAGATCGAGCGCGCCGGCCCCGAGGCGGTGCGTCAGGCGATCGTCGCCGCGACCGATCCGACCCGGCCGTACCCGTACCTGAAATGGCCGGTGCCGCTGACCGGGCGTTTTCTCCGCGCCTGTCGGGTGGCGTGGGGCCTTGACGTGCCGGCGGTCGTCGAAATGGCGGCAACCGGCGCGCAGGAGCCCAGGGACTTCGACCGGCAATGGAACCGGGCCATCACCCGCGCCGCGCTGGCGGAATTCGAAAAGCTCCTCGCCGATCAGGGCCAGACCCTGGAGGAATGGGAGCAGGGCTGGCGCAGGCGGATGCTGACGCTGCATACGGAAGTCAAGGGCGGCGCCTACCAATACGTGGAACCCGACGGCGTCCGCAAGGCGCGTTCGATGGCTCGTCCGGACGTCCGCCAGGGAGTGTGGTAATCCGGCTTTCCCTTGCGTTTGCCCGACGCCCGGACTCCGCCGCCGGAGCATGAATGCGCGCCGTTCTTGTCGGGGGGGAGGCTGCCGCCGCCGCGTATTTTTCACGCGGCGGCGGCAGTGTATTGCGGACTTTCGGAGGAACCGGGACCGGAACAGTGACGGGCGAAAACGGCGAACTGCTTGAAAAGACGCGGGAACTTCCCGAAGGCCCGGGCGTGTACGTGATGCGCGACCGGGAAGGAAGGGAGATCTATGTCGGCAAGGCGAAGAACTTGCGCCGCCGGGTGTCGTCGTATTTCCAGAAGCGCGAACGCCAGAACAAGGATCTGGCGCTGGTGGAGAATATCGCCGATTTCGAATATGTCGAAACCGACTCCGAACTCGAGGCGTTCCTGCTCGAAAGCAGGATGATCAAGGACCTTCAGCCGCGCTACAACGTTCTTCTCAAAAACACCGACAGGTATCCGTTGATCGAGGTCGCCTGGGGCGACGACTTTCCCCGCGTCCGGACCGCTTGGCGCAAGGACAATCCGGAAAGCCGGTATTACGGGCCGTTCGTCGGCGCCGGCGACATCAAGGGCGCGCTCGCCGTTTTGCAGCGGATTTTCCGGTTCCGCTCCTGCCAGCGCGGGATCGACGCCGGCAATCCCCGGCATTTTCTCGGGCGCGGTTGCCTGAACTATCATCTCAAGCGCTGCGCCGGGGTCTGTTGCGGGAAAATCGCCAAGGACGAATACCGCCGCCGCATCTCCGGGTTGTGCCGCTTTCTCTCCGGCCGGAAAAAAGACCTGATCGAGGATCTGCGCAAGGAGATGGAAACAGCCGCGTCCGAACTCCGGTTCGAGGATGCGGCCGCGCTGCGCGATGTGGTGGAGTCGCTCCAGACGCTGAACCGCCAGCCCGAAATCGATGAATCGCTCGCGCCTTTCAATCCGCAAACCGAACCGGGAAAGGGGCTTATGGCCCTGCGCGACGCGCTTGGCCTCGACGATCTCCCCCGCCGGATCGAGGGAATCGATATCGCCAACCTCATGGGCAAGGAGGTGGTTGGGTCGCTGGTGAGCTTTCTCGACGGCATGCCGTTCAAGGAAGGCTACCGCCGCTTCCGCATCAAGACGGTTGACGGGCAGGACGACTTCGCGTCGATCGCCGAGGTCGTGCGCCGGCGGTACGGGCGTATTCGGGAGGAGGGCGAACCCTTCCCCGATATCATTCTTATCGATGGCGGCAAGGGTCAGCTCGGCGCGGCGGCGGCGGCGATGCGCGAGGTCGGCGCCGGACCAAAAGCGCTTATGAGTCTCGCCAAGGCCGAGGAGACGCCGTTTCTCGCCGGGCGTTCCGATCCGCTTCCCATGTCGAAAAACAATCCCGGGCTGAGGATCCTCATGCACGTGCGCGACGAATCGCACCGATTCGCCCAGCACTATCACCATATCCTCAGGCGCAAAGCGATGTTCGGCGAATGACGGCTGCGGCCGCAACGCGGCCGCTCACCCCTCTTTTCCGGCGCGCGCCGGAAATTCCCGCTCCGCCCGATTGTCTTTTTTATTGTTATATCCGGCAAGTTTCATTACCATCGGTTCACAGTACACGACAAAAATCAAGTATGCCGGGCGTGGCCCGAAATAAATGGGGGATGGGGTTGCCCTGTTCCACATCCGTTTCCCTTGGTCATTTCATGGCTGCGCGCAGTACCGTCGTGCACTGTGACCATCGGTCGCCGGCGCGCATACCTGCGGTGCGCGCTCGACGACGGACACCCCCCGGGGGGTTGCGATCCGCATGAGCGACGGCGACATAGAACAATATCTCTACGAAATCGGCCGTTACCGGCTTTTGACCGAAACGGAAGAGGTGGCGCTTGCCCGCCGCGTTCTCGCCGGCGATCCGGAGGCGCGCGAGGAGATGATCCAGGCGAATCTTCGCCTAGTCGTGTCGATCGCCAAATGCTACGGCAACCGGGGTTTGCCCCTTCTGGACGTTATCGCCGAAGGCAATCTCGGCCTGCTGAAGGCGGTGGAACGCTTCAATCCGGAGAGCGGGCGGCGTTTTTCGACCTACGCCTCCTGGTGGATCAAGCAAACGATCCGGCGCGCCCTCTCCTCCAAGGCCAAGAATGTCCGCGTGCCCACGTACATGTCGGAGATGGTCAGCCGCTGGAAGCGCGTCTCTTCGGAGCTCTCCCAGGAACTCCAGCGTTCCGCCACCCCCGAGGAAGTCGCGGACGAACTGCAATTGAACGACGAAAAGGCGGGAGCGGTGCAAAAGGCGATCAGCGCATCCAGCTTCTCTTCCTTAAGCCTTTCGGGGAGGGCGCGCGGGGAGGACGAGGATCCGGACGAAATCCTCGCGTGGGCGGGGAAAAGCCAGCCCGCGAAAAGCGAGGACGATTCGGGCGGGGACGAAGCTAAGCTCGCCGTTCTCCTGGCGTGTCTCGATTCGCGCGAAGAGGAAGTGGTCCGCCTGCGCTACGGCATCGAACGGGAAGAGGCGCTGACCCTCGACGAGATCGGCGACTCCTTCGAACCGCCGATCACCCGGGAGCGGGTCCGCCAGATCGAGACCCGCGCCCTGAAAGCCATGTTGAGGATCATCGACGAGGAAGAAAGCCGCGGTTGAACGTCGCCCGCGCGATCGAGGAAGACCGAGGAACGGACCGGTGAAAGACAGCGAGTCACTTGTCAACAACATCGTCGATCTGCCCACCCTGCCGCAGGTCATCACGACGCTCATGACCCTGCTCGACGACCCGCAATCGTCGATCCGGGACATCAACAACATCATGGGCAAGGACCAGGCCCTGGTCGCGAAAATCCTCAAGCTGGTGAATTCCGCCTTCTACGCCATACCGAGCCGGGTCAGTTCCATCTCCCAGGCCATCGCCATCCTCGGCTTCAAGACGGTGAAATCGATCGTCCTCAGCGCCGGCGTGATCGGCATGTTCGATTCGGACAACGACGATTTCAGCTACCAGGAATTCTGGATCAACTCCCTCGGCGTCGCCACCATCAGCCGCTTCATCATCATGCGCCTTTCCGACGATCCGCTTTCCGGCTGCGCGGTTGTCCATCCGGACACCGCCTTCGTGGCCGGCCTGCTCGGCGGCATCGGCAAGGTGGTCCTCGACCAGTACGCTAACGACGAGTTCGAGGCGGTGATCGAAAAAGCCAAGGCGGGCGAGCTTTCCTTTCACCAGGCGGAGAAGGGGATCATCCCCGGAAGCTACGCGGAAGTCGGGTATTGGCTGGTCAAGCGCTGGAACCTTTCCGAGGATATCCAGATACCGATCAAATTCCAGGACCGGCTTTTCGAATGCCCGGTGGAACACCGCAGCATGGCGGCCGTCCTCTCCCTGGCGAAATACCTCTGCAGGCTCAAGCATTTCGGGGAAAGCGGCGATTTCGACCATCCTCCCGCCCCCAAGGCGGCGGTTCAGATACTCGCGCTCACCAAGGAGACGCTTCCCGCCGTGACTTTCGGGTTGGCGGATGAATTCGAAAAAGCGAATTCGTTTTTATCCATGGTTCGCGGGTGACCGCGTTTCGTCCACTCCCATGAATGGCGCTGAAATAAGGCGGTCGTCCCGTTTCCCCGGCAATTGCATCCTTGTTTTCGGCGAGGAGAATCCCCCGTGGAACGGGGCGGCCCCCATCCCCCATTTTCACAATTTCGGGCCGCGCCCGGCATAAATACAAATTTAAAACGCTCTACCCGGCGGCGGTGAAATTTTGTTTACATTCGACGCGCGGTCGGATATGCTGCCAGCATTGGGAAGACGGATTGTTTTATCTTTTAAACTTTTTGCGTGCAATGTGTTATATGTTTTGCGCTTTTTGTGAACACAGCAAACGAGGAGAGAGTCATGGCACATGTTATTTCAGACGCCTGCCAGGCCTGCGGCGCGTGCAAGGATGTCTGCCCGGTCAGCGCCATCGGCGAAGGCAGCCCGATCTACGCCATCGACGCCGACACCTGCATCGACTGCGGCGCCTGCGTCGGCGAATGCCCGGTCAACGCCATCAGTCCCGCCTGATCGCGACGCGCACGGAAGCGAAACGACAAACGCCGCCCGGACAGGTTCCGGGCGGCGCCTGTTTTTTCGCCGCCATGCCGTTCACGGTCCGGAGCTGCGATTTCCTCAACCGCGCGCGGCGCATTCCTACACGAAGCGCACCTCGCGCCTGCCGGGCACGATCCTGCCGACCACCCTGCCCCGGCAGCCGGCGCGCCGCAGCTTGGCGAGAACCGTCTCGACGGACGGCGGCGTCGTCACCATCACCATGCCAAGCCCCATATTGAAGACGCGGTACATCTCGTCCTCGCGGATGTTCCCCGCCTCCTGGACGAGCTTGAACACCGGCGGCACGTTCCAGGATCCGAGCTCGAACTCGGCGGCGCATTTTTTCGGCAGCACGCGCGGCACGTTTTCCACCAGCCCGCCGCCGGTGATGTGGGCGAGGGCGCGGATGGGACGCTTGACCTTGTAGGCCATGAAGGCGGCGAGGACCGGCTTCACGTAGATGCGGGTGGGGGTGAGAAGTTCCTCGCCGACCGTCCTGCCGCCCAGCTCCGGCGGCTTTTCGGACAGCTTGAGTCCCGCCGCGTCGAGAAGAGCCTTTCGCGCCAGCGAATAGCCGTTCGAATGCAGGCCGGACGAGGGCAGGCCGATGATGGCGTCGCCGGGTTCGACCCCGGAGCCGTCGATGAGGCGCCGGCGCTCGACGACGCCCACGGCGAAGCCGGCGAGGTCGTATTCGCCGTCCTGGTAAAAACCTGGCAGCTCCGCCGTTTCCCCCCCGAGAAGCGCGCAGCCGGCCTGCTTGCAGCCGTCCGCCACGCCCTTCACCACTTCCAGGAGCACGCGCTTGTCCGCCTTGCCGATGCCGACGTAGTCGAGGAAAAACATCGGCTCCGCGCCCTGCACGAGGATGTCGTTGACGCTCATCGCCACCAGATCGATGCCGACCGTGTCGTGCTTGTCGAGCATGAAGGCGATTTTGAGCTTGGTGCCGACGCCGTCCGTGCCGGAGACAAGCACAGGATCGCGCCAGCGGCGCGCGAAAAGCCCGGAAGCGCCCTGCAGCCGGAACAGGCCGCCGAAGCCGCCGTCGTTGCGGATGACGCCCGGGTTGTAGGTCGATTTCACCAGCCGCAGATAGCCGTCTTCGAGGGCGTTGGCGACGTCGATGTCGACGCCCGCGTCCTTGTAGCTGAGATTCCTTTTTGCCATTGGCGCTCCAGTGTTCGGTGGTCCATGGCCGCGCGGCAGCATCCGAAAGCGCGGCCGGCGGTCAACCCGCTTCGAAAAATGGGCTATCCGCCCTCGGTCACGGACAGTCCGGCGAGGATGTCCTCCGCCGCCGGCGGGCCGTCCCCGTCGTCCGGGGCGGGGACATCCTCCTCCGGCGCCGGATGCGGCCAGGGGAAGAAGGCGGCTTCTTCCCCGGGGATGAGGTCGAGATCGGCGGCCGCCATTTCGACGACGCCGGGATCGACCTTTTTCCGCTCGAGCCCGAAGCCGATCACGAGCGCCAGTTCGGCGATCAGGTTGACTCGGCGCGGCACGCCGCGCGACAGCTCCGCGATGCGGTCGGCGGCGTTGCGGGTGAAAATGCCCTGCCCGCTTTCCGCCGCCTTGAGGCGGGCGAGAAGGTAGAGCTTCGTCTCGTCGCCGGTCATCGGATCGAGGACCGCCTTGGCGGCGAGCCGCGAGTCGAAGCGGCTGGCGGCGCGGAGCCGGTTTTCCATTTCCGGCTGCCCGGAAAGGAGCAGCCGAAGCGCCGGACCGTTGCGCCCGGAAATGTTGAGGAGGGTGCGGAGCGTTTCCAGAACATCCGGATTCCTGCCGGTCTGGACGTCGTCCACGGCGAGGAGGGTCGGAAGGCCGAGAGCGCCCCTGCTTTCCAAAAACTCCGCCAACGCGCGCATGGGGGCGTATTCGCGCTTTTGCGCGCCGGGCGCCAGCGCCCCCAGAATGTCGGCCGGGGTCGCGACCGGGCTGGGGAGGTAGCAGGTCAGCCACTTCGCGGCCGCGAATTCGTCGAGGAGCGTCCGCACGATCCGCGTCTTGCCGACGCCGGCGACGCCGTAGAGCCCCGCCGCCCCCGGACCCGACCCGAGCGCGTAGCGCAGGCGGCCAAGCGCCAGCGTCGAGGAGGCGGTGGGCACAAACGTCTCCGTGCGCAGGTCGTCGGCGAACGGCGCGAACGCCAGCCCCCAGTATGCGAGGTAGTCGATGTCTTCCGTCATGAATGTGTCCCGGAAATTCCCAGTGAAGCCTACTCGCCCAGAAGCGCCATCCCGGCGACGGCGATCCCCGTCGTCGAAAGCCGCCGCGCCGCCGCGTTCAGCCGCCACGCGGAGGTAAGGCCGGAAAAGCCGCACAGCACCGCCGACCCCGCGTGCCGGCACAGGTTGAGCGTGTCCGTATGGTCGGCGGGCGGACAGTCGAACACCGCGAAATCGAAATTGCCGTGCACCGCGTCCATGAAGGCGCCGAGGGCGCGCGCGTCGATGATTTCGTCGCCGATGCGGTCGGAGGTCCGGGACGGAAGCACGTAAAGCCCGTCCTCGTCGCTCACCGCCAGCGCCTCCTCCATCGGACACGCCCCCCTAAGGACGTCCGTAAGGGTGAAGTATTTCGCCGACACGCCCAGCCGCAGGGCGGCCTGCGGCCGGCGCAGGTCGAAGTCGGCAAGAAGCACCCTGGTCCCGATCCGGCGCGCGAGCGCGAGCGCGAGCCGAAGCGCCAGCTCGGTTCTGCCCTCGCCCCTTTGCACGCTCGTGACCAGTATCGACGGCAGCCCCGGGCTGCGCGAAATCACCCCGGCGGCGAAATCCATGGCCTGGACGTCGAACTTCGCCCCTTCCTCGAACGGCAGGTAGTTGAAGCGCTTCACCCGCCGCGCCCGACCGAGGTTCGCGCCGGCGGCGCCGGCCTCGACCGCGTCGAGGCGGACGGAGTCGGGGATGTCGTTCGAGTCGGCGCCGTCGTCGATCTCGCGGGCATCCTCGTCAGACACCGGCTTCATTCCCGTCTCCGTCGGCCGGCCCGACGCCACGGCGTCGAGCGTGCCCGTGCCGGCGGGGGGCTGGTAGTCCGGCGTCCTCTGCTCGATGAACCCGTCCACCACCAGCGGGCGGGACGGCTCCGGGGCCGGCTCGAAGCCGGTTCCCGGGATCGGCGTGAAACGCGGCGCGGTTTTGGCCGCGGGAATGACGAGGCGCTTCTCGCGCATGAGGTTGGCGAAGGCTTCGTCGGCGCTCATCGGCGGCCTTCCCGAATGATGAGCGGATGATCTCCCGAAGGCAGACGCCAGGCGTCGCCGACCACGACCTGCCTCAGGGCGGCCGCGAGCAACAGGATGACCACGCCGACCGCGAACGCGCGCCAGCGGCGCGAGGCGCGGTGAAACGCGAGACGCCGGCGCTTGCCGAGAGGGGCCGCCTCGGCGACATCGATCGACGGCGGCACCAGGGTGCGCCGACCGCCGCCGGCTTCGAGCTTGACTCCGAGCGACCGCGCGCCGAGGGCGAGGGATTTCGCGTCATAGCGCGGAATGGAGGCGAGGATGGGGACGTCCGCCCAGCGCCGCGCCTCGAAGGCGTTGGTGAGGCGTGCGCCGAACAATTCATGCAGCAGCACCCAGAAAAGACCCAGCGCCAGCCCCAGTCCGGCGCCGATTTCGAGCGGCCGCGCGGAAAGCGGCTCGGCGAGGACAGACACCTCGGGAGCAAGGGGCGAGAAGACGAAACTGGGCGGCGACCGGGCCGGCAGAGATTTTTCCGCTTCCGTTTCGGGGGCCGGCGTCGGCGCGGGCGGCGCGGGGGCGGGGACGACGACGGGAAAATCGGTTAATGCCCGGGCGACAAGGCCGATGTTGTCGGCGACGCGGTCGAGCGCCTCCACCCGGATCCCGGGCTGGACGGCGGAGCGGGCAAGCTCGAGTTCTATCCCGGAAAGACGCGCCCCGGCGGCGACTAGCTCCCGGAGCAGGCATTCCGCCGCGTCGTCCGCGTGCGCGCGCCGGTCGGCGAGGACGCGGGCCGATTCGTCGGCGACCTTCCATTCTAGCCGCAGATTCCCGAGCCCGACCGCGCGTTCCCGCGCGGCGGCCTCCGGCGTGCCGTCGTCGGCGAGAAGCAGCCTGTTTTCGGCGGCGGCGAGTTCGCGACGCGCGGCGCGCACGAATGGATGTTCCTCCGTGCAGGTCTGGAGAAGCGTTTCCAGCCGGCGGCGGATTTCCGCGCACAGACGGCGGAGTTCCGCCACCTCCGGATCGACCGTCTTTTCGGTTGACATCCCGGTCCCGCGCATCTCCAGGCCGTCAAGCCGCTCCTCGATCCGGTCGGCGCGTTCCCGCGCCGCGCCCGCCTCGAACGCCGCTGTCTCGGCTTCGCCGCGCGCCTTCTCGTAGCGTAGAAGAAGTTCGTCCCTCGTCGTCCTGGCCGAGAGGAAGGCCTGATCGAGCTGGTCGTTGCGCCGGGGCGGTTCGATAATTTGGCGGGCAGGCTCACGCGTCCCGACGGGAGGGTTCGGGTCCGGATCCTGGACCGGAGGCGGAAGTTCGGGGCGCTCCGGCGCCGTTTCCGGCATCCGGGCGGGCTCGGCGTCCGGCATGGGGTCCGGACGCGCGGTTCCGGCGTTCAGGAACAGGAACTGCAGCGCCGTCTCGACCGCCAGCCTGTCGATTCTGGTCAGGGGCGAATCGGCGGGAAAACGGAGCGGCGACATGGTGTTTGGCATCTCAATCGTCAGCCTGGCGTGGTTCGAATCGCTGCCGTCGACTCTGACCCGGGTCGCGGCCCAGCGCGCGTCCCACAGTTCGCGCTCCCACGGCGCGAGGTCCGACGCCCCGAAATAGCGCGCGACCGGCCCGTAAAGGCCGTTAGCCGCCAGGACCGGTACGGCGTTCAGCTCGCGCAGGAGTTCGCGGACGGCGCGTTCGCCGAAGCCGCCGCCGCCCTGGAATTCGGTTTCACGCAGGATGCGTTCGTTCAGCTCCATGACGGCGGAGCGCCAGGCATCGTCCGGCGACCCCGCCCCGCCGCCGGCGCGCAGTTCGTGGATGCGGGAGAATACGGCGAAGCATGGGTCCTCCGGATCGATGCGCGCGACCACGGGAGCCGGTTCGCGCGGCGCGAAGAAGGAGAAGTCCCAGCCCGAACCTCCGGTCGGCGGGTAGAGATCGGCGAGGATGGACGCGAGCGACTGGAGGTCGATGTTGGCGGCGAGGTCGCCCTGGCCGACGGCGAATTCGAAGCCGAAAAACGGCGGCAGGACGCGGTCCCACGGCGATGTGTCCATAACGACAGGTTCGCGGTAGGCGAGGAGCGCGTCCCGGAGCGCTCCGGCGGACGGTTCGTCCGGCTCGGCGAGGGAGATCTTCACCGCGTACCGGAGGTTGGCGGACATGAGGAGCCGCCGGTCGGCGTTGAGGAAGGCGGCGCCGAAGCGTTTGCCCGCCGACTCCCAGTCGCGGACCGTGCCCGACCCGGGCGGCATGACGGCGACGACGCCGGTGGCGGTGGCGACGAACTCGCGCGGCTCGACCAGCGTCTGGTACGCGAGGCCGCCTGCCATGCCCAGCGCCAGGCAAAGGAAGAACGCCCCGCCGTTTCTGGCGGCGAGATAAACGGGATTGAGTCGTGAGAGCCGGGGGCTTCCCGTCATGCCTGCGTCCTGTATAAAACGGTCCTACCAGCCGGAAAGACGGTTGCGCCGTTCGCCGCCCCCGCCGCCCTTCGCCACCCGGGCGCCGTAGGGCAGGTATCCGGAGTCGGTCGGCGGTTTGTCCATGCTCCGCCCGGGGTCGCCGCGCCGCGCCTCATGCTGCGCAAGCGCCATGTTCTCCTCGACGGGCGACGGCGTCAGGACGGGTTCCGGAGCGGGCGCCGGCAACATCGGCGGCGGAACCTCGGG
>JAIRTL010000061.1 GCA_031254915.1 Planctomycetota bacterium
ATACCCACAGAAAGGAGATTATTACTCTGCGTCAAGCCGCCCACGCTCAACTCATTCGGGGCAAGCGAAAAAAGAGGCGGATACATTCAAATGGTGCAAATGCTCTTGATGTGATCCGCAGGGCAAGAAGCCGAAATATGGGTAATTCTGGTCCCGTGTGTTCCCGTTTATTCCTTGCGATAGGACCCAAGTTGAGACCCACACCCACCGCAAACAACAAAATAACTCCTGATAAAATCAGGGGTTAAAAGAAAATTGGCGGAGAGACAGGGATTCGAACCCTGGGTACAGTTTCCCGTACACACGCTTTCCAAGCGTGCCCAATCGGCCACTCTGGCATCTCTCCGCGCATCAATAAAATAACTCAGCACGGGGCGACCGTGTTGAGTTTACCTATTTTGCCACGACCCACCGCCCCTGTCAAGATCTTATCAGGATCATTTAATTCTTGAAATCCATTCGGTTAAAGTTGACGTCTTCCCATGGGTTGTCCACCAAGGGAAATCGTGTGGCCGAATCGGATAAAACACTTGGCGTTTCTTTGTAGGACATTTTCGCCAAGGTTCCCGATCCCCGTAACGCATCGGGATGACGTTTTCCGCTTCAAGGCATACTCGCCCTGACAGCGGCGTCGTCGCTTGCTGGTCGTCAGGGCCTGTGCGCCATCCCGTTGGGGGAAGAGGTTGCTCGAAAAGGCAGTTGGCGCGGTTTGGAATGGAACCCCCAAGAAGCTCGTGTCATGCCACGTACTACAATGTCTTCAATGCGTTGGGCATTGGAACATGGAGAACCGGTTGCACTTGGTGCGCGACGCGACATTGCGCGAGGACGAATGCCGGGTGCGGCATCCGGTTGTTGCGTAGACTTTGGCCTGTCTGCGCAATATGGCGATACGACTTCTGCGCGCCGCCGGGAAAAACCCTGTCGTCGCCGCCGTCGAATATTTCGCCGAGCACCGCGATGCGGCCGTAGATCAAGCTCTTGCCAGAGTTAAATGACCCGGAGACATTATCGACGCGGGAGCGTGCCGGTGCTATACTGGCGAACCCTTAATTAAGGTCGCGCGCTGCACCGTGCGGGCCTGGTTTCGGAAAGCCGGGTCATCCCGCCGCGTTTTCAGGCGCAGCCGCGCCGGAAAAGACGCGCAAAAGGCGCGGGTCGATTATTCGCGGAAACGTTGTCGAGGGCTCATCGTCATGATGCGCATGCTGAAAAACCTGCCCGGCCGCCTCTCGAACGCGATGCGCTATTCGCTGTCCGGATTGAAGCACGCCTTTATTAAAGAGGAATCCTTCCGGATCGAGACGTTTGTCCTCGTTCTTCTCGTCGTCGTCCTCGCGCTCGTCCACTGGCCTGTATGGAAAAAGGTCGCCCTCGTCGGCGCGTATATGCCGATCATCGCCGCCGAACTCGTCAATTCCTGCCTTGAGGAACTGTGCGACCACATCCAACCCGGCCGCCACCCTATGGTGAAGGCTGTCAAGGATATGGCGTCGGCGGCGGTGCTTGCGGCGATTGTTTTCGCCGCGCTGGCGCTTGCCGCGTTGATTCTGGCCTGATCGCGCCAAACCCCGTCCGCGCGGGAACCACGTCGACAGGCGGGGCGGGAGCTGGTAGAATCGCGGCGTGGTTTTCTTGTCGGCATCCCGGGCATTTTATTGCCGCAGGCGTTTCTCCTTTACAGGTACGCGTTATAAGAAGGGTGCATCCATGAAGATCGTCGCGCTCGACGGCTACACATCGAACCCGGGGGATATTTCCTGGAACGCGATGGCGGCACAGGGGGATTTCGTATGCTACGACCGGACCGCGAAGGATGAAATCGACCCCCGCATCGGCGACGCCGACGCCGTTCTCACCAACAAGGTTCCGATCTCCCGCGCCACCATGGAAAAGGCGCCGAACCTCAAATACATCGGCGTCCTCGCCACCGGCTACAACATCATCGACCTTGACGCCGCCCGCGACAAGGGAATCGTCGTCACCAACATCCCCGGCTACAGCACCGTCTCGGTGGCGCAATTCGTTTTCGCGCTTCTCCTCGAGGCCTGCCGCCGCGTCGGCCACCATTCCCGCGTCGTGCGCGAGGGAAAGTGGACCCGCTGCAAGGACTTCGTCTTTTGGGATTATCCGTTGATCGAGCTGGACGGGAAAACGCTCGGGATCGTCGGTTACGGTGCGATCGGCCTGGCGGTCGCGCGGATCGCCGCCGCCTTCGGCATGAAGGTTCTTGCCAACAACCGGAATCCGGAAAAGGTGACGGAATCGGAAACGGTGAAGCGCGCCACCCTGGAGGAGGTTTACGCCGGGTCGGACATGGTGAGCTTCCATGTGCCGCTCTTCGATTCGACCAAGGGCATGATCAATTCATCCAGCATCGCGGCGATGAAGGACGGCGTCATCATCGTCAACACGGCGCGCGGCGCGCTCGCGGTGGAGGGGGACGTCGCAAAGGCGCTCGAGTCCGGGAAGGTGTATGTCTACGCCGCCGACGTGGCGACGGTCGAACCGATCAACGCCGACAGCCCGCTCCTGACGGCGAAAAATTGCATTCTGACGCCGCACATCGCCTGGGCGCCGAAGGAGGCGCGCCTTCGCCTTCTGGACATCGCCGCCGGCAATCTGCGCGCCTTCGCCGCCGGGAAGCCGGTGAACGCGGTGGGGTAGGACGCGGTTCCAGGCGGGCGGTTGAGGTTCGCCCACAGCGCATAGGCGCGCCGTCATTGTTCCTTGGCGCGTCTCGGAGATGATTTTCACCAAGGGCCCGGCCGAACGGCGGGGCCCTGTTCGCCTGGTTCTCCCGCCCGCGCACTTTGCGGTGCCGGTTCAATGCGGGCGTATCATCCGGCGCGCCTGGCTACTCTTCGGCGAAGCCGTGATCGATAAGCTGCATCATCACAATTCGCTCCGCTTTTCCGATTTTCACCCCCTTGACCAACCCATACACCGGCACCTCGTCCGAGAAGTAGCTTTGCAGCGCCGGTTCGCCATCTCCCGCATAGCTGATGACGACCGCGTCGATGCGGCGCTTGCCGATGAGGATCTCGGACATGGACAGTTCGTCGCCGGGCGACAGGTGGGTGAGATCCCAGACCGCGTCCTCGATATTCACCGTCTCTTCCGTCACGTCCAAAACCCGATTCCGCGCGTTCATCATGCATTTTTCGATAACCACCCCGCGGGTTTTCCCGAAGCCGAATTCCTCGACGACGGTGAGCCTGAGCCGCCTTCCGTCCGGAAGCCGGTAAAGCGCCCATTCGCCGACTTCCGCCTTGGCGATGCGCGCCGGTATGTCGGCGGGCGTCACATCGCCGGCGCGCGCGCCGGCGAAGGCGAGAAGCAGCATGACGAAAAGTGCGCCGGTTCGGCGCCCGGTTTTTCCATGTGCGCGCATTGTTTGTGGCCTATCGTAATTTCGTGTTCGACGGCGGCAGCGGATCGCGGCGGGGCCGGTTATAGGTTTTGCCCGCCTTTTCCGTTCTTGCCTTGGCCTCGTCTTCCTCGCGGCGCTGGATGTCCCGGAAGCGCCGGCTGTCCCAGGCGAATTCGTTCCGCTTTCCGCCCGCCGAGTAATAATATCCCCAGTTCGCCCGGTGTCCGCGAAGGTCGAGATGCATGGTCAGGCCGTGGTCGCCGCCGACAGTGTGGTAGATGCCGATGCCGCCGACCGGAATGACGGCGTCGGCCTGCAAGTCCTCGATCGTCGCCACCACTTCGTAGGCGTCGCGGCGATCGACCTTGCCGTCGCGATTGAGGTCGCTCGATTTGGCGTCGCCCTCGAGGTCGATATAGAAGTCGAAGGCGTCGCCGTAGATGTGGCGGCCGTAGGCGTTGGAGCCGGCGGCGCGATTGTACGGCGGAGCGCGGAAGCCGCTGATGATTTTCAGCGCTTCCCCCGGAATACCGCGCCGCGACAGCGCTTCCCGGAGCCGGAGGATCGCGGTCCACATGGGATAACACACCGGCACGAGTTCGCTGTGCCGCAGGCCGGTGTCCTCGGTGGGGGCGACCAAGTCGCCGACCCGCACGCCTGGAACGACCTCGAACTCGAGCGTCTGCGGCGCCATCCTGAACCACCAGACCGGAGGCCGGTAGCTGTCCGGATTGTTCCTGACCTTGAGATTGCCCGAATGCTCCGGCAGCCGGTAATTGCCGACGTTTTCTCCTTCGACGTGGATGTCATGCCCTTTGCCGGCTGTTTTCCCGGTCGCGCGGTACGGCACGAAGACGCAGAGGTTGAAGTCGCGCCACAGTTCGCCGGACTCGGCCCGGAACGCCATATAATAGGCGCCCGGACGTTCCGGCGCAGAAAGAAGCATGGCGGGGTCGGTGCGGAGAGGGTGGTTGTCGCGAAGCAGGATAAGCCTGCCGCCGGGCTCCGGCGCCGAGACCCGCAACTGTCCGCCCGCCGGCATGATGACGAACGGCGACGCCGTGAACAGAAAGTCGAGCTGTCCGCCGTCGACCGGATTCCGCCACCGGAAGCGGATCGGCAAGCACGGGTCGGCGGCGGAGGATATGGCTGCGGTCAATACAAAGCAGGCGGCCGCCAAGGCCGTCAGCGGACGTTTTCTCGACATGGCGATAGTTCCCGTTTTCATCACGGATGAAGCGGATTTTCGATTGCGGTTGAATTATGGCAAATCGCCCGGAGTTTTTCAAACAATTCCCCGTCATGCCCGATACCGGCGAGAAGGTTGACCCTGTTCCCGGCCTGCTTGGCGACCGTCTCCCGCTGCCGGGCGGCGAAGCGGCGCAAGTCCTCCGCGCCGTCCGCCAGGCCGAGGACGGCTTTGAACCATTCGTCGGCGAGGGGGAGTTCGTCGAGCCGGCGATGGAATTCGCCGATCATATAGGCGTGGAACAGGGCCCTCTCCGGATCGTCGTCCATCTCGCCGGCGAGGAGCGCGTCCTTGAGATGATCGACCGCGCGGCGCAGGTAGTCTTTTTCCGACGACAGGAGAAGACTGCGCGCCGTCGCCTCGCGCTCGAAGGCGGCGCGCATTTCTTCGAGAAAATGCTCGCGTTCCCGGCGGGGCGCGCGCGAGGGAGTTCCCGGCCAAAGCGGATCCTGTTCCGGCCGCGTGTAGCGCTCGCGGGACAGGACGTAAAGCCGCGACAATTCCTCCTCCACCGCCTGGCTGTCGCCCATCCGGTCGCGCAAACCCGCCGACAGCACGATGCCGATATAGCGTTCAGGAGCGGGGAGGCGATCCGTGCCGGACCGGGTTTTTCCTTGGAGATGCGTCCATGCGGCGATCCGTTCGTCGATGCCCGTCTCGCCGGCGAGCCGTTTTTCATGCGCCTCCAGCGCCCGCTTGGCCGCGCCGGCGAGCGCCGTGTCGGTGGGCGTCAGCGTCAGGGCTCGGCGCGCGGCCCAGGCGGCGCGCCAGTTCATCTCCGCCTGCGTTAATTTGTCGGCGCGGAGCGCCGCATAGACGGTTCTGGCGTGTTCGGTGCGCAGACGATCGGGAATTTCCTCCTGGCGGTTGAAGAAGGCGGCGCATTCCTCATCCGTCATGTCGGCGCCGCGCTTGCCGAGGAGCCGGCGTTCGGCGGCGCGGATGCTTGGGCGCAGGCGCTCGAGCGTCCAGGCGCGGAATCCCGGATTGACGAGGGTGAAAAAATCGTCGACCTTCGCGGCCAGACCGCAGGAAGGGCAGACGAGGATATCCGCCTGGTAATCGAGCTTGTGCGGCCCGGGATGCGGGCACATGTCGGCGTCCTGCTCCATGACGTGCATTTCCCACACCGGCCGCGACTCGCCGTCGGTCGTGCGGTGCATGAGTTTGTCGGGTTCGGGGACGGCTATCGCGAAGCCGCATACCGGGCAGTCGTCCTCATGGGTCGGGATCGCCTCCACCTCGTTCAGGTCGCGTTGCATGGGGCGTGGATGCGGTTTTCCGGGCCAGGCCAGAAGATCCGGCGCTTCGCCGGCGGGGAGCGGCAAGGAGAAAAGCGCCGGCGCGAGCAGGAAGGCGAGCGCCCGCACCGTCAACCGACGCGCCATTCCGTCGTCTCCACTGGTTTGGCGAAAGGAAGTCCGGCGATGGTTCGGCGGAGCAGGTCGAGGGCGGCGTGGCTCGCGTAGAGGCGGACGCCGCAGCGGTCGGCCACGACGTTGGCGAGCATGGTCCGGGTCGCGCCGCTTCCTTTTTCGTCCAGGGATGCGCAGCCGATCCAGATCGTTCCCGCCGGTTTTTCCGGCGTGCCGCCGTCCGGACCGGCGATCCCGGTGACGGCGAGGGAATAGGCCGGGCGCGATGCGAAGCCGGCATTTTTCAACGCACCTTCAGCCATGGCGACGACTGTTTCCCTGCTTACCGCGCCGAAGCGCCCGATGATCGCCGGGTCGACGCCGAGTTTGGCGATTTTCGATTCATTCGAATAGGTGACCGTTCCCTCCATGAAGACTGCGGACGCGCCGGGGACGTCGACGACATTGGCGGCGATCATGCCGCCGGTGCAGGATTCGGCGGTGCAGAGGAAGGCGTGCTTCTCCTTGAGCAGTTTGACCGCAGCCGAGGCGGGCGTTTCCCCGTCCGTGCCGAATACGGTGTCTCCGAGAATCCGCCTGATCTCCCTTTCCGCGCTGTCGGCGATGGCGGTCGCCCCCCCGATCGTGTCGCCCCTGGCGTAGATGCGCACGGTGATGACGCCTTCGGCGACGGTGGTGCCGACCTCGGGGTTGTCGCGTTCATGCATAAGGTGGCGGATCGCTTCGCTGATTTCCGATTCCCCCATTCCGAAGAGACGCAGGCGGCGGAGCACTTCGCGGCGATCGCCGTTCTTGCCTTGCATTTCCGGTTTGACCGTCCGCTGGAACATTTCGCGCATTTCGCGGGGGACGCCGGGCATGGCGTAGATCGTCGCGTTGCCGAGGACGGCGCGGATGCCGGGCGCGGTGCCGTTGGGATTGGCGATGCGGACAGCGCCTTCGGGGATGAGCGCCTGGACGCGGTTGACGTCCCGCATCGGGCGTCGGCAACGCCTGAAGACGGCTTCGATTTCGCGGATGGCGTCGGAGTCCTCGGCAAGGTGGACGCCAAGCGCCTCGGCGATCGCGTAGCGGGTGCGGTCGTCCTCGGTGGGGCCGAGGCCGCCCGTCATGATGACCACGTCCGCCGTCCGGGACGCTTCCCGGAGCGCGGCCACGATGTCCTGGAGGACGTCGCCGACCGTGACGTGGCCGACGACGCGCCAGCCGAGGCCGGTGCATTCGCCGGCGAGCCAGGCGGCGTTCGTGTCGATGGTGTGGCCGAACAGCAGTTCGTCGCCGCAGGACAGGATGAAGGCAGCGGGTTGGGTCATTGCCGATTCCGTTCCAGGAAGGATTGGCCAGTGATATGAGCGATTTCTACGGATCAAGATCTGGGATGAGCGGCACGCCGGGTTGTCGCGCCGGCGTCGTCGCCGGGCGGGGCGGCGGTTGTTGCGTTTCGGAAATGGCGGCAAGCCTCCCCGTCAGGCCGACGTCCGTCGTCAGGGGGACGGCGGGCGTGGGGATCGGCATCGTCTCGATCGACAGGCGTTCGCCCGAGGCGTGCGCGCGGGTCGGTTCTATGACGGTGATGGCGGGCGTGCCTTCGATGCGCCGCTCCGGACCGGCGGGAGCGGTGCGCGAATCCACAACGCTTGCGGTCATGTTCTGTCCCACGCGCGCGTCATCGACGCCGTTTCCAGCCGGTTGGCGGAAAAAATTGAGGAGAAATCCCATGGCGATCCCCCAGATAAAACAGAGGATCAAAATCAAGGGCCGGGGATTGATCGCCTCTTCCCGGCGGATTCTTGCCTGGCTGGTCATTGTCGGTCCATTGCGCCTTGACGAAAACATCACTCCCCGTCCGACCGCCATTCGCCAGATCGGCTCGGGAAATCTCCGTTGAGACTGTCCCCATACACGCAGGAGTCATGCGCATTATCCTCTATATGGCCGCCTTGGTCAACTAAAAGCGGAAATGACGATACGGTTTTGACGATGCGACCGGAGCAGCATTCATATATGTACTGTTTACGCCTTGGAATTGCGATTTCCCGGACTGTGCGCGGCAAGCGATGCGCTCGGGGAACGAATGTGGAATTGGCTCCCCCATTCTCACAATTTCGAGCCGCGCACGTAAGAGGCGGAAAACGCGGCGTATAGGGAAAAAAAACGTTTCAAAGGATGAATGCCCGACCGATAATGCTGTAGCGGCCGATCTTGCGGTCGCCGGGATCGGAGACGCCTGATGCCGGATGCATGGTCCAACATCGTCAACAACCTGGGCGGCGGCAGGCCGCGGCGCGGCGGTCAAAGTTCCCTGCCCACGCCCGGCTCCGTCGTCATGGCGAGCGTCGAGGAAGACCACGGCGACGGGGTCTATACAATTCGTTGGGGCGGTAACCGCCTCGCCGTGTCGAGCCAGGTGAAATTGTCGACCGGATCCAGCCTTATCCTCAAGGCGGAACTCTCGCCCGAGGGCAAAACCGTGCTCGTCGTGCAGGGTCCGGCCCTGCCAAGCCGCGATCTCCCGATCATCGCCGCAAGCTATGGACCGCCATCGAAACAGCCGCAGGAGTCGGCGGCCGGGCAGGAACAGCAGACTTCGCCCGTCGGGACGGAGGAAGCGCCCGCGTCAGGCACGCGGGGGAAGATAGACGGCGGTTGGCTCTCCGGCGCGGTTTTGAAACCGCTTTTCGAACAGCTCCCCGATTTTTCCAAGCAATCGGATATGCTTCTCAAGATGGTCGCGAGGGAGTTGGAGCGCCTGGCCGAAGAGACGGCCGGCCAAACAAGCGCGGAACAGGATGAACCGCTCCAGTCCGGCGCGGACGAAGCCGGAGGCGCGCCGTCGACCGATCAGGAGAAAGCAGTGCTGGAACGCCCGGCGGAGAAATTGGCGAGCGATCCCGCCATGCGCCTCGCCGATGCGGTCGGTTTCGCCAAGATGTTCGATTCCTTAAAAGAAATGGCGCTCCGAGCCGCCGTCGCCGCGGATCCTGAAATACGGGTTGCGGTGGAACGCCCAACCCAGACGCAAGCCGCCGAGACGGCGACGCCGGAAGCGCCAGCAGCCACGCTGATGGGTGAACCAGCGCAACCACAGCCCGCGCAACCGCTGCCGCCACAGCAGCAACCGGGGCAACCGTCAGCGGAGCCTCTTCCGGCCCAGCCGGGACAAGCGCCCGAGGCGCGGCCGACGATTCCGACAAGCGACTATTCGTTGCCGCCAGTGGTGGACGCTGGCGACGAAGCCCGTCCGGCGCAACCGGGACAATCGTCGGTGCAGCCGCAACCGGCGCAGCCGAGACAGCCGGAGCAACCGGTTCCGCCTGAACAGACGCCGCCCGTTCAGGGCACGGAAGTTCCGCCGCCGCGACCAGAGCGGACGCAGTCGCGACAATCTGGAGCGCAGGCGCAACAAACGTCGGCGACTTCGACGCCGATTCCCGGGAATGTTCTGGCGGATGCGTTGCGACAATTGGCGAAAACCGCCGAACTGCCGCTAGGCGGGAAGGCGGCGGAGATTGCCCGGCACGCGGGAGGCGGCAGAACTGCCGTCCCCGAGGCTGTCGCCGACAAGGCGGCGGCGATACTTCTCACGGCGGCGGGTCTGACGCCGGGGCCGGCGACGGTCGAGGCGGCGAAGGCGCTTATGGAGCGTAATGCCCCGGTGGACAGGGGAACGGTCCAGTTGCTGCTTTCGCTCGCGGCGGGCAGCGAGGGAACGGAGCGGGAGGCGATTCTCAAGGCGGCTGCGCGTTTGATCGCCCACGACGTGCCAGTGGCGCAGCCGGTGGTGAGCGGCCTCGCCGACGTTCTTTCGCGCGAGGCAGGCATAACGAAACTGCTCGAATCGGTCGATGCGGCGCTTCGCGGCCCTGTGCCGCTTCCCGAGGTCAAACCCCTAGCCGACGCGGCGCGGGAAATGCTTGCCATGCTGTCCGTCGACCTCGACTCGGCGGACGCCTCCGCCATGCTGGAACGCTTTCTCTCGTCGTTCGGTCGCGAAACGCTGGCGCGGGTGCTCGAGTTGGTCGAAACCGCCGCTCAGGCCGCCCTGGAGTCGCATTCCGATCTGCCGAAAATCGACGCCGCATTGACGGCCATCCTTGCGCGTCTCAATGGCGAAACGCTGCCGGAGAGACCTGTTTCCGCGCTGACTCCGGAAGGGGAGAACGCCGTCCTCCCGGACGGAACAGTGCGTCCGGAAGTGCGTTCCGGCGAGGCGGCGCTTCCTCCGGACGCTTCCGGATCGCTCGCGCAACCGCAGCCCGACACCCCCGGCGACACGTCGGGTGCGCCTGGCGCCCCAACGCCGTCCGGTTCGCCGCCGCCGCGCGGCGAATTGGCGCATCCCGGCGTGAATACGCCCTCAGTCGAGCTTCTCAAGCCTGGCGGGCCGCTGGAAGCGTTTTTGGCCGACAATGCCGGCGGTTCCGGCGGCGGCAAGACTCCGGCTCGGGACGTCGACGCGGCGATGGCGGACCTGCTCTCCAATACGCTGGAACGGCGCGCCCAGGCGACCAGGGAACTGGCGACGCGGTCGGAACCGTTTTTACGCGGCCTCGCCGCACGGCTCATGGATACGGAACGGGCGGTTATCCGCACCGAGCCGTTCCTGACCCGGCTCGCCGAGGCGGCGAATTCGCTTCGCGAATTAGGCAGGCAATTGATCGCCGTGAAAGCGGAAAACATCGCCGGACAGGATCGGACCCCAGGCGTCATGCTGGCGGAAGTCCCGTTCAAATTGAATGAAGGCGGCGGCGACGGCAGGATGCAGATGTTTTATCGAAAAGGCGGCTCCGCCAAGGGCGGCTGGTCGTCCAGGGTTATCCTCGATCTGAACACGACCGTGCTTGGGCAGGTGCTTGGCGATATGCGCTTTTTCGGCAAGGACATGGTTCTCAACATGTTTGTCGACAACAAGGGAACGGCTGATTTCCTCGCCCGCGCGGGCGGGGAATTGGCAGACAAACTGCTCGGCAAAGGTTTCAGATTGAAGTCCCGTTTTTTTGTGCTGCCTCCGCCGCCGGAGATCACCGCCGACCGGCCGGAACAGCTTCGGGATGCGCGGGAGACGGACGTCATTCCCGCAGCCTTGCCGACCGGTATCCGGACCCGGAAGGGTAGGCTGGATACGGAGGCGTAGGATTGTTCCGCGTATGGACTTTCGGAGGAAATCGGGCCAACCACCGCCCGATTGCGCACCTTTTCCGCAGCCACGGGACAAATCAACTCCACAAGAATCGGATGCGTAATTACCGACGTTTTCTGATGTTCCCCGGAGTTGTAAAAGGGACGAAATCGAGCGGAATCAAAAAAAGAAAAAAAGGACTTGCAAAGAATCGCGACTCTTAGTATTATCCAAGACATCGCTGATGCGGTTGAATACGCGAGTCGGACTTACGGTCATCGCGGAACGCCCTTCTGTCGTAAATAAAAAATAAAAAAGCGCTTGACAACGCCGAAGATTTCGATATAAAGGATCATGTCGAATCCATTCGGCTTCGCAGGGCTGGAAGACGCCCCGCGTTTTTTTTGTCGCTGTATGATAAAAATAAAAAGTGCGAAAGATCGTTGCGGTGGAGTCGATATAGAATATTTGCGCCATTGGCGAGTCAGCCGGCTTGTTCCGGTGAACGCAGATCGGCGTTTGGTTGTTAAATTTTACAGCAAGGCCCAGCTTTGTTCGGGCGAGTGCTCTTTGAAATTACAATAGGCAGCTTTAAAGTATGGTTCGTGAGTTGAACCGAATGCTTCACGGATTCGGTTCTGCGACCGATGTTCTGTCCGCAATCTCGCGGAAGGGCATCTGCAATTAATGCCAGCGCGACAGGGATTAGCCTCCTTGGTTGCGTGTAGTTCAAGCTTTTCTTAATTGAAGGGTTTGATCCTGGCTCAGAACGAACGCTGGCGGCGTGGGTGATACATGCAAGTCGAACGGGAAACAAGGCTTCGGCCTTGGAGGACAGTGGCGGACGGGTGAGTAACATATGATCAATCTGCCCGGAAGACTAGGATAGCCGCCCGAAAGGGCGGGTAATACTGGATAAGCCCACGGTGAGGCATCTCTTTGTGGGAAAAGGATTGGGATCTTCGGACCTTTCGCTTTCGGATGAGATTATATCCTATCAGCTTGTTGGTGAGGTAACGGCTCACCAAGGCGACGACGGGTAGCCGGCCTGAGAGGGTGGACGGCCACACTGGAACTGAGACACGGTCCAGACTCCTACGGGAGGCAGCAGTGCTGAATTATTCGCCAATGCGCGAAAGCGTGACGGTGCGACGCCGCGTGAGGGACGAAGGCCTTCGGGTTGTAAACCTCTGTCAGGGCATAGAAAACCAATTCGGTTAACAGCCGGGTTGTTGATCATGCCCAAAGGAAGCACAGGCTAATTTCGTGCCAGCAGCCGCGGTAATACGAAATGTGCGAGCGTTGTTCGGAATCACTGGGCATAAAGGGTGCGTAGGCGGTTCGCCAAGTCGGGTGTGAAATCCCTTCGCTCAACGGAGGAACTGCATTCGATACTAGCGGGCTAGAGG
>JAIRTL010000066.1 GCA_031254915.1 Planctomycetota bacterium
CGACGCAAATCTTTGTGTAACAATGAATAAGCCCTTCGACATCATCGCCGAAGGGCTTACTGTTCAATTTGGTCGGGGAGACTGGATTTGAACCAGCGGCCTCTTCGTCCCGAACGAAGCGCGCTACCAAGCTGCGCCACTCCCCGAATGATTGTGCAGACATTCCTAAAATAACGATCGCCGCACCAGGCTGTCCGGGAAGCGGCGTCCGTGAGGCTAATATGATAGCTGACCAGAAACGATTGTCAAGCGCGAGGACGAAAAACATGCGTCAAGCCAGCTGATCGTCCCAGAGACGACCCCGTACCGGTCTATTCCCCGCATTCGCTCGCTCTCCGGCGGCATACCGGAGTGCGCTGGAAATTCAGTTTTTCAATCTCATACTCTATGCGCGCACTTGCGGCCACAAGTTTAAGAAACCGAAATTTCAAGTGGCTCCGGTATATACTGGGCGCGGCCCGAAATTGTGAAACTGGAGATGGGGGTTGCCCTGTTCCACATCTGTTTCTCTCTGGGCGTTTTGCGAAGTTGAATGGAAATCGTAACTGCGGCGTCACGCCCCGCTTTTGAGCGCGTCGAGCCAATTCGTCAAAGCTGTGCTGCCGAAATTGTTGAGTTCGAGCACGTTGGACCTGTCCGCGTCTTCGCCCAGGTCGCGGCTTGGCTTGTCGGCCGCTCCGACGTCGACGCCTTTCAGTTCCGCCGCGCCGGAGTGGATGTCTCTGATGGCCTGGTCGAGCACCGCGAGGGCGGCATTCGGATTTTCCGTAATCGACGCCTTGCCGCCGGGGCCGAGATCGGTGAAGCTGTAGGTTCGGCTGTCCCAGTTCACCCTGCCCAACTGCGACAGCGAATCCACCGTCTTGGCGCCGCTCGGCGTCTCGCTCGTTCCTTTCGCCTCGACGTTCTTGCCGGGGGCGCTGAAGAGGTACCCCTGCTTCTGCTCGATCTGGATGTAATTCCCGTCTCCCACCTCGGTCGTTTTCAGCCCGAGGCCCTCGATATCGCCGGCGGCGTTGCGGATGACTTCCGCCTGGATGCCTGTTTCCCCGGTCGCGACGTTGACTGCGGCGGCGATGTCCTCGGCGGACGCACCAGAGGTGAAGGAGAAGGCGCGCTCGCCCTTTGCCCCGCGCAGGACAAACTCCTGGGCGTCCGTGGTTTTGCCGGAGTAGATGCCGGTCGCGATCGCGGCGGCGGTGTCGTTGCCGCGCGATTCTATCTTGTCCTTGCCTTCGACCGCGTCGGCGCCGGCGGCGGAAACCGACTTGCCGGCGGCGGCGAAGAGGGCGCCGACCATCTGGTCGACCCTGACGAACGCATCCTCGCCGGCGGAGGTCGAATTGAGCATGATCCCCGAGGCATTGCCGCTTTCGTCAAGCGTTATTTCCGCCTTGACGCCGGTGGAGGAGGCGTTGTCGTTGACGGCGGCGGCGACATGCTCGAGAGAGGTTCCCGCGGTGAAGGTGTAGGTGCGTTCGCCGCCATTGCCGGCGACGGTGAAGGTTTGGTCGTCCGCGAGGAGACGGAAATCGACGTCCGCCGTGATGGACGCGGTCTCCGCTTCCTTCAATTCGGAGGTCGATTCCTCGGCGGTTTTGCCGCTGGTGATGAGCGCCTTGGCGATGTTTTCGCGCATGGTTTCGAACAGGTTGGCGTAGTTATCGGTGATGCTGTCCGGGTTGTTCACCGCCGCGAGGGCGAGATTGCGCAACGCCTCGAGCTGCGACATTTCGCCGCCGTCGGAGGCGTCCGGCGTCTTCGCAACGGAAGGCGCCTTGTAGGTATAGGTTTTCCCCGTGCTCTTGTCGCCCGGGGTGTAGTAGTCGTTTATCAGCTTGTCGGAAAGCAGGTCCTCGTAACCCTGGTTCCGCTTAACCGTGCCGTTCTCCTGCGCTTCGAGAAGCCGGCCATATGCCTTGCCGTTGGCGCGAAGCATTCCCCACTGCTGTATGAGGTCGCCTGAAAGCGGTCCGACGCCCAAAAGGCCGCCACCGAGAAGCATAGTGTTGTTTGCGAGTTTGAATTGGTTCATGGCGTTGGTGAAATCGCTGCCATCGATGCCGGCCATGGCATTCCTCCGTAAAATCACTGTTTCATCTATCTCTATCGAATCCGTTCATTTATACTGTCGTCGAAACGACCGGCATACCTCGAAACCGGCTGGTTCGATTTATTATCGGTAGTCGCGCGCGAAACTTGAGACTGAATCGGGATTTTCCCATGGACTGGATGGAGAGGACGCGGTTGCTCCTTGGCGACAACGGCGTTCGCAGGATCAATCGGGCGAAAATAGTGGTGTTCGGCCTTGGCGCGGTCGGCTCGTACGCCGTGGAAGCGCCTGCGCGTGCAGGTGTTGGTGCGTTTCGCCTCGTCGATTTCGACGAGATTCGCCCAAGCAATCTCAATCGCCAGATCTATGCGCTTCACTCGACGATCGGCAGAAAAAAAGTCGACGTCGCCAAGGAACGCATCCTCGACATACATCCCCGCGCCGCCGTCGAGGCGGAGCCGGTATTCGCCCACGCCGATACGCTTGGACGCCTGCTTTCCGGCGACCCCGATCTGGTGATCGACGCCGTGGACAGCCTCAACCCGAAAACGGAAATTATCGCCGCGTCGGCGGCGCTCGGGCTCCCCATCTTTTCCGCCATGGGTGCGGCGACGCGCCTCGACGCTTCCAGAGTCAAATTCGGGCCGCTTTTCGAAGCGTCCGGCTGTCCGTTGAACCGCCATCTGAAAAAACGTCTGCGCCGGCACGGCGTCGAGGGAGACTTGTGGTGCGTCTACTCGGACGAAGCCAAACACCCGGAAGCCGTCGCCGCCGCAGGCGCCGACGCCGGCCTCGAACCGGGCGACGAATACGAGCGGGGCAGGAAGCGAGACACCCTGGGGAGCTTGTCATCGCTCACCGGCATTTTCGGCCTCAGACTCGCGCACGAGGCGATTCTGCGACTCGCCGGCTTTCATACTGGGCGCGGTACAGACGCCCGCCCGCCTTGGAGTACTGGTTTACGCCTTGGCGATACGACGGAGTTGTGATATAATCGTTGCGTCCATAATCAAAAAATATCCGATTCAGGCTTTCGAATGAATAATGAACCTGAACGGTTTTTTTGAGAGTCCCGGAGTCAATACAGGCATCCGGCTTTCTGGTTTAAAAGGAGCGCCGTGGACGCGCTTGAAATCGATTATCTCGCCGACCGTCCCGAATTCCTGCGCGATCTTGCCGCTTGGCTGCATGGGGAATGGAGACACCTCTATCCAGGCGCGACCATGGAAACGCGGACGCGCAACCTGCGCATCCAAATGCGCCGCGACGCGATTCCCTTCACCATAGTCGCCCACGAAAACGGCAAACCCGTTGGAACGGCGGCGCTGATCGATTGCGATCTCGAGACCCGCCCGCACCTCAAACCGTGGCTGGCGTCGGTATTTGTCCCGCCCGAACACAGGCGCAGGGGAATCGCCGCGCGGCTGGTGACGCGGGTGACGGACATCGTCCGCACTCTTGAGTACGACGAATGCTTCCTTTGGACTGACAAGGAAGCGGCATATTACGCGAACATGGGCCGGGAACGACAGTTCGAAGAAAACCACCGGGGGGGACGCATCGTCGTCATGCGTTATCCGATCGACGCCGAACCGACCCAACCCGCGCGAGAAAGGAGACGGTCATCATGACGGACGGGACAGAAAAAGCGTTCAGGCCGGACAAGAACATCGAGGAGCTTCGCCGCAAAACCGCCTTCATCTGCGATATGGACGGCGTCATCTACCACGGCAGCCGCCTTCTTGACGGGGTTCAGCATTTCGTCGAATGGTTGCAGAGAGACGGGAAAAATTTCATTTTCCTCACCAATTCGAGCGAACGCAGCCCGCGCGAGCTGCGCCAGCGGCTGGCGCGGATGAAACTTGAGGTCGATGAGAGCCACTTCTACACCAGCGCCCTCGCCACCGCCGATTTCCTGGCGCGGCAAAGCCCGGGGGCAGGCGTGTATGCGATCGGCGAATCGGGACTCCTCAACGCCTTGTACGACTCCGGCCTGACCATGAACGACGTCGATCCGGAGTATGTCGTCGTCGGCGAAACACGGTCGTACAATTATGAAAAATTGGAGCGCGCCGTTCACCTTATCCGCACCAGGGGAGCCAAGCTGGTCGGCACCAATCCGGATCCGACCGGTCCGGGAGAATGCGGAATCGTCCCCGCCTGCGGCTCCCTGGTGAAGCCTATAGAGATGTCCTCCGGGGTGAACGCCTATTTTGTCGGCAAGCCGAATCCGCTCATGATGCGCCACGCCCTGAAGCGCCTGGACGCCCTGCGCGAAGACACGGCGATCATCGGCGACAGAATGGATACGGACATCATCGCCGGCGTCGAGTCGGAGATAGAAACCGTTCTCGTGCTTTCCGGCGTCACCGACCGCGCCGACCTGGTCCACTTCGCCTATCGACCAGGGTACGTCCTGTCGGGAGTCGGAGAAATTCCGGGATAAACACATCGTCGAATACCGCTTCCAGGGTTCGACCCGCATTTTTGCCGTTCATGGTCCGGAGTTGTCGATGCGTTCGTTGACCGGCGTCAAGTGGAGGATCATCATCGCCGCGTCCACGGGCGCGGCGGAAGCAGTCGAGGCGATAACGCGCCTGGCGCGCGAGTTCGGGCGGCTGACCGATCTTCGTCACGACGGTAGATCGGATCCGCGTCCGGATGGAAACGGATTCCCGCCCGCGCCCTCAAGCGACGAGTCGCCCTGGTGGCTCCGCGACGATGGAGAATCTCCGTGAAATTCATCCACACGAGCGACTGGCAGCTCGGCATGACCAGACGCTTTCTCATGGACGGGGCTCAGGAACTGTACGATCAGGCCCGCTTCGACGCCATCCGTTCGATCGGCCGTCTCGCCGCGGCCGAAAAATGTGATTTCGTCGTCGTCGCCGGCGATGTTTTCGAATCGAACCGCATCGGCAAGAAAACGCTTCTGCGCGCTATTGACGCGATCCGGTCCATACCCGTCCCCGTCTTCCTTCTTCCCGGCAACCACGACCCTCTCGTGGAGGCGTCGGTATATGCATCCCGGCGCTTTCTCGACAACCGCCCCGAAAATGTCGTCGTCCTCGCCGACTTCG
>JAIRTL010000086.1 GCA_031254915.1 Planctomycetota bacterium
ATCTACGGCTTTCTCGGCGCCAACGGCGCCGGCAAGACGACGACCATCAAAATTTTGGTGGGCCTGCAGCAGCAGAACAGCGGCATCGCCAGTATCTTCGGCATTCCGTCCACCGACATGGAGTGCCACCGGAAAATCGGCTTCATGCCGGAAAACCCCTATTTCTACGAATACCTCACCGCCGCCGAATCGCTCGACTTCTACGGCGCCCTCTGCGACCTCCCGGTCGCCGGGCGCGCGGAACGGATCGACGGGCTGCTCGACTTCGTCGGCCTGAAGGACGCGAAAAACATCCGGCTCAAGGAGTTTTCCAAAGGCATGCGCCAGCGCCTGGGCATCGCGCAGGCGATCGTCCACAAGCCGCGCCTGGTGATCCTCGACGAGCCGATGAGCGGCCTCGACCCGGTCGGCCGCCGCCAGGTCCGGGAGGCGATCCTCAACCTGCGCACCGGGGGCGCAACGATTTTCTTCTCGTCGCACATCCTTTCGGACGTCGAGATGATCTGCGACCGGGCGGCGCTCCTCGACCGGGGCAAGCTCCTCGCCGTCGGCCGCATCAACGATCTGCTCGACGCCCGCGAACAGGAATACGAGGTCGGCGTCGCCGACCTTCCGGCGGACGATCTCGAAAGCTTGCGGAAAAAGGCGCGCCGCGTCGTTTCCGACCCGGAGCGGACGATCTTCATATTCACAGACCGCGAGGACGCCGACGCCGCCTGCAAATTGGCGATCGAACGCGGCCGGCTCACCGAATTCGGCCCGATCCGGGAATCGCTTGAGGACTACTTCATGCGCACGACCGGACGCGCCGCCGGCGACATCGAGCACTCCCACACCGGTCTCCACCAATAAGGACGCGTAGGCATGGGCAAGATATACCAGATCGCGAAAAACACCTTCCGCGAATCGATCCGCGACCGCATCCTGTACGTCGTCGCCTTTTTCGCGTTGATGATGCTGGTGGGCAGCCTCGCCTTCGGCTGGATCTCCATCGGCGACCAGCTGCAGGTGGTGCAGGACTTTTCCCTCGCGGTTCTCAGCTTCTTCGTCGCGCTGATGGCGGTTTTCATCGGCGCCGGGCTGGTCCACAAGGAAATCGAAAAACGAACGATCTACACGATTCTTTCCAAACCGGTGGAGCGTTGGCAGTTCCTTCTCGGCAAATATTTCGGACTCCTCGCGGTGCTCGGGCTGGCGCTCGTCGGGATGCTCTCGGCGGCGCTGCTTTTCGTCGCCTACGCCGCCGCCAATTCCCCGCTGACGTCCGAAACGCCGTGGACGGACCTCGTCCACTGGCGCTGGTACGTCGGGGCGGGACTGCTGGTCTTTTTCGAACTCATGGTCGTGGTCGCCCTCGCCACCCTCTTCGGCTCCATGGCGAGCCCGACCCTGTCCGCCATCTTCACCTTCACCGCCTACCTGATCGGCCAGGTCTCCTCGACGATCAACTTCATGTTCACGAAGTTCCAGCCGGCGGCGGAGTCCGCCGCGGCCAGCGGCGAGGTGCTGATCGAGGTGGTCTCGCGTTCGTACTTCATTTACCGGCCGGTGTCCGTGTTCCTCTACTATGTGCTTCCGGATCTGCGGCATTTCCACCTGCGCAACCAGGTCGTCCTCGGTCCGATGCCGACCGTCGAGCAGTTCCTCGTCGCCGCCGCCTACGGAATCTGTTACTCGGCGGCCGTCCTCGTCTTCGCCGTCTTCGTCTTCAACCGTAAGCGCTTCTGAGGGGCGGAAGGGAAACGGATGCCCATTCTTCCCATCGCCTCGGTGCGCACCGGCATGACGCTGTCCAGCGACGCAACGCGCCCGGACGGCGTCGTCGTCGTCACGGCCGGCACGGTCATCGACGGCAACAACCTCTCCAGGATGCGCGATCTCGGGGTCGAGGCCGTCGCGGTGCGCGGCGGCTCCTCCACCCGGCGGGCGCGCTCGCAAACCAGAATCCACGCCGCCGGCAAACGGCCGGCGGACGACCCCGCCGCCGTCGAGGACCGCCTCAAGCGCCTCGCGGCCATGTTCTCCGAACACAGGCAGGATCCGGTCATGCGCGAACTCCTCCGCCTCGCCGTCCTCTGCGCGCGGGAGGGGCTGGTGCGTGGCTGACATCCGGGAAGTGCTCGACAATTTCGGCGACATGCCCATCCTGCCGGACGTGGTGGCGAAGCTCACGCAGCTCATCGCCAGCCCGAGGACGACGGCGTCGGACATCAACGAGATCCTCTCCCGCGATCCCAGCCTCACCGCCCGCATTCTGCGGCTGGTGAACTCCTCCTACTACGGTTTTTCGCGCCGCATCACGACGATCACCAACGCCGTCGTCATCCTCGGCTTCAACCAGGTCAGAAACCTCGCCCTGTCCGCCTTCATCATGGACAACTTTTCCGTCTCCAAGGCGTCGGGGTTCGACATGAAGGCGTTCTGGCGGCATTCGATCGGCACGGCGCTCGTCGCCGGGCACATCGCCAAGGGCCTGCGGGTAAAGCTTGAGGAGGACGCCTTCGTGTGCGCCCTTCTCCACGATCTGGGAAAAAGCGTCATGGCCATGAAGGCGCCGGAGGACATGCGCGCCGTCCTCGCGGTCGTCGAGGCGGAGCGGATCGTATTCCACGAGGCGGAGAAAAAAACGCTCGACTACGACCACGCCACGATAGGCGCGGCCCTGATGGAGCGCTGGAACCTGCCGGAACTGATGGTCGAGGTCGCGCGCTGCCATCACGATCCGGAATCGGCCTCGGAGGAGACGCGACCCCTGGCGTCGGTGGTGAATTTCGCCGACATCATCGCCCGCTCGACGCTGATGGGATCGGCCGGCGATCCGTTCATCCCCAGACTCTCGCCGGAGGTGTTTGAAAGAACGGGCTTGAACTGGCCGGGCGTGGAGGCGATAATGCGCCGGTCGGCGCTGGAGTACCGGGAGTCGGACCTGTTCTTCGCGACCTGAGACGCCTTTATTTTTACGGCAAGGGATGCATGATGACAAAACCACGGGCCCTGGTTGTCCGCGCGGCCGGAACCAATTGCGACCAGGAGACCAAATACGCGTTCGAACTGGCGGGCGCGGACACTGAACTCGCCCACGTCAATTGGCTGGCGACGTCCTCCGACCCCTTCGCCAACTGCCAGATCCTCGCCCTCCCCGGCGGCTTCACCTACGGCGACGACGTCGGCGCGGGAAAGGTCCTGGCGGTGGAGCTGGCGCACTCCCTCGGCGAACGGCTCGAACAGTTCATCCACGGCGGCGGGCTCGTGATCGGCATCTGCAACGGCTTCCAGACGCTCGTGAAGACCGGCCTTCTGCCGGACGCGAAGATGCGGGGGCCGGCCGAGCGCATGCTCACCCTCGCCCACAACGACTCGGGCAAGTTCGAGGCGCGCTGGGTCAGGTTGCGCGCGCCGCACAACGTCAAATGCGTGTTCGCCGAACCCGACGAGGAACTGGAGCTTCCGGTGGCCAACGGCGAGGGAAAGCTCGTCGCGCGCAACCCGGAAGCGCTCCGCCGGCTGGTGGAGAACGGCCAGGTGGCGTACCGCTACGCCAGCCCGCGCGGCGACGTCCCCGTCTACCCGGAGGACCCCAACGGCTCCCTCGACAACATCGCCGGCATCTCCGACCGGTCCGGCAGGGTGTTTGGCCTCATGCCCCACCCCGAACGCTACGTTTCCTTCTTCCAGCATCCGCGCTGGACCAGGAACAAGCGCGTCGACCGGCGGGAAGGCCTGGGTCTGCGCATTTTCCGCCGCGCGGTGCGGTATTTCGCCAACGACTGACAGCCCCTGAAATAAAGGGCCGGCCCGCGGGCGGCCCGGAGCGACGAATGAGTGCGGACGACAGGGAATTGTTGCCTTTCGAGGCGCCGTTGCGGGAATTGAAGCGCCGGATCGACGAGATGATCGCCGGCTCCGAGGATTCCCCCGGGCTGAAGGTCCTCCTGGAACCGATGCAGAAGCAGTACGCCCAGGTCGAGCGCCAGCTGTACGACAACCTCAAGGCCTGGCAGGTGGTGCTGGTCGCCAGGCACCCCGGGCGCCCGCAGACCAGGGACTACACCTCGCTCGTCTTCGACGATTTCATCGAACTCCACGGCGACCGCATGTACCGCGACGACCTCGCCATCGTCTCCGGCCTCGGAACCATCGGCGGCCGCCGGGTGATGCTTGTCGGCCAGCACCGCGGCCGCGACGTGAACGAACGCCACCTCTCGAACGCCGGCTGCGTCCATCCGGAAGGCTACCGCAAGGCGCTCCGGAAAATGAAGTTGGCGGAAAAATTCGGCATTCCCGTCGTCACCTTCATCGACACCAAGGGCGCCTTCCCCGGGATCGGCTCGGAGGAGCGCGGCGTCGCCGTGGCGATCGCCGAGAACATGCGCGAAATGAGTCGCCTGCGCGTGCCGGTCGTCTGCGTGGTGACCGGCGAGGGCGGATCGGGCGGGGCGCTGGGAATCGGCGTCGGCGACCGCATCCTCATGCTCCGCTACTCGTATTATTCCGTCATCAGCCCGGAGGGCTGCGCCTCGATCCTCTGGCGCGACGGCAACATGAAGGCCGAGGCCGCCGAAGAGCTGAAGCTCACCAGCCGCGACCTGTATGAATACAAACTCATCGACGAGGTCGTGCCCGAACCCCTCGGCGGCGCGCACCGCGACCTCAGGAAGATGGGCGACCTTCTTCGCGACGCCGTCATCCGCAACCTTGACGAACTCGCCGGCGTTCCCGCCGACGAACTCGTCGCCCGACGCTACGACAAATTCCGCCGCTACGGGGAATTCCTCGAAGGCGTGGCGCCGCCCGCCCCGCCGCCGCGGGAAAATGACGGCGAGGGCGAAGCCGACGACGCCGAAGCGGGGGAAAACGGGGAGGACGACGACGGGTCGCCGGTCGGCGGCATCGAACCGGAGGACGGCGGGAAGGTTCAGAACGAACCGGACATCGACGGCGCGGTCGAGGTGAAGACGGCGCCGCCGAGGCGGAACGCGGGCGGAAAACGCGGCCCAAAAGAGGCGTAGGGCAATTTGCGACTTTTGCCTTTTGACTTGAAAGTGGAGTTTCTCCAACAGTCGCAGCGACAGGAGTTGGCAAAAACGCTCTACGTCTTATTTCACCAATCCCGCCCGCAATAACGCCTCCGCCACCTGAAGGTCGCGCGGCGAAGTGATCTTGATGTTGAGGTCGTCGCCATACACCGCCGCCACGTCGCCTTCGATCCGCTCGACAAGCTGCGCGTCGTCCGTGACCGCCTCGGACAGGCCGCCGGTGCGAATGGCGTATTCGTACGCCTCGATGATGAGGTCGCTGCGGAAAACCTGCGGCGTCTGGACGCGCATCAGCCCGAGGCGGCGCGGCGTTTCCAGAACGCGATCGCCCTCGATCCGCTTCGGCGTGTCGGTGAGCGGGGTGACAGGCACGGCGGCGCCGCGCCTGCGGGCGATGCTCACCAAAGCCTTCGCCATGTCGAGGGGAAAGAACGGCCGGACGGCGTCGTGCACGGCGATGATTTCCGCCCGCGCGGACACGACCTGGATGCCGTTCCACACCGACTGCGCCCGCGAAGCGCCGCCGGCGACGGCCAATTCGACGCCGGCCTCGCGTAGAACCGGCCAGCCCTCGCCCTGGACGAACTCCAGGTCGTCGGGATGAACGACGAGGACGATTTCAAACACGCCCGGCACCTCCATCAGCCGCCTGCAGGTGCGCATGACGATCGGCTCGCCGAGAAGCTGGAGGAACGGCTTGCGCCTGTCGCCCCCCATGCGCAGGCTCTCGCCGGCGGCGGGCACGACGACGCTGACGTCGCCGGTCGGATCATTCTGTGCGTCGTCGGGCATGAGGCTACGCGCTCCCCGCCGACAGGACGACGACGTCCGCGCCGGCGCCGCGCGCGCCCTCCGCGGCCTTCCTCCGGGACATCTTTTCCACCAACCCGTTCTCGTGCCCGCTGAAAACGGCGGGAATGCTGGCATTGGACATGACGTATCCCTCCGTTAGCGCGTTTTCGGGCTCAACCGCGCCAACCAAAACGCGCCGGGGAAAGATCAACCATTTGCGAAAACGCTCGACCCTGATCCATCCCATACTCACTCTTGTATACTGTGCGCGGCTCGAAATTGTGAAAATGGGGTTGGGGGTCGCCCCATTCCACATTCGTTTCCCGGGCGCATTGCTTGCGGCGCACAGTTTGGGGAAGCGCAATTGCAAAACGCTTAACAGTATATTATCAAGTGGTTGCGGTGGGAAATCCAAAAATGACCGTATCCAGTGGCGTTCAGTGAGAGATGAACCATGATTACCGCGGGGAAATCCCCTCGCGCGCGTCCCCCGCCGGTTCCGGCCGCGCCGGAGCCGGCGTCCATGATTTCATCTCGCCCGGCAAGGGGAGAAAAAGACCGGCGGCGGCGACGTCCCCACCGGCGTTGCATTGAAGCCGTACCTGCCGCCGGAGGGAAACGCCGGCGGCGGCCGCCGCGCCTGAACCGACGGCGGCGGGCGGTAAACGACCGCGCGCGGGAATGCGGCGCCGGCCTTGCCGGCTCCCCTTCCCCGCGCGACCCGCCGCCGAGCCGCACGTCCCCCAGCGCGTCCCCCTTCGACGGATTCCCCGACCCCCGGCGTGCGGGCTTCGATGACGATGTCGCCGTAGGGACCGCCCTGACGCGCCGCCACCTTTCCCCGGCGGATCAGTTCGAGCATGGCGATGAAGAAGCCGACCATCTCCTCGCGCGTCGGCTTGCCGGAAAGAAGGAGGGAAAACCTGGTCTTGCCGGCGGAGGCGAGGACGTTCTCGATCTGCTTGATCCTGACGGTGACGGGAGGAAACTTCCTTTGGTAGTGCACGGCGTCCGCGCCGTCGGCGGGAACGAGCCGGAACAGAAGCGCCTGGAACGCTTCGAACAGGTCGGACGAGTCGAGGCGTTCGACCGGCTCCTCCGCGATGTCGAGCGCCGGCGGCGGCGCGATCCTGGGGTAGCGCCGCGCCTGTTCCTCGGCGAGGCCGCGCAGGAGTTCCGCCGCCTCCTTGAACCGGCGGTATTCGAGAAGCGCCCTCACCAGCCCGGCCCTGGGATCGGGGTCGTCGATGTCTTCCCCGGCGTCGTCGCGCTCTTCCTCCGGGAGCAGCATCCGGCTCTTGATTTCCGCCAGCCGCGAGGCGAGGTCGAGAAATTCCGACGCCTCGTCGACATCGACCAGTTCGAGCTTTTCTATCTCCTCCATGTAGGCGGAGGTCAATTGCGCGATGGGAATGTCGTGGATGTCCATCTCGTCGCGGCGGATGAGATGGAGGAGCAGGTCCAGGGGACCGCTGAAGGTGTCGGGGATCTGGACGTTGAGGCTCATGATTCGGGCGGTCCGTCGTCTTCGCGGCGGCGCATGACGATTTCCAGGGGCGCGGCGGCGTCCTCGAGCGCGACGAGGCGGAACTGCTCCATCATTTCCCGCAGTCCCTCGGCTTGGCGGAGAAGGGCGTTGGCCGCGGAGGCGGTCTCGCCGGCGGTGATGGTGTTGTGCTGGGTGACGCGGTCGATCTGCGACAGGCCGTTGGCGATCTGACCGATTCCCTGGGATTGCTCGTTGGAGGCGCGGGCGATCTCCTTGAAGAGTTCCGCCACCTTGGCGGCGGCGTCGACGATTTCCCGAAGCACGCTGTCCGTGTGCTCGGCGAACTGCGCCCCCTTCTCCAGCTTCTCCACGGTCCGCTGCATCATCTCCGACGTTTCCCTCGCGGCCTTGGCGCTCCGCCCGGCGAGACTGCGCACTTCGTCGGCGACGATGGAGAAGCCGCGCCCGTGCCGTCCGGCGCGCGCCGCCTCGACGGCGGCGTTCAGGGCGAGCAGGTTGGTCTGGAAGGCGATGTCGTCGATAAGCTTCACCACCTTGACGATCTGCACGCCGGTGGTCCGGATGTCCTTCATGGCAGCGATCATTTCCGCGACCGCGTCGTAGCCCTTGTCGGCGGCGGCGCGGCTGGAGGCGGCGAGCTTGTCGGCCTCGTCGGCGTTGGCGGCGTTGGCGCGCGTCTTCTGGCCGATCTGCGAAATGGAGGCGGAAATCTCCTCGAGCGACGAGGCCGTCTCCATCGCGCCCTGCGAAAGGGACTGGCTGGCGCTGTTGATGGCGCCGGCGCCGTAGGTGACCTGGCTCACCGCCACATCGACCTTGCTGAGCGCCTCCTTGGTGACGTCGAGCATCTTCCGCACCGCCTGCCCGAGTTCGTCGTGCTCGGAGCGCATGGCGACCGAACCCGTGTAATCGCCGTTGGCGACGCGCTCGGCGATGGCGACCTCCATGCGCGAGGATTCGATGAGCTTTTGTATGGCGCGGGCCAGGAGGCCGATCTCGCCCCGTTCCGCGAGAAGGTCGCCTTCGACGTCGGACTGGAGGTTCCCGCTGGCTACGCGGGCGATATGATGGACGCTCTTGAGGATTGGCCTGGTGATCCGCAGCGACATCATGACGCCGATGATGACGGAGGCGACGAACGCCACCGCGAGAAGGCTGATCTGCCAGAGGACGCTGGTCCGCGCCGTCTCGAGCGACTGGTTCACCGAATCGACCGCCCCGTTCCGGATCAGCTCCACAAGCCCCGTGAGGTGCTGCGTGGAATGGATGCGCGAATCGTTGACGTCGCTGAAGGCGAGTTCGAAAGCATGGTTCGAAAAGCGGTCGAACTGCCTGCCGCCGCGAATTCCCTGGCTGAGAAGCTTTTCCTGTTCTTCGAGAACCAGGAGGAGCTCGGCCTGCTTTTCCTTCCAAACGCTCCACGCCTGGCGGAAGGCGCGCCAGGCGGAAAGCACCTCGGCGCTGTGGTTCAACCGCTCGAACTCGGCGGCCGCCTGATCGGCGTCGGCGTCGGCGGCGGCCATGGAATCGTAGTTCTCTCGCCTGATCTCCTGGTTGGCGAGCTGGCGGATGAGAAGGGTGCGCTCGGCGATGACGACTTTCGACTGCGCCTCCTTGATTTTATCGATTAGCAGGACAGCCTGGAGGTTGGCGTGCCCGATATGGGTGAGGTTGGCCTCCAGCCGGTTGATCGGCAGGATGCCGAAAGCGCCGGCGACGATGGAGATGAGGGAGACGAAGAGGAAGCCGGCGATAAGCTTCACTTTGACGCTGGCCGTCATCTGGCGAATGAATTCCATGGGATTCTTGTCCGTATCGAGAAATACGAAAGCCCGCTCGGGAATCCCGGTACGGGTGAAGCCGGCGCGCCTTGTTCCGTCCTGAAAACGCGGACGACAGCCATAGGATACCCAGAGTTCGCTTGGTTTGTCAAGGTTCGTTTGCGGCGCCGCCGGAGGCGGACGCTTCGCGGGGAGCGCGCAGGTATGCAGGTATTTAACATTTGTGAATGTTGTCCTTGACACGCGGTCGTAAAAACCATTTAATGCGTTTATGTCTGGTTATGCATAACCCGGGTGCCTGACCATTATTTTCAACCGGGCAGGACGTACCCGCTTGGGCGGGGTGTTGTGAATGGGAGGTGCTTAGTGGCTACGGGAACAGTCAAATGGTTCAGTGATCAAAAAGGGTATGGCTTCATCGTTCCGGACGACGGGGGACAGGATCTCTTCATCCATCACTCGAATATTCTGATGGATGGATTCAAGACCCTCAAGGACGGCCAGAAGGTGGAGTTTGAACCGGCGCAGGGACGCAAGGGCCCGGAAGCCACGAAATGCCGTCCCCTCGCGTAGGTCGGCCCCTACTGATTGCCTCCTAATGCGCAGTTCGGTGGTTCGCCCTCACCCCCCCGGAATTCGGGGGGGTGTTTTCCTTTTCCGGGAAGATTAACTCGAAGCCGTAAACGGTGCGCCGATGGCGGATTTTTTGAAACCGGAATATTCAGCGCCCGCCGACCGGATCGCCGTGCTGCGGCCGGGGGCGCTCGGGGACGTGCTCTGCGCGCGCGGCCTCCTCGCCGCGGCGCGGGCCGCGGAGCCGACAATCGCCCTGTCGTTCGCGGCGCCGGGTGAACGCGGCCGGCTTTTCGCCGACGCCGGCTGGATCGACAGGGCGCTCGACTGGGACGCATCGGCGTGGTCGTGGCTGTATCGCGCAGACGATGCCGAGCCGCCGGCGGCGTTGCGGGAATTTTTCGCCCGCTGCCGGGCGGTGTTCGCGTTTCTCGGCGACGGGGCGCGCGTGGCCGCCAGGCTCGCCGCCGCCGCGCCAAACGCCGACATCCATATGCTTCCGTCCCGTCCGCCCGGCGATGACGACGGGTCGATCTACCTCTGGATGGCGCGGCAATGCGGTGATTGGCTTGTAGAAAAGGGCTGGAGGCGTCCGGAAGTTCCGCGCGATCCGGACGCTTTTGCGCGCTTGCGCTTCGCGCGTTGCGGCGTGTTCCCGGACGAACGGCCCGGACGCTATGTCGTGGCGCATCCGGGCTCCGGAAGCGTACGGAAAAATTGGCCTGTCGCGCATTTCGCCGCCGTCTGTCGGGCGCTCGCCGCATCGGAGACAGGCATCGGCCGGTTTGTCGTCGTCTCGGGCGAAGCGGACGGCGACCTCGGCGACCGGCTGCATCGCCTCCTGCCCGGATCGCTGCCGATCGCCAGGCCGGCGCTTCCGGAGTTGGCGGCGCTTTTGGCCGGGGCGGACTTGTACCTCGGCAACGACGGCGGCGTCGGCCACCTCGCGGCGGCGGTGGAGACGGAGGACGGCTCACGGCCGCGCGTGGCGGTCGTGTTCGGCCCGACGGATTCCCGGGTCTGGCGACCCCCGGGCGCGCTCGCGCTCGAGGCGGGGAAAGGAATGGACGGGCTTGATCCGCTGGCGGCGGCGGAGAGGATACGCGCGTTCTTCGGCTCCGCGCGCGGCCGGCATTGACACGGATCGCCCGAACGCTATACTGGTTCGAACCGACCCTGCAGCCGGTTTGCCGATTTTAAAGCGCCCCGGTAGCCCAATGGATAAGGCGGCAGCCTCCGGAGCTGCAGATAGGGGTTCGATTCCCTTCCGGGGTGCCAGTATGTTTTCCCCCTGTTTCCCCTTGCGGCACAGGGGGATTTTTTCCAATGTCTCATTTCGGCATTCATTTGCCCCGTTTTGATTGTCTCTGCAAGTCTTTGCATTTGCGATCGAGCTATAACTAGCTTCGGTAAACCACCGCCTATGGCGGTGCGGCCCGTGTGCCCTGGTTTGGGTTGCGTAATCTTTAAAAGTCCACCCTTTGTTCGTGGACTTTTTGAAATTATGCAGCCCAAACGAGTGCGTTGACAAGTATTTCCTGAATTATCGTAAGGTCGGAGCGTGAGGACGACATGGCCATAATTCTTTCGCCCCATAGTTGTTTGCGGGCATCGGCTAAGAGCCTATCCCAATAGGCGCATGATCAACTTTCATCGGATACAGTTATCTCCTATATAGCGTATTTAAATTTCAGGAGATAGCCATGTTGAAAGCCAAAGCACAGTACCAGGATCCC
>JAIRTL010000025.1 GCA_031254915.1 Planctomycetota bacterium
ACGATCAACCGGGACGGGAAAACGGCCCTGATTTACTGTCGCTGCATTCACTTTTCTCCACCGACCAGGACGGATAACGGCGCGTCGCCACGTTGCCCGGTACGCGCCTTTCCATAATCCCTGCGTTATTTCGGCGTCAGCGCGTCGCTGGCGTCGCGATGTTTTTTGTCGTTTTGCAGGAGGAGAAACAGATGAAGAAAGGCGTTCTGGCGGCCGCGATCATGGCGGCTTGCATGGCGTTCGCGGCGACGGCACAGGCGGCTGCGCCCGGCGGACCGAATTGCGGTGTGACCGAGCTAAACATCATCGCCCAACGGCACCTGTCCCTGGCCCACTCCGAGAACTACGTCAAAGAGTTCGAGGAGGCGAACAACGTCAAGGTCAACATCACGTACCTGAGCGAGAACGACCGTCGCTCGCGCGCGCGTCTCGACGCCTCGACCGGCGCGGGTTCGTATCACATCTACTATATCGACGAAGCGAACATCGCCGAATTCGTCAATTCGGGATGGGTGTTGCCGCTCCTCGATTACTACCCGGAAGAATACGACTATAACGACTTCCTCGAAGGCAACCGCGACGTCGCGTCCATCGATGGCGTTCCGTACTTCTGCCCGCTCGAAGGCGCGCCCGACGCCCTCTTCTCGCGCAAGGACATCCTCGACAAGCTGGGTCTCGAGCCGCCGGAAACGCTCGAGGAGTTCATGGCCATGCTGCCGAAGGTCCACAATCCGCCTGAAATCTACGCGGCCACCGGCCGCGGCCAGCGCGGCTCCGGCGCCAACGTCTGGCGCTGGACCCAGTTCTTCCGCGCCCTCGGCGGCGAATGGCTTGACGCCGACGGTAAGGCGGCGTTCAATTCCGAGGCCGGCGTCAAGGCGAGCGAGATGTACAAGGAACTCCTCTCCTACGGACCTCCCGGAGCCTTCACCTACAGCTGGTCCGACGACCTCGAAGCGTTCCGCTCCGGCAATGCCGTCTTCATGCTCGACACCATGAGCTGGGCCGACTGGATGGAGGACGCGGAAAAATCCCAGGTCGCCGGCAGGGTAATTTACGCCAAGCAGCCCGCCCCCATCGTCTCCGCCGGCTGGGGACACGGCCTCGCAATCGCCGCTCCGGCGTGCAAGGACGACTGCACCCGCAGTCTCGCTGCGCGCTACATCGCCTGGGTGACGAGCAAGGAGATGGAAGCCCGCCGCATCAAGGACGGTCTCCCCAACACTGTGTTCCGCAAATCCTCGCAATCGTCGCAACTCTTCAAGGACAACATGCCCCCCGCCGTCTACGAAGGCATGCAGATCAATTCGCCCGGCATGTACGTCCAGATCATGCGCTCGCCCGTGTGGCCGCAGATCGGCGACGAACTCGGCATCGCGCTCGAGCAGTACTACACCGGCGAAATCAAGACCGCCAAGGAAGCGCTCGACCAGGCCGCCGAAAAGGCCGACCGCATCCTCAGAAGGGCTGCGCGCCAATAAGCAGATATCCGATCACGGACTCCGCGCCCGGGTGCGGAGTCCGTGGCGCCTTTCATCCGCGGAACGCGAGGTCAGACATGCGTAACACCAGCCTGCCGTATGTGTTTCTCATTCCCGCCCTGATCGTGCTCGGCATTCTCGCATTGGTGCCGACTCTGGGCGCTATCAACCTGTCCCTTCAGGACAGAAGCCTCATGTTCAAGGACTGGGACTACGTCTGGTTCCAGAACTACCTCGACCTCATAAAGGACTCCCGCTTCTTCAACGCGCTCTGGGTTTCTGTAAAGTGGGAGGTCGTGACCGTCGTCGGGACAATGTTCATAGCCGTCGTCGGCGGCGTCATCCTTTACGAAAAGACATTCGGGAAATGGCGGAAGATCCTTTCCCTCCTTCTATTCATCCCGGTTCTGCTGCCGAAGATCAGCGCCGGTTACATCTGGAAGTTCATGCTCAATCCCCTGATGGGGATCGTCAACATCATGATCACCTCGCTCGGACTGCCGCACGTCGAATTCCTGTCCAGTCCGACCTACGCCATCTACTCCGTCGCCATGGTGGACATCTGGCAATGGGGAACGTTTTTCGCGGTGATCGTACTCAATTTGATAGAAACGCTGCCCCAGTCCAACATGGACTGCGCGAAAATGGAATGCAACAACGTACTGGAAGTGTATGGTCTTGTCGCCATTCCGATGCTCAGGGGGCCGCTTGTGGCGATTACCTTCGTCAAGATGATCGAATCCCTGCGCTCCTTCGACCTCATCTACACCATGACAAACGGCGGACCGGGCATTTCGACCGAAACGGTCGACCTTTTCGCCTTTGTCACCGGCATCAGCGTCGGAGGCGAGGTCTCTTACGCGTCGGCGATCTCCGTGATGATGATGATAATCACGGTCGTCCTCTTCACTCTGTTATGGAAACGGGCCAGCCGATGAGACTGATACGCAACCTGATCGGATTCGTCCTCGTTGTGGCGCTCGCGCTGATGGTGCTGTTCCCGGCGGCATGGACGCTCATGGGCTCCTTCAAGCACCTCAAGGATATCGTCACAACGGAGGCGAAGTTCATCTTCACCCCGACCCTCGAAAACTATGCCACCATCTTCAGCAGCGTCGACATCTACAAAGGCGTGGTGAATTCGCTTATCATTTCCGGCGTGGCGACGCTGCTCGGCGTCATCTTCGGTTTGCCGGCGGCGTATGCGCTCTCGAAGTTTAAAACCAAGCGCACCCCCGACATCATGTTCTTCATCCTGTCGTTGCGTTTCATGCCGCCGGTGGCCATCGCCATTCCGTGGATTTCGGTGTGGCTCAACCTCAATCTGTTCGACACCCGCGTCGCCGTCATCGTCACCTACCTCATCACCAGCATCTCGACGATCGCCTGGATGGCGGTCGCCGCCTTCGATCGCGTCTCGCCGCAGATCGAGGAGGCTGCCTACGTCGACGGCTACGGACAATACGAAATCTTCTGGCGCGTGTCTCTGCCGGTGGCGTTCAAAAGCCTCCTGGGGGCGGTGGCGTACGCGTTTGTCGTGGTGTGGAACGAACTCATGATCGGTCTGATCCTGACGTCGTCGCGGTCGACGACGCTTCCGGTCGTCGCCGCCGGCTATACGAGCATGGGGAAGGAAATCCCGTGGGGCGTGCTCAACGCCGCCACGGTGATACTGGCGATCCCGCCCATACTGGTGCTCGGGCTTATCGCGCAGTTCATGAGTTCCGTGTTCAAGCATCGCGGAAGCGGCGTAAAGGGATGACGCCTTCGCCGCGCAACCGGCCTTTTCACTCTCAGCAAGGGCAGAGCAATGGAATTTATTCACATCAAGGACTTCAGGAAGATTTACGATGACAATGTCGCCGTCCTCAACAACTTCAACCTCGACGTGCGGGAAAACGAGTTCGTCGTCCTGCTGGGGCCGTCGGGGTGCGGCAAGTCGACGCTGCTGCGCATGATCGCAGGCCTTGAAAACATCACCGCCGGCGACCTCTACATCGCGGGAAAACGAGTGAACGACGCGCGCCCGCGCGAGAGGAATATCGCCATGGTGTTCCAGAATTACGCCCTCTACCCGCATATGAACGTATACGACAACATCGCCTTCGGCCTGCGGCGTATGAAAATGTCGGAGGGTGAAATGCAACGCCGGGTCGAGGACGCGAGCGGCCTTCTCGGAATTTCCGAATTCCACCGGAAACGGCCTGATCAGCTTTCCGGCGGCCAGCAGCAGCGCGTCGCCATCGCCCGCGCCATCGTCAAGACGCCCCAGGTGTTCCTGTTCGACGAACCGCTCTCGAATCTCGACGCCAAACTGCGTAATTCCCTCCGGGGGGAAATCAAGAAACTTCACATCAAACTCAACACGACCACAATCTACGTCACCCACGACCAGCTCGAGGCCATGACCCTCGCCGACCGCATCGTCCTCATGCGCAACGGCAAAATCGAACAGGCCGGAACGCCGGACGAGATCTACAACAAACCCGAAAGCATGTTCACCGCCGGCTTCATCGGCACGCCGCAAATCAACTTTTTCCCGGTCGAGATCCAGGGCGAGGGAAATCGACCCGTCGCCGTTGGCGATGGGTTGAGGATGCCCCTGCCGCCCGAATCGTTCAACCTTAACATCGGGCAGAAGGTCGTCATAGGCATCAGGCCGTCGCATATTGAAATGGTCGGCAGAAACGACGGCGGCGCGGTCGCGACCAGGGTCGACATGCTCGAGAACATGGGCGAGGAAACGCTTGTCAGCTTCACTCTCGGCTCCACCCCCGGCGTTTTTCTCGTTCTCTCGGACCGCGCGCCAAACCGCAGCGAAGAGATTTTCATCCGCTTTATGCCAAATAAACTGCATGTCTTCGTACACGACTCCTCCGTGAGCCTACGTCGGAAAATCGGCTAGCGCATTTTAACCAATTGTTGCGAAAGATCTGGTGTTTTGGGATGCGATGGGACAGGCCGGAATGCGCGACGGGATGTCCACTCAACTTCGCAAAACGCCCAAAGAAAAAGGACCGCCCCATGCTTCCATGCCACTCAATGGGTCAATCCGCCATCGAACGCGTCATTTCGACCAGGGTTTTCGACACCAGCTTCAAATTCAGCCAGGACGAAATCCGCGTACTGCGCGACCTCGCCAAAAAAGTCGCGGAATGCGCCGCGCGCCCCGAAATGGCGCACAAAGCGAAATTGTGGACCGATCACAACGCGCTCAGAAAAACGCGTCCCCTCCTCTTCTGCGACCCCGAAAACGGCTGGAATGAAATCTTGCCGCAATCCGTCATGCAAACCCGGGATCCGGCGGCTCGCTACTGGGAGATGCGTCTGCGAAGGGAGATTTTCTGGGCTGACGTCATGGGCGACGACTACGTCGTCGAGCCTTGGTTCGACGTCCCGTGGGACTACCACGACAGCAAATGGGGCATCGCCCAGAAGCTGATCGGCGGCGAAAACGGCGGCGCCTACCGCTGGGATCCCCCGATAAAGGACTTCGAAGCGGATTTTCCGAAGCTCGTCTTCCCTACAATCGACATCGATCGCGAGCGTTCCCGCCGCTTTCTCGATCTCGCCAATGAACTGTTCGGCGACATTCTCCAGGTTCGCCGCAAGACCGTCTGGTGGTGGGGCGTTGGACTCAGCGCGCAATTCTCCGACCTGCGCGGACTCGACGCGTTCATGATCGACCTTTACGACAATCCCGAGTGGATTCACCGCACCATGGCGTTCCTCCGGGACGGCATGCTCGCGAAGATGAGCTATCTCGAGGACCAAGGTCTTCTTTCCTCCCATCAGGGCAACACCTATGTCGGTTCAGGCGGATTGGGATGGTCCGATGAATTGCCGCCCGAAGGGCATGACCCCGATCGCATCAAGCTTATGGACATATGGGGCAACGCCGAAAGCCAGGAGACCGTTTCCGTCAGCCCCGCAATGTTCGAGGAATTCGTCTTCCAGTACCAGTTGCCGCTCATGGAACGCTTTGGCCTCAACTGTTATGGTTGCTGCGAATCGCTCGAGGACAGGATGCATATCGTCAAGCGCATCCCCCGCCTCAGGCGCGTTTCCGTGTGCCCGTGGGCGGACGTGCGGAAAATGGCGGACGAGATTCGGACCGACTACATCTATTCATGGAAGCCGAATCCCGCGCAGCTCGCCGTGCCGGCCGCCGACATCGACGCGAGCCGGCGCATGCTGCGCGATATGCTCGGCGCGGCCGAGGGCTGCCGCATCGAGATCGTCATGAAGGACAATCACTCCATCGGCAACAATGTCGACAACGTCGTCAAATGGTGCCGCATGGTCATGGAGGAAGTGTCCGGACTGTGAACGGGGCGGCCAGCAGCATGGACGTCAAGAAAGAGAACCGGAACCGGATCTATCGCCTGATAGCCCGGAATGGTCTTATTTCGAAAGCCGACATCGCCAGGCGCCTCCATGTCAGCCTGCCCACCGTGGCGCAAAACGTCCGCGACCTGATGACCGGCGGTCTTGTGCGCGAGAACGGAAACCTCGAATCGACGGGTGGACGCAAGGCGGTGGCGCTCACCCGGGTGAAAAACGCGAGGACGGCCGTCGGCATCGACATCACCCGCCTCCATGTCGCCGTCGTTGTCGTCGACATGGAGGGCGAGGTCGTCGCCCGCGCCCGCAAACCCCTGCCCTTCGCGACGAACTCCGCGTACGCGCGGACGCTCGCGCGGGTTGTCAACCGGCTGGTCTCCGATTCCGGGATAGAGAAGAACGGCATCCTCGGCGCCGGCGTGGCGTTGCCGGGGATCCTCGATCCGGACGGACGGAAAGTGGACTCATACGTCCTTCCGGCCGACGGCCACGAGTGCGCGGCTATCACCCGATACCTCGATTACCCCTGCGTATTCTGCAACGACGCCAATGCCGCCGGACTGGCGGAGTTGTGGACAGGACAATCACCGGACACGTTCGTCTACCTGTCGCTAAGCAATTCGGTCGGCGGCGCGGTCATCCTCGACCGCAAACTCTACTCGGGAGGAAGCGAACGCGCCGGCGAATTCGGCCATTTGACCCTTGTTCGCGGCGGCGACAGATGTTATTGCGGCAAGCGCGGTTGCATTGACGCCTACTGCAACGCCGGACTGCTTTCCGATCTGGCTGGCGGCAACATCGCCGCGTTTTTCCAAAACATGGAACTCGGCGACCGCTCGGCGCAGGCGGCGTGGAACCGGTACCTCGATTATCTCGCGACGGCGGTGAACGACCTGCGCATGGCCTTCGACTGCGATGTGATTATCGGCGGCTATGTCGGCGCCCATATGGCAAAGCATCTGGACGATCTGCGGCAACGAGCGGCGAAGCTCGACACCTTTCTTCCCGACGGTTCCTACGTCAAGGTGTGCCGATGTCTGTTCGAACCATCAGCCGTTGGGGCGGCGCTGTTGCATATCGAACGCTTCATCGATTCAATCTGACCCTCGCCATCTCCGTGAATGGAACTCCTCCCGCCGCGTCTCGTCGATCGCCTCCCCAATCGGTGCCCGCTCGGTTATGACATCCAGGTACGGCCGCCACATGTCGGAGCAGACGAAGCGAAGGCCGTCCGAGAGCTCCTACCCGAACAGGATGAAGAAGTTGCCCAACGTCTCCTGCGTCCGGTCGAGACCTATCCCCAGAAGGCGTCGATTCCCATAGTCGAGCTGGTAGACCAGGGTCAGGCACTTCTGTCCGTAGGTCAACTCGTCCACTCTGATGGCCGTGACCCCGGACACGTCCCGATGCGCCATGCCCCACGGCACCACATACCCAACCGAGTCGGAAGCGATGTGCCAACTCACCGTGAATATCCTCCCCGCCCGGTCCCAAGACATATCTTCCGCACACCGCGCCGGGAAATAAGAGAGCGCCAAAGTCACCGCGGATTTCTCCATCGCCCACCCCAACCTCTCGGTCTTCGCAGTCGGGACAGTTTATCCGTCGGACGGCGTAGTGCAGGAGAACCGGTATGCCCCACAGCGGAACGCTCTCTCCGGCAAGTATCACGGGCACGGACCGGGCTTGCCGCGTTTGCCGCTACGGCCGCGCATGCGGCGGTCTTCCTGGAGATTGACCTTTATCACTTCGGGCTTTTCGTCCTTCCTGTTGGCACCGAAATCGACAGAGCCATAGACAAAACCCTTGAGCGGATGCATCTGATTGAGTAAAGTGACTATGCGCATCGTCGGTCCTCGGGAAATTGGCTGACAGGCCTTTTTCCTCGGATTATGGCGATGCGCTTGCCGACGGTGTGGCGTGGATTTGGCGAGTAGCCGGGGAATACTTTCCCATGGGTGCTTGCACACGACCTGTTCAAGGACGAGGAATCGGCGCATGAATAGGTGGAATCGCTCTTGAAGGGAGTGAAGCGGCGCGGCGGGAGTGAACTTCCTTCCCATCCTGGAGGAACTGTTGGAAATGGATGAAGATGAATGGCTGGAAGAGGAGCGTCAAGTACTCAGTATGGAGACGGCATACTTCCGGAAGTATTCATCGCACCTGTGTTGTCAGAGGGCTAAACGCCGGGGTTTTCCTCTTGGTTCGGGAGCGATGGAATCGGCGTGTTCGTAATTCTGGGGCGAATTGGGAGAAGACAATCTGCTCGCTTTGGAGTTGGCGCGAAGGAATGGGGATTGGGGCGAACTTTGGGCCGAAAACAGTTTGAGGGACGAAATCATGCACCCACCAACCCACACGCGGGATATTCCGGGAATCGGCGATAATTCGTTCGACCGCGCGTCTACCCGGCCTGCTTCGGGAATGACTGCCAGTCAGCGTTATCGCGCCGGTGGCACAGTCATTTTTCTCGCCGCCATCGCGGTTGCCGCCGTCTCCGCCGGCGATGCGGGAAAGTACAAGCGCACCTTCCTCCATGGTTCGAACATCATCGTGATACCGCAGGACGCGGCGGAAACAAAACGGTTGTTCGGTGACGAATACCGGTACCTAAACCGCAACCACTTGGTTTTCATCTCTGATCTGGACCAGCGGACGCTTGTGCAACTCGTTCTCCAGGAGTTTCAGGCCTATCTGGTCATGCTCACGCGACAGCTGTTCACTAGGGCATTGGGTTCGCGCGGCGTTGACACGGAAATACCGATAGTATTCCTGTTCAAGGACCGCGACAGCTACGTCAAGGGGCTGAACGACATGGGCGTCGGCGCCGTCCTGGGCAACGGCGCCTCGTCGGACAACCTGCGCAGCGGCTATCATTTTAGCGCCCCCGGCCATAGCTTCATCCTGATCAACTATCACGACGACTACGCCGTCGGGCTTTCCGTCTTCGTTCACGAACTCACCCACGCGCTGATCCGGATGGAGTATCCCGACGCCCCCGTCTGGCTCGACGAGGGGCTTGCCACCATGTTCGGAAGCTGCAGGGTTGAAGGCGAACAGTTGCGCTACGAGTTTGGCGACAGCCTGTATCGGATGAAGCAGAGCTTGCGCGGCGGCGGCCTGCCGCTGGCGCGCCTCTTCGAATCGACGAGCGAGGATTTTCTGGGAGGCGATCACGTTCCTTTCTACGACACGGCGGAGTTGTTGTGCCGGTATCTCCACAGCGGGAACCTCCTGCATCCCGTTTACCTCGAGATGCGGGACGGGCGCGGTAAGGGTGTGAACGGGGCCGAATCCGTCGCCCGTCTAGCCGGACGCACTCTTGAGGGCCTAGAGAAGGATTGGCGCGAGTGGCTCGACAACCAAGGAAGGCGCTGACTCCGGTTTTTCACCCTCCCGTTTCCTAAACCGGAGGTCGTGGGTTCGAATCCCGCCGGGTGTACCAACATCAACCCCTTGTCTTGAAAGGGGTTATCTTTTTGAGAGATCGCTGCAAGTCCGAAACCTTCGTTTCCGTCCCTGTCCGTGTAAGTCCTTATACATCCGTCCAAATCCGCACCCCGACTGCCCCTGGGACTGCCCATGGTTTTGGGGATTTCCGGGAGCATCAGCTTCATCAGCGCATTTCCGCCAGCATCGCCACTTGGTGGCGTTTTCCCTTGTGGGACAGGGTTATTTTCGCCTTTCCCCCCGCCATTCTCTTGTCCGCCCGAATCCGGGTTCATCCCGCCGCGTCCGTGCGTGGCTTTATCGATTATACTGCCCCCCGGACTGCCCATGCCCCCAAAATCCCGGTTATTTGAGGCAGTGTGACCTCCGGTCTTCCCGGGTGATAGAACCTGCGATTCCGTCGCTTTTGTCACTCCGCTCGGAGCGGCGGAAAGGAAGATCGGCGGCAGCTTGGCGACGGCGTTGGCGCGCTCCTCGACAGTGGTCTTCGTGTAGAAGTTCGCGGTCAGCTTCGGGTCTGAATGCCGCATGAGCTGCTGGGCCGTCACCAGCGGAACGCCGGCCTGGTTCAAAAGTGAGGCGAAGGTGGTACGAAGGCCATGGAAGTCAATCACCCCGGCGGCGGTTTCCACCGGGATGCCGGCGGCCTTCACATCCACCACCAGCATGTCCTTGCCCTTGTCCGCCGGCTCGCCGGCGAGGACACGGATAAAGCGCAAGCTCGCATTCTCGTCCCCACGCCACAAGTCAC
>JAIRTL010000092.1 GCA_031254915.1 Planctomycetota bacterium
AGTCCCCGCGCTGCGTGGACGAATGTCCGTCGGGGGCGCTTGAATTCATGGAGGTCGCGACATGAGACACGTCATCATCGGAGCCAGCGCCGCCGGCGTCAACGCCGCCGGGCTGCTGCGCCAGTACGATCCGGACTCGGAAATCACCGTCGTCGCCAAGGACGACCGGGTCTATTCCCGTTGCATGCTCCATCTCAAGATCGCCGGAACCCGCGACGACGCCGGACTCGCCTTCGTCGACGCCGACTTCTTCGCCGCCAACCGCGTCGCCTGGCGCGGCGGAGAGACGGTCGCGGACATCCTCGTCGACGACAAGGCGGCCGCGCTCGAGTCGGGCGGAAAAATCCCCTACGACCGGCTCCTCATCGCCTCGGGCGCCCAATCCTTCATCCCGCCCGTCCCTGGGCTGCGCGAGGCGAAAAACGTCGTTTCCCTGCGCAACATGGACGATGTCGAGAAGTTGACCGGGTGGGGCAGGCCGGGAACGCGCGCCGTCGTGATCGGCGCCGGCCTCGTGGGCATGGACGCGGCGGTCGCGTTGATCGAGAACGGCGTCAAGGTGACGCTTGTCGAAATGATGGACCGCGTGCTCGCGATCCAGCTCGACGATTACGCCGCCTCGCGCTACGCCGACCTCCTCAGGGTCCACGGCGTCGAGGTCATCGTCGGCGCCAAGGTCCAGGCCGGCCGTTCCGGCGACGCCGGCAGGCTGCGCTCGCTCGAGCTCGCCGACGGCCGCGAACTGCCCTGCGACTTCTGCGTCGTCGCGGCGGGCGTGGCGCCGAACATCGGCTTCATCAAGGACGGGCGCATCGCGCTCACCCAGAACAAGCGCGCGGTCGCCGTCGACCGCCGGTGCCGCACCTCGTGCCCGGACGTCTTCGCGGCCGGCGACGTCACCTTCCTCGCCCCCATCTGGCCGGAGGCGGTCCGCCAGGCGGAAGTCGCCGCCGCCAACATGGCGGGAAGGGAAGCCAGCCTCCCCGACCAGGACTGGGCCTGGACGAACTCGATGAACTTCTTCGGCCTGCCGACCGTGTCCTACGGTCACACAAGCATGGCCGACCCCTCGTTCATCCAGGAGACCTACATCGACGGCGACGTCTACCGGAAGGTGATCCACAAGGACGGCGTCATACACGGCGCCGTCTTCCAGGGAGACATCGACAACTGCGGCGTCTACCTCCGCCTTGTCCGCGACAGGATTCCCTTCGGCCATACGGGTAAAAACCCGCTCGACCTCAATTACGCCGACTTCTTCCAACAGGCCGCCAACGGCGAATTCGTCTGATGCCGAGTCCCGTCGGGATTCCCCGATATGCTCCCGGTGGTGAAACCTTTTTGAAAGAGGTCTTCCCCCCGGAAGGGGTTCCCCCCCAGGGAAATATCGGAGCGCTGCAACGGGATCCGGCATGATGCCGCCCCGGGAGCGGATTTTGCGTACCGTTTCGGGGGCCTTCCCAAAGAAGGCCCCCGCGGTTTTTGCGCCCCGCATTTTCGTCCGGGCGTGCGACAGGCAGGGTCACTTTCCCTTGCGGCCGCGTTGCTTCGCCTTGCCGCGCCAGCGGCCGCGCCTCGGGGTCGTGCCGCCGGCGTATTCGATCGGCGCCTTGAGTTCAAGCAGCCGGTCGCGGATGCGGGCGGCGTCCTCATACCGCATTTCGGCCGCGGCCGTCTCCATCTCCTCCTGGAGGAAGCGGATCTCGTCGTCCCTCGTGAGGCCGCCCTCCCTGATCTTTTCGCCGAGGGCGGGGATGTAGACGGAGCGTTCCTCCGACATGCCGAAAAATTCCTCGAGGCCGGTTTCCACCTTGCGCGACACCGTCACCGGGGTGATGCCGTGCTCGCGGTTGTATGCGAGTTGCGTCTCGCGGCGGCGGCCTGTTTCATCCATGGTCTTGCGCATGGCGTCGGTGATGCCGTCGGCGTAGAGGATGACCCTCCCCTCCGTGTTTCTGGCGCACCGGCCGATGATCTGGATGAGGCTGGTGGCGTTGCGGAGAAAGCCCTGCTTGTCGGCGTCGAGGATGACGACGAGGGAGACTTCCGGCAGGTCGAGGCCTTCCCTGAGCAGGTTGACGCCGATCAGGGCGTCGTAGGCCCCGGTGCGCAGGTCGCGGAGAATCTCCACCCGGTCGAGGGTGTGGACGTCTGAGTGGAGGTAATTCGTCTTGAGTCCGCGCTCCCGGCAGTAGGCGTCGAGATCCTCGGCCAGTCGCTTGGTGAGCGTGGTGACGAGGGCGCGCTCGCCCTTGGCGGCGCGGAGCTTGATTTCGTTCATGATGTCCGGCACCTGGCCCTTGGTGGGGCGGACCTCGACCGGCGGGTCGACGAGACCGGTGGGGCGGACGAGAAGCTCCACCGGGGCTCCGCCGCCATGTTCCAGCTCGTACGGCGCCGGAGTGGCGGAGACGTAGACCGTCTGGGGCTGGACGGCCTGGAACTCGTCGAATTTGAGCGGCCGGTTGTCGAGCGCCGAGGGCAGGCGGAAGCCGTGCTCCACCAGCACCTTTTTCCTGGACTGGTCGCCGTTGTACATGCCCCGCACCTGCGGCAGGGTGACGTGCGATTCGTCGACGACGAGGAGCCAGTCGCGGTCCGGAAAGTAGTCGAAGAGGCAGGCGGGGCGCTCGCCCGGCTTCCTGCCGTCGAAGTGGCGGGAGTAGTTTTCAATCCCCTTGCAGTAGCCGATCTCCTCGATCATCTCGAGGTCGTACTTTGTGCGGCTTTCGAGGCGCTGGGCCTCGAGGAGCTTGTTGTTCGCCTTGAAGTCGGCGAGCTGGACGCCGAGTTCCTCCCGTATTCCCTCGACGGCGGCGGCCGCCGCCGATTCCGAAAGCACGAAGTGGGTGGCGGGGAAGATGGCGCGGTGCCGGTACTGCATGAGGATTTCGCCCGTGAGGGTGTCGAACTCGGCGATCTCCGCGACTTCGTCGAAGTCGGACATCCGGATGCGGACGGCCGTTTCCGCGTAGGCGGGCCACACGTCGACCGTTTCGCCCCGCACCCGGAATGCGCCGCGCTGGAAGTCGAAGTCGTTACGCTGGTATTCCATGCGGACGAGCCGGGCGAGAAGGGCGCGGCGGTCCACCGGTTCGCCGACGCGAACGGTGAGCGCGATGTCGCGATACTCCTGGGGGCTGCCGAGGCCGTAAATGCAGGAGACGGACGCGACGACGACGACGTCGCGGCGCGAAAGGAGGGCGGAGGTGGCCGACAGCCTCAGACGCTCGAGGTTGTCGTTGATGGCGGCGTCCTTTTCGATGTAGGCGTCGGTTTGCGGGATGTAGGCTTCAGGCTGGTAGTAGTCGTAGTAGGAGACGAAATACTCGACCGCGTTCTCGGGAAAGAACCGGCGGAATTCGGAATAGAGCTGCGCCGTCAGCGTTTTGTTGTGCGACAGGACCAGCGTCGGCTTCTCGACCTTCGTGATGAGGTTGGCGATGACGAAGGTCTTGCCTGAGCCTGTGACGCCAAGAAGCGTCTGCGCCGGCTTTCCGGCGAGAACGCCTTCCGCGAGCTTTTCGATCGCCGCCGGTTGCTGTCCGGCAGGCCGATAGTCGGAATTCAGTTTAAAGATGGACATGGGTGGTCACTCGGCAATCGTGCATACCGTTCACGGTCCGGAATTGCGATGCCCGCGGAGCTGCCGCAACACCGCCGCCGCCGCCCCGTCCAGCGCCATGCCGGTCGTGTCCAGGTAGACGATGCCGTCCGCCGCGAGCGCCCGGTCGCGGGCGTTGCGCAACGGGCCGACGGCGAAGTCCGACGCGTCCCGCTCCTCGACGTCCCGGACGACGCGTTCCAGGCTCGTCTCCCGGCCGGCGGCGATCAGTTCGTCGTAGCGGCGCTTCGCCCGCGCCTCCACCGACGCGGTGAGGAAAAACTTCCACCTGGCGTCGGGAAGGACGACGGTGCAGATGTCGCGCCCCTCCGTGACGGAAGGCCGCGAAACGGCGATGGCGCGCTGCTTGCGGGCGAGGATTTCGCGGAGCGCCGGCGCGCGCGCGACGAATTTGACGTTTTCCGTCACCTTCGGGTCGCGGATGGCGCGGGAGACGTCTTCGCCGTCGAGGAAAACCGTCGTGCCGGCTTCGTCAAAGCCGACGTCGGCGCCGCCGACGGCGGCCGTGAGCGCCTCGCCGTCGTCCGGGTCGACGGCGAGGCGAAGCGCCTTGAGGGCGAGCGCCCGGTACATCGCGCCCGTGTCGACGAACAGCCAGTTCCTGGCGCCGGCGACCCGGCGCGCGACGGACGACTTCCCCGCGCCGGCGGGACCGTCGATGGCGACGGCGGGCAAGTCCGGCATTTCATTTTCCTTCCGGATGGTCGATATTCCAGATCCGGCGCCTGTGGCGTTCGTCGCCGGAGAAAGGAGCGTCCAGCCAGGCTTCGAGAATCTTCCCGTGCGGGTCGACGGGAGAAACGCGGCCCGGCATGACGAGGATGTTGGCGTCGTTGTGGCCGCGCGCGAGTTTGGCGTATTCGACCGTCAGGCACAGGGAGGCGCGGATGCCGGGATGGCGGTTGGCGGCGTAGCTCATGCCGAGGCCGGTGCCGCACAGAAGGACGGCGCGGTCATACGTCCCCGCCGCGACGGCCGCGGCGACCGGGTGCGCGACGTCGGGGTAGTCGCCCATGCCGTCCTTGACCTTGGTGAAGTCCTCGACCTCGTGACCGAGTTCCGCAAGGCGCTTTTTGATCCGTTCCTTGACCTCGAAGGCGGCGTGGTCCGAGCCGATGGCGATCTTGAATCCCATAGCGTTTTCTCCTTACGAAATGAAGCGTCGACGCGCCGCGTCAAGTATAGCGCCGCCGCCGCCCAAGCCAAGGCGGGAATCGGCGGGCGTCACTTTTTCCGCTCGTCGAACTCGCGCCGGTTCCCCGGCGCCTCCGGGTGGTCGCGGAGGGCGCGGAAAAAATCGCGCAGCCATTCCTGCGCCCGCACGATCCGCACCATGAGCTTTTCGACCGCGCCCCGGCTCGGCAGGTCGATCCCGTAGCGTTGACGCAGCCTGACGACGTCCTTGGCGCGGCCGAGAAGAAAGGTGCCGCGGTTGGAGACGTCGATGATCTTCAGTCCGCCGTCGTCCTGGACGATGATGTTGCGGGCGTGCACGTCGAGGAAGGCCAGCCTGTGCCGGTGCAGCTTCTGGACCGTCTCGATGATCGCGGGATGGTATTTGGCGATGCTGTCCTGGGCGGCGAGACATCCGCCGGGACAGAACTCGATGAGCGCGTACGTCTCCGGATAGGCGCGCTCGCCGATCTTTTCGGCGACGAGATAGATTTCCTGGATCACGTCGCAGCCCTCGGCGGCGGCGCGGTCGACGCGGCGCATCAGCCTCGAATAGAATGGGCCGCACAGCCAGCGCCAGAGCCGGATTTCGAGGCGCGGATCCTTTTCCCAATCATGCTTGAGGACGTACTTCCGGCCGCCGTCCGCGATGAAATAAACGCGATGGTCGGCGATCGTGTAGGGATAGCGTTCGGCCTCGAGCCGGCCGTCCATGAAGCGGCGGAGAATGTCCCAATAATCGCGGCCGTCGTCCTTGACGTAAACGTTGAAGCCGTCCCTCGTTTCATGGCGGATAATGGGCTTGCCTGCCATTACGCCCCCTTTTCCGCAAGGGCGCGGATCAGGGGAAGCGCCGCCTCGGCGGCGTCGCGGCCCCGGGAAACGGCTTCGTCGATGCGGCTGAAATCGCCCCAGAAAATATCCGAAACCTCCGGCTTGACGACAATGTCGGCGCCGGCGATTTCGGCCTGGTGGAGAAGGTCGCTTTGTATCGACAGAATGCGGCGTACGACGTCGAATCCCGTATCGGCGCGGTGGTCGCGGTCGAGCGGGTTGCAGATGTCGACGGCGATCACCTGTTCGGCGCCGAGTTTGCGGCACAGGGTGACCGGAACCGGGCAGATGGGGGCCGCGTCGGCGTAGTCGCGGCCATCGTGCCGGAAGGGCGCGAAGACGAGCCCCACCGCCACCGCCGCCTTGAGGAGCGGGTTGAGCGGCCCTTCCGCGAAGTCCCGCACCCGGCCCTCCGTCAGGTCGAGGGCGTTAAGGCCGAACGGAAGGGCGAGGGAGCCGATGTCGGGGCCGTTTCCCGGGAACAGGGCGTCGACCGCCCTGGCGACGGGGTGCAGTGTCCTCAGGCCGCGCCGGAGGGAGACGGCGGCGGCGACGGAGAGCGTCGCCAGTTTTTTCCCGACCCTGCCCAGGGGACCGCGCCGGCTGTGAAGGCCGTCGTTGCGGTTCGGGCGGGCAAGGGCTCCCAAAAGGGAGGATTTGCGGAAAAAGTCGAGAATTTCCGGGATCACGCGGTCGGCGCGCGGATCGCGCGCGTACAAGGCGCCGAGAACCGCCCCCATGCTCGAGCCGCTCAGGCAATACGGCGTCACCCCCGCCTCTTCGAGTCGTGCGAGAACGCCCAGATGGGCGAAAGCCCTGCCGCCTCCGCCGCCGAGCGCGACGCCGATTTTCCGTTCCGCCTCCCGTCCGTTCATTCCCCGATTATACGGGTTGGCGAAGCGGGTTGGCAAGAGGGGCGAAAAGAAACGTGACCATTGAGACGAAAGGGGGGAGCGTGTAAAATACGGGGAACGGCGCCGGGGACGCCGGAAAGGGAGAAGCGCCTTGCGGGTTTGGGAGATGTACAAAACCTACGGCAACATCATGCGGCTCAGGCAGATACTGACCGTATTGGCCAAGCGCGGCTTTTCGCACTTCCTGGCCCGCATGCGCATCCACGACTACGCGCCGTGGATAGGCCGCCTGATGGATCCGGTGAAGGATCGGGGCGACCCGGTCGGCCGCGACCTTCCCAATCAACTCGCGCAGGCGTTCCAGGAGCTCGGCCCCGCGTTCATCAAGCTCGGCCAACTTCTCGCGACCCGCCCCGACATCGTCTCCGAGGATTTCCAGCAGGCGTTCGCGCGCCTGCAGGACAAGGTCGAGCCATTGCCGCCGGAGACGATCGTCCCCGCGCTCGAGGCGTCGCTCGGCCGGCCGCTCGACGGGGTGTTCCGGAAATTCGACCGGAACGCGGTCGCGAGCGGTTCCATCGGCCAGGCGCACAACGCCACCCTCCCGGGCGGCGAGGACGTCGTCGTGAAAGTCCAGCGGCCGGGCATCGGCAAGGTCATCCAGGATGACCTTGCGCTCCTCGAGTGGTTCGCGGAACTGATCGAAGACCATATCCCGGAACTTTCCGTCGTGCGGCCCGTCTCCATCATTCAGGAATTCCGCCGGGCGATGGAGAACGAGCTCGATTTCGTCGGCGAAGCCTCATATACGTCGAAATTCCGTGAGATGCTGAAGGACGACGCCGGCATCGCGGTGCCGAAGGTTTATTGGGAATACGTCAGCCACAGCGTCCTCGTGCTCGAACGGTTGCGGGGAACGCCCCTCACCAGGGCGGGGGACCTTTCGGCGGAACATCGGGGGCGCATCGCCGCCGTCCTCGCCGACTGCTTCATGCGCCAGTGTTTCCTGGAGGGGTTTTTCCACGCCGATCCGCACCCGGGGAATATCTTCATCATGCCCGACGGCGGCGTCGGCCTGCTCGATTTCGGGCAGGTGGGCAGGCTGTCCGAGGAACAGCGCCATGTCCTCGGCTTCATGCTCGTCGCGCTCGTCCGGGGCGAAACGGACGCCATGGCCGACCTGTACGCTGAAATAGGCGAGTTTTCCCCGGACGCGAACGCGGCGAATTTCCGCCAGGACCTGGCCGGTCTCGTCGACAGGTATTTCGGCATGCCCGCCGACAGGATCGATTTCGCCTCGCTCATCCAGGAGCTTCTCGCCGTCGCCCGCCGCAACGGCTTGCACCTGCCGCGCAGCTTCGTCATGCTGTCGAAAAGCCTGGTGACGATCGCCGGCGTCCTCCGCGAACTGTATCCCGACTTTCGCCTCGACGCCGCCGTCAAGCCGTTCGCGCGCAAGCTCGTTCTCGGCATGGCCAATCCGGCGGCCGCCGCCAAGCGCGGCTGGAACACCGCTTCCCGCATCCTCGGCCTGCTCCGGCGCATGCCGGACGACGCCAAGGATCTGGTCGAAAAGGCGAAGGCGGGCAAATTCACCATCGTCTTCCACCATGAAAATCTCCACGACGTCGTCGAGCGCATCAGCCGTTCGTTCGACCGCTTCGCGTTCGGCGTCATCGCCGCCGCCGTCATCATCGGCTGTTCGATCATCCTCGTTTCCGGCCAGAACGCGATGCCGGCGAGCGACCTGCCCATAGTCGGCAGGGTGCCGCTGTCCGTGGTGGTGGCGTTTGTCGGCTTTTTCGGTTCGATTCTCGTGGTGCTGTACATGGCGTGGGGGATCTTCCGTGACAAAAGCTGACTTCCCCCTCCGCCTCGCCGCCGCGATCCTCGTTTGCCTCGGGTTCGCCGGCTGCGGCAGCGAACCCGACGTCTTCCCGGAACCCGGCAACGCCACGGAATCCGCCGTCATCATGCGCGAGGCGGAACAGGGCGAGATCATCGTCGTGTACGCCTCCTACCCCCTGCGCCCGGGCGCCCCCCCGGACGGCGTGCGCCGCGCCGTGCAGCGGGCGATGGGGCGGGGGCCATGCTCCTCGGCCGCGTTCTACTGGTCCGAGCGCACGCTGTCGTCGCGCTGGATTCATTCGCAGATCGCCGAGCGGATCAGGCACGGCATAGCGCCGCGCGTCATCCTCGCCGGCCACGGCCTCGGCGCGACGACGGCGGCGGAAACGGCCCGGAGCCTGATGCGGGACCAGTCCGGCGCGGTCGTATCGCTTCTCCTTACCGTCGACGCGGTGAAAACGGGGAAGATCGGTTCCGCCGCCGGCGTCACGGGAACCGTCATCGCCAGCAGCCTGCCCGGCGTGAAGGCGAACTTCGTCGCCTACGACGCCGCGCCCGCCCCCGACGGCGTCCGCCTGCTCGCGCACGTCAACTACTACCAGACGTCGGCCGGATACAACGGCGCGCCGATGCCGGGAGCGGAAAACCACCACCTGTTCGATCCCTCCGGGATGCTCAACCACGGCAACGCCGACGACTTCGCCTTCGCCATGCTTGCGGGCGATCTGCGCGGGACGCTGGGACGCGGAGGATGGCGATGATCGGCGGGGAACGGCTGGCGATCCTGGCGGCGCCGCTTTTTCTTCTCGTCGCCGGGTGCTACGACAACGTCTGGTGGGACTACCGCGACGACCCGTACCTGGCGGAGATGGCCCCCGGCGGCACGGCCGAGGCGCTGCGGAACGTCAACAGCGTGTACCTCGACACGCGGCAGGTGGCGCTGCGCACCCTCGCCGAGGCGGCGGGACGCGCCCGCGCGAAGGGGAACGCCGCCGAGGCCGACCGGCTCACGGACGCCGTCATCCGCCGCTACCGGCAGGAAAAGGACGCTTCCGTCCGGATGTGCATCGTTCTCGTCTGCGCGCCGGCGGTCGGCGGGGGGTCGACGCCGATGGCGTCGTTCCTCCGGGAGAGGATCGCCGCCGGCGAGTTCCCCGGTTACGCCGCCCTGTCCCTGGCGCACCTCTCGCCCGGGGGCGCGTACGAGGACATCGTCCCCCTCACCCGGCATCCCTCCCCGGAGGTGCGGCTGCAGTCGGCGGTCGCGCTCACGATTCTCGCCGATCCGCGCGGGCGGGACGCGGTGGCGCGGGTCCTCTGGAGCATGCGGAGTCCGGAATGGCCGGACGAAATCGCGGGCCGCGCCCTGGAAGAGGCCGGGACGTCCCTTCGCCAAAGGGCGGAACGGACTTACGGGCCGCTGTTCAACTGAGGAATCGGGAACCGTCCCATGACGCAGACAACCGCCGGAAAAAGAGGGCAGTCCGCGACATCGCGTTTTCCGGCGGATTTTGTCTGGGGCGCGCAGTCGGATCCGGTTTTCTCCGAGGGGGAGACGGTAAGCGACTGGGCCGGGTTCGCCGGTCCGGACGGCAGCGTCCCGGACGACGGACCCCGCCATTGGCGGCGCTACCGCTACGATTTCCGCTCGCTCTCGAACCTCGGCTTCAACGCCTACCGCTTCGGGCTCGACTGGGCGCGGCTTCAGCGCAAGCCCTACGCTCCCTTCAGCCGCGAAGAACGCTACCGCTACCTCGAGATGCTCGCCGAGCTGCGGAGCCTCGGCATCGAACCCTGGCTTACCCTCCATCATCACGCGCTGCCGCGCTGGGCGGCGTCCAGGGGCGGATGGCTCAATCCGGAACTGCCGCGCCAGTTCGCCGATTACGCGGCGCGGGTCGCGGACCTGACGGACGGGGAGGTGGTGAACTGGGTCACGATCCACGAACCGCAGTTCTACGCCTGGAGTTCGCGCATATGGGGGTTGTTCCCGGGATCCGACTGGGGCCGCTTCGGTCTGGCGCACAAGACCCTCCTTCATCTCCGGGACGCGCATCGCCTCGCGGCGGCGGCGGTGCGAAGACGCCTCGAGAACGCCAGGATCGGCGTTTCCCTCCCCGGCGGGGGATACCTTCCGGAGCGCGCCTGGCACCCCGGCGACCGCCTGGTCGCCCGCCTCGCCGGCTGGCTCGTCAACCGGGCGCGGATCGGCCCCTTCCTCGGCGGAAGCGACTTCCTCATGATCGGCATGCGCGTCGTGCACCGGCTCAGGGCGGGAAACACGCTGTCGCTCACGACCGGGCTGGCGCCGCGCTTCGCGCACCGCGTCCACGAGGGCGGGGAGGCCGCGGAGAAAAACCGCGACGCGAGGCGTTCGGTTATCCGCAAGTGGCGGAGCAGGTTTTCCGGGCAGATCTACCTCGTCGGCTCGACGCCGCCCGACGCCGCCGACGACCCCGGTCTTCCCGGAACCGTCCGGGACTGTCTCGCCCTCGCATCCGGCGAGACGGGGCGCGCCCTGGGGATCGCCGGTTTTTTTTACGCGCCCCTGCTGGACCAGTTTTCGCCGATACGCGGCCTCGCCGGCGGGAGCGGCCTCCTGGAAGTCGATTTCCGCGATCCGGGGCGGCGGCGCGAGGTGCGCGGCTTCGCGAAAACCCTGGCGGAGGTGATCCGCCGGGGATCGTTGACGGAGGAGCATGACGATGGGGATTAGGCCGGACGCGCTTGCCGGATCCTGGTACCCGGGGTCGGCGTCGGCGTTGAAGGGGCTGCTGGCCGAATGCGTCGCCGAGGGGAGGCGTCTCCTGGCCGAAAGCGAACTGGGCGGCCGCGGACCGCCGGTCGCGATCGTCGCGCCCCATGCCGGGCTCGCCTTCTCGGGCGGCGTCGCCGCCTCCGCGTACGTCGCGGTGCGGGAAGCGCTCCCGAAGGTGGACGCTTTCGTCGTCTTCGGCGCGGCGCACCGGGTTCGCCTCGACCGGGCGGGCATATGGGCAAGCGGAAGCTGGCGGACGCCTCTTGGCGCGATCGATGTGGACGAGGCGCTCGCGGACGCGCTTATCGGCGCGGGCGTCGGCGGGGAAAACGAGGCGGCCCACGCCGGAGACAACGCCGTCGAGCTGCATACGCCGTTCATCAAGGCGCTGTTTCCGGAAGCGAAAATCGTCCCGGTCGCGATGTCGTTTTTCCCCGATTCGGCGGCGTTGGGAAAGAAGGCGTCGGCGGCGGTCCGCGCCGCCGCGCCGGACAAAACCGTGATCGCGGCCGCGTCAACCGATCTCACGCACTACGGCGCCGCCTTCGGCGTGCTTCCGGCCGGGGTGGGCGATCCGGCGCTCGAATGGACGCGGAAAAACGATTCACGCTTCCTCGACGCCCTGGCCGCGCTCGACCTGGACGGGATCGTTCCCCGCGCCGAACGGGACGGAAGCGCCTGCGGCGCGGGAGCGGCGGCGGCGGCCGCCGGCTGGGCGGCGGAGCGGGGGGCGCGGGCGGGCGTCGTTCTCGCCTACGCGACGAGCCACGACATCGCCCCGTCCGGGACGGCGGAGCGCTTCGTGGGCTACGGATCCGTACTCTATGCGGCGCCCTGACGGAACCATCCGGCGCGGGCGGCCGGGGCGCATTCCGACAAAGGTGAACAATGAAAAAGCAGGGCATCGCGACGGTGGATCTGGGGGCGTCCGGCGGCAGGGTGAGCATTCTCGCGCGCGGCGGGGACGGCATGAGCCTCGAGGCGGTTCACGAGTTCAACCATCCCGTCCATGTCCTGTCGCAGCGGAATGCGGACGGCCTGGCGGTCCGCCGCTACTGGAATCCGGGCGTCATTTATGAAAACATCCTCGCCGGGCTGCGCGCCGTTCCGGGCGATGTGGAACTGGCGTCCGTCGGCGTCAACGGCTGGGGTTCGGACGGCGTCTGGCTCGACCGCGACGGCTGCCTCCTCGGCCTGCCGTCGCAGGGTCGCGAGACGCGCTGGATCGACGCCAACCGCGAAATAGAGGCCGTCATTTCCGACCGCGAGCGCTTCCGCCTCACCGGCGTCAGGAACGAACCCTTCTGCCCCGTCAACCTGCTCCACTGGTGCGCGCGCCACAACCCGAGGCTTGTTGAGCTGGCGGAAACGTTCCTGCCCATGCCCGCCCTCTTCAACTATTGGCTGTGCGGCGAAAAGACGGCGGAACGAACCTGGATCGGCGCCGGCCAACTGATGGGGCTGGACGGCGCGTATTCGGCCGAAATTTTCGGCAAGCTCGAACTTCCCCTCGGCAAAATGCCCCCCGTCATCGCCCCCGGCACGACGCTCGGGCCGCTTCATCCCCTCGCCGCCGAGGCGACGGGACAAGCCGGCTGCCTGGTGACCGTCCCGGCGCAGCACGATACCGCCTGCGCCTTCGCCGCCGCCCGCGCCCTCGCCGGCGCCGACGACGACACCCTGGTGATCAGCGCCGGCACCTGGTGGCTGTCGGGGGTCGAACTGCCGGACGCGGTCACGGACGACGCGGCGTACGACGCCGCACTCACCAACGTCCCGGGCGACTCCGGCTGGATTCTCCACCACATCGGCTTCGGAAGCTGGCCGGCGCAGGAACTCCGCCGCCAATGGTCCCTGGAGGACGCAAAGACCATGTCCTGGGACGAATTCAACCGCTTGGCGCTGTCCGATTCCGGCGATGCGCCGGTGATCGACACCAACGACGCCCGCCTGCTGTCGCCGGAAAACATGAGCCGGGCGCTGTGCGATTGCGCGGGCGCGTCCTCGGCGGGCCGGCCGCGCCTGGCGCGCCTCGTCTATGACGGGCTGGTGGCGACGACGGCGAAATTGGTGGACAATCTCGCGGCCGCGTCGGGGCGCCGGGCCGGGCGCATCCTCATCATCGGCGGCGGCGCGAGGAACGACGCCCTGAGCCAGCGGCTGGCCGACGCGGTCGGGATCGAAGTCCTCGCAGCGCTCCCGAACGCCACCACGGCGGGAAGCGCCCTCATCCAGGCGCGCGCCCTGGGCTGGATCGATTCGCTCGCCGACGCCGCAGGGTCGCTGCCGCTCGCCGCGATGCGGGTTTTCCGGAGTGGCGGGAACGGGCCGGAAGCGGTATAATGCCCGGACCAAACCGGAGGACGGAGTTCGACGTGCGGGGAATCGTTCGCAATACGCTGTTTTGTCTGCTTGCGCTTCCGCTTGTCCTGGCGGGGTGCTCGCTTGGCTACCGGAACCTTCATCCCGGCGAGGACGGAGCGCTGTACGAACCCATGTTCGAGGACGTCGTCAACCGTTTCGACGACCCGAAATGGCTCTGGGTCAGGGGCGTGGTGAACGGCGACTTCGACGCCAACGCCGCCGCCGACCAGGAGGCGGTGATCGCCACGATCCAGGGCGGCTCGCGGCGCGCGCCGGGTCCGATCGAAAGCGCCTACCTTCTGATCTGCCGGGTCGGGCCGGGCGGCAAACGCTCCCCGACCTCCAGAATCAAGCTGTTCGACAGCCACCCTGCGCCGACGGCTCCGCGCCCCGCGCACGACGCGACGCCGCTCGTCGTCGAACCGCTGATTCACGCCCGGGCTCAGGTGCTGCCGGACAAGCTAAAACTCGGCGATTCCGTGATGGTGTATTTTTGGGGCGGCTCGTACCCGACGACGGTCTGGTACGCCTGCTTCGCATCCGAGGACGACGCGCTGACGAAAACCTTCGAAGGCTGCTTCTGGCAGACGAACCGGGGCGTCGCCGCCCTGAACCTCGACAAACGCGGCGGGCGCGATTCCTTCGGCTATCAGTTCGTCCGTCCCGTCGCGCCGTTCCCCGAGGAACTCGCCCACAAAATCGGCGGCTGGCGGCGGGCGCCGACGTGGGGCCATGTCTACACCCCGCTTCGGGAAGGCGGATACGCCCAGGCCGACGCCCTTTACGGCGACCACTACGACCGCATCGAGAACGAGTGGAACGAGAAGTATCTTGAAGTCCTTTACGGTGATCTGACCCAGTCGGAACTCGCCTGGTACGAATACCACCTCGGTCTGCTGGCCCATTACACGGGCAAGCAGGCGCTGGTGAAGCGCTATCTCGACAAGGCGGCCCGGAACGCCGCCGACGACATCCTGTCCGAGGCCATCGCCAATGCATACGGCATCCTCGACCAGCCGATCGGCAAGGTGGGCGTGCCGTCGCCGGTGCCGGAAAACGCCGAAAAGCCCTGACCGAGGTTTCGCTTCATGCTCATACCCTTCGACCTGATCGCGGCGATGCTGTACCTGGGCTACTATGTGGCCCGTCCCGTCCTGTCGCCGCCGCCGGCGACGTTTTCGCTCGCCGTCGTCGCCGGGATCGGCGTGCTTTTGGCGCTCGCCGGCGGCCTCGTCAACCTCGCCGCGCGGCGTCGCATTCGCCGACCCGGGCGGACATGCCTCGATCGCCGGCGCGTCGCCTGGACGGGCGAAACGAGCGCGAGGATACTCCTCGTCGCCGGCTACGCCGCCGCGCTGAACCTGTCCGCATTTCCCTGGAGCCTGGGGGCCGCCTTCGGCTGGCCGCCCGTGCCGTCGGCCGGCGTGCAGCTCCTCGCGCTCGCCCCGTACGCCCTCTACTTCGTGTGCGTCTGGCCGCCGCTGTATACGCTCCACAAGGCGACCTCGCCGGGCAAATGGACGCGGGCGTCGTTTCTCGTCAACAAGGCGAGATACAACCTGATGCTCCTTGTGATGTGGATCCCGTTCACGCTTTTTTCCGACTGGCTCGCCGACGCGCTCCTTCTGTTGCCGCTTCTTCTCTTCGGCTCCGCCTGGGTCTTTCCCCGGATCCTGACCAAATTGTGGGGCTGCGAACCGCTCGGGGACGAGGAGACGCTCGCCCTGGTGGACGAGCTCGGGAACCGGGTCGGCGTGCGGTTTTCGGGGACGTTCGTTTGGGAACCGGGCGGGGGCAAGATGCAGAACGCCGCCGCCGTCGGCATTTTTCCGCCGTTCCGCTATCTTTTTCTCACCCCGGCGCTGCTCGCCAACATGCGCCGGGACGAGTTGTCCGCCGTGATCCTTCATGAGCTTGGACACGTGAGGAAGCGCCACCTCCTGTTCTACATGATCACCACGCTCGCCGGCGTCAACCTCGCCGCCGTCGCCGGCGAACTTCCGCCCGTCGCCGGCGAATTCGAACGCTTCCTCGCCGTCGCCGCCCTCATCCTCTGCTACTTCCGCTTCGTCTTCGGCTGGCTGTCCAGGAACATGGAGCGCCAGGCCGATCTTTTCCCGCTCAGGATCATGGGATCGGCCGACAGCATGGTGCGCGCGCTCGAAAAACTGGGCCTGTCCGCCGGGAATGTCAGGAACGCGAGCTCGTGGCATCACCTCGGCATCGCCGAGCGGGTCAGGTTCCTGCGCCTGGCGGAGCGCAATCCGGAACTCATGCGGCTGCACGACGGGTCGGTGCGCCGGCTCATGGCCGGCGGTTACGTGCTGTCGTTCGCGACGCTGCTGCTCATCGGGGCCGCTGTTTTCGAGTTCGGGCGCGCCGACCCGCCGCCGCTGTTCCGGGACCGCGAAATAGCGCATTGGCGGCGCGTGACGCATCTCCTGCCAGGCAGTCCGGTCGGCCGCCTCGAACTCGCGTACCGACTCGCCGCCGACCCGGGAACCCGCGACGAGGCGCGCCGCCTCGCGAAGGAGGCCGCTTCGCGCGCCACCGGAACGGAGGAGCGCGAGGCGGCGGAAAAACTGCTGCGCGACCTTTCGGGGGGCGAAAAATGGGACGGCTGATTCTTCGCCTCGCCGCGCTCTGCCTTCCCTTATTCGCCGCGCCGTCCGGCGCGGGCGAGGAACTGGCGCTGCCGCCGTACGAGCGCCGGGTCAGGCTCGACGTATGGGGCGGAACGCTCACCGACGCGGCGAACGCGCTGTATTCGCAAACCGGCGTGCAAATCGCCATTTTCCCGCCCGATTTCCCGGACGAGGTCGAAACGCAGCCGCTGTACATGGTAAGCGGCGACGCGACTCTGCGCCAGGCGATGGAGTGTCTTGCGCGGCGTTACGGCTTCCGCTACCGGCTGGCCGGCAATTCGCGCATCGAGGTGTCGCGAGGCTACGGCTGGGCCAACGCCAATTATCTGGTCCGCTTTCACAATACCCTGGATCCGCTTCTCGGCCCGGCGGGCGACCGGGAGGAGCTTTTCCGTCTGCTGACGTGCTTTCTTCGCGTGTTGCCGCTTCTTCCCGGGGACGCGTCCTTCCGGATCGAGGAGGCGGCGCCCGGGGAGGGGCAGGCCATCAAGGGCGTGACCGTCCTTCCCGGCCCGCTTACCGGGTATTTCGAGCAGGCGGTCGCCGCGCTCGTTGGCGGGTCGGCGGCCGCGCCGCCCAGGATTCAGCCGGCGGCCCGCGCCCGAGTCCCGAGACGCACCGACTGGAACGCCATTTTGGCCTCCGACCTGGCGCTCCCGGCGACCGGCGCCCGGCCCCGCGAGGCGGCGATGATCGCCGCCAAGGCGCTTGAAGGCGTGTTGGCGTGGAAGAGCGAGCCTCCGGCGCACGCGCTGCAGCAGGAGACGGCCATGCGCGGCCGCACCGTCGGGGCGCTCACCGGCGAACTCGGCTCCTGGTCCGGGCTCGGGAAGCGGGTGCTTCTGGACGGCGGCGTCATTGTCTTCGAACAGGGGCTCGACGGCGAGATCGAGGAAGTCGCGCGCGGCAGGGAGTTTTTCTGGGACGGTTTGACCGTCGCCGGGTTCGACGCCGTCCGCGCCGCCGCGCGTTCGGGAGGCGGCGCGGAACTGGTTCTCGCGCTGCGCCGCGACGTGTTTCCGGACATCTGGTTCGATCCGGCGTGCGGCATGGGCTATTCCCCCGTCACCGGCCGCATCGCCGTCGTCGCGCCGCAAAACGTCGTCGAGGCGGTGGCGCACAGGCTCCGCGAACTGGCGGGGGAGGAATAACCGAATCGGATTGCGATTTACGGAAAACGCGGTAGCATGGAATCGGAATTGCGTTCGGGGTTGTACGCAGGGGCAATCGTTCCGCAATTTCGCGATCCGCGCGAAGGCGATATCCATATTCCCAAAATTGACTGTGAGCGAGCATGGATTTCCCGCATGGCTCCCCGGGATCGGAACGGGAGCCGCATCCGACCAGATGACCAGACGAAAGGAAGTCAGGAAATGGCCTATCTCTCAACCCGCGCCATCGTCGACAAGGCTTGGAGGATGGGGATCGTCGTCCCCGCCTATAACGTTCCGCACCTGCCGATGATGGAGCCGATCGTGCGCGCGCTGCGCGACACCGGATCCTTCGGCCTCATCCAGGTGGCGAGGCTGGAGACGGTCAAGTTCAAGGCGGAAAGCTTCGCCAGGATCGCCGGGGAGTACGAGAAATTCAAGGACGTCGGCTTCACCCGCCTCCATCTCGACCACGTTCCCGTCATCGACGAGGACGGCCTGAGGATCGACTATGTCGAGGAAATTACGGAAGCGATGAAGCTCGGCTACGAATCGGTGATGGTGGACGGTTCGCGCCTGCCGTTCGAGGAAAACGTCGAGGCGACGCGCAGGGTGGTCGAGGCGGCCAAATCGTTCGATGTGCCCGTCGAGGGCGAGTTGGGCGCGGTCATCGGCCACGAAGCCGGCCCCATGCCGCCCTACGAGGAACTGTTCGCGAGCGGCAAAGGCTTCACCGATCCGCGCGAGGCGGCCGATTTCGTGAAAAAATCGAACGTTGACTGGCTGTCCGTGGCGATCGGCAATTTCCACGGCGCCGTCGCGCCCGGCCGTCGCGACGACAAGAAGATCGCCGCGCGGCTCAACATCGAGCATCTCAAAAAGATCAACGAGGTCGCCGGCGCGCCGCTCGTTCTCCACGGCGGTTCCGGCATTCAGAAGGAATATCTCCGCGAAGCCTTCAAGAACGGCATCGCCAAGCTGAACGTCGGCACCAATATCCGCCAGCCGTACGAAAAGGGGTTGGAGGAATCGGTGGAAAAGGGCAGGGAGCTCGTCTACGCCGCGATGATCGACGTCATCAAGAACGAGCTCGGCGTCGAGGGCACGGCCGAAAAGCTGTTGGGATAGGAACCGAAACGACGGCTTCGGAATTCAAGGAACCGGTTCGACCCGCATGACACTCCCCCGCCGCCCCGATCGGGCGCGGGGGATTTTTCGATCCGGCGCGCATCGCCGTCAGTCATCTGACGATGACCGTGCCGCCGTAGTAGGGCTGGACCGGAGCGCAGTACGGCTGCGCGGGCACGGCGTAGTAATAATAGGTTGTGGGCGGGGGCGGCGCATAGTAATACCCGTAGTAGCTTCCCGGGTACGGCCGATGATACCCGCCGCCGTAGCTGAACCATACGCCTCCGCGCCCGCGCCTGTGCCCGCGACGGCGGTTGCGTTCAACCAGTTCCTTCTTTTCCCCGAACCCGCGCGCGGGTTCCTCGGCGAACCCGCAGGTTGCGCTCCCGGCGATAAGCACGACCGCCGCCAGCGCCAAGACGGAGACCTTTTTCATGATCGACTCCTTTCGCATTCCGAACATGCCAGCGAGCGGTCCAGAAATTGCCGTGACCTTTTACCCGCTCCTATTATGTATGTGTCGCGAACGGGGCGGTTGTTACCCGGTTTTCTTTTCATACCGTCTTTTTGGGCAAAATTCCGGGAACGTCAAATTCCGCAGGGAGATGCGGATTTCCATATTGGGCGCGGCCCGAAATTGTGAAAACGGGGGATGGGGGTTGCCCTGTTCCACATCCGCTTCCCTTGACCATTTCATGGCCGAGCACAGTCGAGGGAATCGCAACTCCGGACCGTGAACGGCATATTTTCCCATGATCCTCGCCCCGCCGCCGGAAGTCGGTTCGGGAACGTGAACGGCGGGGACCTTGTCGATGCGGTTGCCGTCCAGATCGACCGCCTCCAGACGCCAACCTTCCCATGTTTTTGCGACGCCCGTGCGCGGAATGCGTACCGTTCCCGCCGGCCGGGCATTTCCGGGGCTGCGGCAAAAGCGAGCGGCACGCGGAAGCGACGACGGCGATCGATCATTATTTTACCAATAATTCCCGCGTCGCGGCTATTTTCGCCGGTCCGCGCGTGGTATGCTCCCCGCCATCGATCGGTTTTGAACGGTTGACCTGCCGGAAGGAGACGAACATGGATTTACAGCAATGGCGAAAGGATCTGTTCGGAACAGGTCCGAAAAAGGCGATGCCGGTGTTGTCCTTCCCGGCGATCACGCTCATGGATATCAGCGTCCGCGCGCTCGTGTCCGACAGCGATCTCCAGGCGAAAGGCATGAAGCTCGTGGCCGACCGCTGCCCGACCTCGGCCGCCGTGAGCATGATGGACCTCTCCGTCGAGGCGGAGGCGTTCGGAAGCGGGATTCGGGTTCCGGACGACGAGGTGCCGACCGTGATCGGCAGCATCATCAAGAACGAGGCCGGCGCCGACGCGCTCAAGGTGCCCTCCGCAAACGCCGGCCGCACGGGATTGTACGTGCGGGCGATCGAGAAGGCGAAAAAGCTCATCGACGACCGCCCCGTCTTCGCCGGCGTGATCGGTCCCTTCTCCCTCGCCGGCAGGCTCATGGAGATGACCGAAATCATGGTCAACTGCTACGACGAGCCGGACATGGTTCACAAGACCCTCGACAAGACGGCGGAATTCATCACCAACTACATTCTCGCCTACAAGTCGGTCGGCGCCGACGGCGTGGTGATGGCGGAGCCCGCCGCCGGCCTCCTGTCGCCGGACATCTGCGACGAATTCTCCTCGCGCTACGTCAAGCGCATCGTCGACAAGGTGCGCGGCGACGACTTCCTCTTCATCTATCACAACTGCGGCAACACCGTCCCTCTCAAGGACACGCTGATGAGCTTCAACGCCGACGGCTACCACCTCGGCAACGCCATCGACATCGAGGAGATGCTCAAGATCGCGCCGTCGGACGCGCTCATCATGGGGAACATCGACCCGGCGAACCTTTTCCGGCTCGGCACGCCCGAAAGGATGCGCGCAGCGGTCCTCGCCCTTCTGGAACGGTGCTCGAAATACCCCAACTACGCGATTTCATCCGGCTGCGACATTCCGCCCCTCTCGCCGTGGGAAAACATCGACGCCTTTTTCGCGGCGATAGGGGAATACTATTCAGGGAAGGCGTGAATCGCCCGGCGTTCGCCCCGGCGCCACGCGTGACGCAATGCGCCGCGTCCCCCGCCGACGGCGGGGAACGCGGCCGTTTTTTCATCCCCAAGAACATGCCGGGGCGTTGCGGCTGGAATCGGCGCTACGCCGCCCCGGGAGGGCGGGAAGCGTAATATTCCGGCTTGCAGTCGGGGAAAATGTCGTCCGCGTAGCGGATCGCGGCGAACGCTTCTTCGTCGATGCCGTTGATCAGCATGTTTTCGAGCGCCCAGAAGCGGGAGAGATGGTCGCGAACCCGTTTTCCCGCATATTCGGGGCTGGTTCCCGTGCGCATGATGAACGGCCAATCCGAGGCCTGGGCCAGCATCAGTTCCCGCTGCATCTGCTTGAGCAGTTCGGGATCGAGGCCGGCCGCCTCGTCGCGGTCCACCGCCGCCGTGAAACGGTCGGCGGCCTGGTGCAGGGCGGGAATAATGTCCTGGTTCGAGCCGTTGACCCAGAATTCATAGGTGCCGTCGCCGCCCCAGCTCGAACCCGCCGGAAGGGAACGCTGATTTTCCGGATGACGGAGCAAATACGCGCGCGGCGTCAGCGTTTCCACCGCGTTCTGGTCGTAATGGAGTTTTCTGAACACATACTCGAGGAACATCGGGCCTTCATGCCACCAGTGGCCGAAAAGCTCGGCGTCGTAGGGCGCGACGATGATGGGCGGCCGGTCGGTCATGGCGCGGGCAAGGTTTTCCGCCTGCCTGACCCGGTTTTCGACAAAATGCCCGGCGTCGCGCGCCGCCTGTTCGCGCGCCCACTCGGGGTTGTACGCCGCCTTGTCGCCGCCTTCGCGCGAGGTGATTCGGTTCAACTTGAGCCCGGTGTTGACGCGGATACGCCCGTCGATGAGAAATTCGCCGAGTTCCTCCTCCGGGAGTTCGTAGCCAAGGTCGCGGTAGAATTCCCGGTAGTTCGGGTGGCCCGGATATCCCTGCTCCGCGGACCATACCTGATAGCCCGTTTCCCTGTCGCGTCCGAAAAACGCGACGCCCTCGCGGCTGCATATCGGCGCGTACACGCCGTACCGCGGCGCGGTCCCGGCGTTTTCCACCGCATGGCTGTCCACCAGGGTGTAGGCGAAGCCGGCCTCCGCGAGGACGGATTCAAGCCCGGAATAATAGGCGCACTCGGGGGTCCAGATCCCGTCCGGCGCGGAGCCGAAGACGGCGGCGTGGTAGTCGCGGGCCGTTTCCGCCTGGGCGCGCACCGCGCCGGGGTTTTGCTGGAGGATGGGCAGGAACCCGTGCGTGGCGCCGCAGGTCATGATCTCGAGATTGCCGTATTCCGCCAGGCGCGCGAACGCGGGCGCGAGGCGGCGGCCGCAGCGGTCCTCGAACCAGTGGAGGATGTCCCGGTAGCGGTCGGCGTAATGGATGCACAGCGCGCCCCGCTCCGAGCGTTTGCCCGAGCGGGCCGCCTCGCGGTCGGCGAGGCGGATGACGCGGCGGAGGTGGCGGACGAAGCGCTCCTGGAGCAGCGGGTTCTCGAACATCGACACCAGCGTCGGCGACAGGCTGAGGAGCAGGCGATACCCGACGCCGTCTCTTTCAAGCCGGTTGAGAACCTGCAGGAGCGGGATGTACGTTTCCGCCAATGCTTCGTAGAACCACAATTCCTCGAGAAAATTTTCGTGCTCCGGATGTCTGACATAGGGCAGATGGGCGTGAAGAACCACCGCCAGGTAGCCTTTGGGCCGTGTTGAATCCATCGTCGCCTCCTCTCGAACCGTCTAGAGGGTTATATGCGTTTCACCCCGTCAGGTCCATACGGCGGTTCCGGCGGCGATCCGGCCGCTAACGCGGGGCGGCGTCCGCTAATCCGGCGCGGCGGCGGTTTTTCCGGAACAATCGTGCGGACGGGATGGTTTTTTTAAAAGAAGGACGGGTTGGACGGCAATATTAAACGTGGACGAAAACCAATTGCCGCCGACGGCTGGCGCCGGGCGGCGCGTCAGGAGGAACCTCGGCGTGGCCAAGAGAAAAAAGAAAAGCACGACGCTCGGACTCGACCTCGGCACGTACGCCGTCAAGGCGGTGGAAGTGGCGCGGTCCGGCGAGGAGCTTACCGTAACGGGCTATTCCTACGAACCGGTCACCGACGTCACCCAGTACGACGAAGTGATAAAGAACGTCATCGCCGCGGGTGGATTCAAGCTGGGCAAGGTGAAGGTCGTCGTCGGCTTCAGCGGACGCAGCACGCTCGTGCAGACCGTCACAATGAACCAGGACCGCCTGGCGGACCTCGACGTGGCGATGATAGAAGAGGCGGAGAAGTACATCCCCTACGACATCTCCGAGGCCCAGATCGACTATCATGTCTTCGATCAGGGCGGTTCGCCGCAGGTCAAGGTGCTCCTGGTCGCCGTCCGCCAGCAGGACATCGAGGACAAGCTCGAGATCCTGTTCCGCGCCGGCGTCACGCCGTCCGTGATCGACGTCGAACTGGTCGCGCTCGCCAACGCCTACGAAACGGCGAACGTGGGCGCCTTCTTCCAGGGCGAGGGCGGTTCGGTGGCGCTCGTCGACTTCGGTTCCACGAAGACCCTCATCACGGTCACCGACGGCGAACGGAACGTTTTCCGGGAATTCCCCCTCGGCGGCACCGCTCTCACGGAAATGGTCGCCCAGCGCATCGGCGGCAACATGACCGAGGCCGAGACGGTGAAATGCGCCCCCGGAGACCAGATGGACGTGGTGAAGGACGCCGTCTATCCCGGGATCGAGGACATCGCCGGCGAGGTGCGGTCGTGCGTGGACAGCTTCAAAATAACCGGCGGCAGGGCTCCCGACCTCGTCCTTCTCTCCGGCGGCCTCGTGGCCTTCCCCGGCGTCACGCCGCTTTTCGGGCGCCTGACCCGCATGGACGCGCGCATTTTCGACAGCTTCGGGTCGGTGCCGGCCGGGGACATGGAGGACGAGTTCCTTCGCAAGCACGCGCACGAGTTCCCGGTCGCTTTCGGCCTCGCCTGTCACGCGCGCGATTGACGAAGGGACAGCATCGCCGCCGCACGGTGAACGCTCTTTGCCAGGATCGGGACGCGGAAAAGCGACGAGGAGCGTCCTGGAGGAAAAGAAATGATCAACATCAACCTGCTGCCGGAAGTCATGCGGAAAAAGGACAGTACGCCGACTCCGCAGTTTTTGATTGTTCTTGTCGGACTCGCGATACTCGGCGCCGTGGGATACTGCATTTTTCTGTACTCGACGCAGGTGATCCCCGGATTGAACAACCGCATCGTCATGCTTGAGCGCGAAAAGCGGGATTTCGAGGCTCAGGCGGCGGAACTCAAGGAGATCCGCCAGGAGATTGAGCGCCTCACCGAATACGTGGACACGGTGAAGGGGCTGTACCGGAGTCGAATAGTCTGGGCCAAGGTGCTCTCGGACATCAAGGAAATCATCAACTTCGACCCGAGCATGAGCGAATACAACCAGGAAATGCGCTATCTTTGGCTGATTTCGCTCAAGGGCGACAGGGACAAGCTGACCATGGGCGGGTATGCCACCGCCGCGAACCCGGTACTCGCCATGCAAATGCCGGAATTGTTGCTGCAGGGGTTCCGCACGCATGCGCCGCGCGCCATGCCGGAACGCGACGAAGAGGAACGTCTGAACGAGGAACTGCGCCAGGCCATCGCCGAAAACGACGCCATGCGCCGGGACAACCCCGATCTGCCGCTCCAGGGCGCCAGGGAAATCGCGCTCCGGGAACGTCTCACCGAGATCCGGGAGATCGAATCCGGCGGCGTCGCGATGCAGCCGTTCTCGTCCCTCCTCGTGCCCGGGACCCTGGGGCTCGTGAACGCGACATGGAGCCAGTTGCCGCGGATGGGCGCGCGGGGACAGGAAGCGGCTCCCGAACTCTTCCCCACGCAGGCGTGGTCGTTCAACATCTCGATGGAGCTTAAGTAGGCCCGTCTCCGGATGCCAGTCCGGGGATCGACAGGGAGTGGATTATGAATGCAAAAAAGCGCCTGCAGATATACGGGGTTCTGTTCCTGATCGCCCTGTCGGGCGGACTCTACTACCTGTACACGCAGATTTCTCAGGCAGGCGACCGGTGGCCGGCGCTCGACGCGCCAGGTTCGCTTACCGACACGGCCGCCCGCCTCACCAGGGATATTTCGGCGCTCAGGACCGAGGTTTTGCAGATCAACCCGGCCAGAGAGGAGCTCGCGGCCCTTCAGGTGGAATATGAACTGGCCGCCAGGGTTCTGCCGACCGAAAGCACCCCGGATCAGTTGATAGGCGCCATCAGAACGAAAGCGCAGCAGGCGGGCGTCACGCCTTCCAGCCTCACCCCCACGGTGGCGAGGCAGGCACAGGCCCAGGGGGGGCGCGCACGCTCCGGACAGCGCCAGTCCGCACAGAAATTCGAGGAGTGGAAGTTCAGTCTCACCCTCAATGGGTCGTACGACCAGATCGCCAACTTCATCAATCGGATGGAGGAGTTCGAAAGCAACGACGCGCAGCGTATGGGAGCCGAACGCCGCTTTTTCCAGGTTAGCAGCGTCGAAATCACGGCCGCGGACAACGGCATGGCCGCCTTGGGTGCCGCGGGAATCCAAGGCGGCCATGCCTGCAAGCTGGAAATGCAGACCTATAGATATACAGGCGAGGATTGACGGGTCGGGAATCCGATTGGGCGGCATAAGCTTGTACCCGGGCAACCAGGAGGAAGAAATGACGGCTTTTTCATCCAAGACGGGCGTCGCGCTGTGCCTCTTGGCCATGTTTGCGGTCGGGCATGCTTTTGCCGGACAGGCGCCGGCCGACCCATCGGAATCGATGAGCCTCGAGGAGCTTCGGGCGTACCAGGCCTTTTATTTCCGCTCGGGCGGCCGCGATCCCTTGACGATGAGGCTCCCCACCGCGCGCGAGCTCGGGCGCGAGACTTCCGCATCAGCCCAGAGAGTCGCGCCGACCTTGGCGCAAATGGAAAATAGCCTCAAGGGAGTGCTTTGGAACGTGGAAACAGCCCTTTCCGAAAGGAATTACGATGATGCGCTCAAGTTGTCCTCCGAGATGATCCGGGTGGTCGACAACGACTGGCCGCCATTGCAGGCCGATCCGCCGCACCTGCGCCGGATGGACGAACAGATTCGGAACTATAACCGGCTGGCCGGACGACTCAAGGCCAAGGAAGAGGTGAACCAGGAGTTCGTCCGCCTCGAACTGCGGGTCGAAGGCGTGTCGTGGTCGCCGAACGGAGCGAGAGCGATGATCAACGGTCGGCTTGTCGAGCCCGGAGAAGCTCTTCTGCGCGAGCGCTCCGCCGGCGACCTCAGGGTGGAGGCGGTGGAGCCGCAGGCGGTGATCTTCCAGTACAAGGGGTTCCGGTTCCGCAAACAGGTTGTGCTTTATGCCGAGTGATCGTCGGCGCTTGCCAAAAGTAAATACAAGAGCGTATTGTTGCAAAACGCCGTGAGATAAGGGAGGACAAGGAATGAAGACGTATGCATTCGGGCGAGGAGGGCTCGCGGCGGTTCTGGCGGCGCTGACGCTGCTGGTCACCCTCCAGGGGGCGAGGGCGGAAAGCGCGATCGAGATCCTCAACCAGAGGGAAGAGGGACGGGCGTTCCGCATAGCCAGGCCGTACCGCCAGGTAAGGCTGGAACGGGTCCTCGCCGATCTCGAAAAGCTCTCCCCCGGCATCGCCTACCGGGTCAAGGCGCAAACAATCGAAGAGGAGGACGAACTCCTCGCCACCCCGGTCACCATGGAAATGGCCGGAGTGAATGTCGACACGGCGTTGAACTACCTCGCCGACCGGCTCAAGTTGATCATCAACCGCGACGACGCGGCCAACGGCGTCGTCTTTTTCGAGAAGGTCGCCCGGTTCACCGACATCTTCGACGGCGTCAGGCTCGGCGACGCCATCAATGAAATCACCCGCCGCGGCAGCGCCAACGTGGTGTTTTCGCCGATGGTGGATACCGACGCCCGCGTGTTCCTGACCTTCACCGACGTCCCCTGGCGCGAAGCGCTGGACAGCGTGCTGCGGGCGCACGGCTGCACCGTCCTTTTGGACGGCGGCGGCAAGATCATGCGCATCGCCACGACCGCCGAGGCGGATGTCCAGTTCGAGACGCGGTCCCGCCCGCTGCGCTACGTCCAGCCGGAAGGGTCGCATTTCCAGCCCGAGATCGTCAAGGCGGAGTTCAACGATTTTGTCGGGCGCAAGGGCGGCACCGGCATCGACGTCGGGAAATCCTTGATTCAGGTTCTCGAGCAGGTCAAGTCGGCGAACGGCAACGTCACCTACGAAAGCAGGACGAATACGCTCATCCTCCGGGATACGCCCGTGAAGATCCAGGAAATGCTCAAGCTTGTGGACGAGATCGATACGCCTCCGCAGCAGATTCTTATCGAAACGCGCATGCTCACTGTCGAAAGCGACCCGCAATCGAAGCTTGGCGTTCGTTGGGGCACGGACGACGACGAGGGTCAGTACGCCGGCATCGGCGGCGGTGTGATGGGCGGATCGATGTGGGACGTCACCTGGCCGTGGGGGCCGAACAACAGCGGTCCCGACCTTTCTTCCGGGGATGTGGTGACCAAGGGAGTGATGGATCTCGCGGGGCTCCAGTTCTGGCTGCAGGCGGCCCAATTCGACAAGACCGTGAATATGGTCCAGGCGCCGCAGATTCTTGTGCTGGATAACGAGGAAGCTTCGGTGTTCATCGGCGATATCCGCACCTACGCGACCATTTCGTCGACCCAGAACGAGACATCGACCAGCACGTCGATCACGGAAAAGGAAGTGCTTGTCGGCGTCCAGCTTCTGGTTATTCCGCATGTCTGCCGCGGAACGGACGAGATTATTCTCGAAGTCATTCCCAAGCAGAGCGACGATCCCGAGTTCCAGAGCATCACAGCCGGCACCTCAGCGCTGCGTATCCCGGACAGGCTGCCCGTGAAGATGGTGCATACGAAGATGATGCTTCATTCCTCGGAGACGGGCGTCATCGCCGGCCTGTTCAAGGAAGAGACCCGCGAGGAGTCGAGGCGCGTCCCCGGCATCTCCAAGATTCCCGTGTTCGGCAAATTGTTCAATCATAGCGCCAACGACCTCAGGAAAATGAACAGCATGATCCTGGTGACGCCCACGATCATCCCGCCCCGCCATACCGAGGACTTCGACAACGAGATCGAATCCTTCCGCGAATCGCTGGCGGCGGCGATGAACTGCAGATAGAAAAAGGATATGCGCGAAAGCGCAGGGAAATTCGGATTCGAGAGAGGAAAGGACCGGCGCCCGCGGGACTCCCGCGAGCGCCGGATCCGCGTCCCGGGCGCGCGGAAGGGGACGAAAAATGCGGTTCAGGGTCATGTAATTCTGCCGATTGGCAAAGAGCGGGCAAGATGCTTTCCAATATATGGAGGTTGCCTGTCCTTTGGCCAACGATATCCGGCGCGAGATCGGATAAAAAATCGGGAATCAAACGACCCTGGATGCGATTTGGCCCGCTTGACATGGAGCGTGCCGTTTCGGATAATGGGATTGCCTTGTCTTCCGCGAGTGGCGGAGGATCGCGGCGCGGAGATTCCCCCGTATGCCTAGAGCCGTGAAGAAGTGGGCGAACGCCTTGGCATCGGCCGTTCTGGCGGTCGCGATCGCCGTCGCCGCATCCTGTCCCGGCCATGCCCTGGATCTTGGGGGCGCGGGAGAGGGCGTCGGCGGCCTTCTCGGCGAAGGGCTTGACTTCAAGGGCGGCATGCTCGACTGGGAGGAGGACGACGCCGGCCGCCGGGTCGCGATTCTGCGCAACTACGCTGTCATCATCCTGCCAAACCTCACCATTTCCGCCCGGAACATGGTGCTTAACGTCGAACTCCAGGAAGTATACGCGGAAGGGGACGTCGTCTTCGAGGAGAAGGACGGCAATTCCTTCATGTGCGACCAGCTTACCTTCAACTACCAGGAATGGAAGGGGTTGGCGAAAAACATCCGCTTGCGGGCGAAGATATCGTCCGGCGAAGCGCCGGTGCGCGATTTTCTGGACGACGAACCGTCGATCAGCATGTCGCACGGCCAATCGCTCAACAACGCGATCGGCAGTCCGATCCGCCGGATGTACGTCTCCGCCGACGAACTTCGCGCCCACGACCAGGACACCTTCGAACTGATCAACGCGAAAACCACCCCCGACGCCTTCGCGAAGCCGCACTGGCATTTCGAAACGCCCGCCGCGCTGCTGCGCCGGGACGAAAAAATCGAAGCCTACCACAACACCGTCAAGATCGGGCGTCTGCCTGTCCTCTATTTTCCGTATCTGATCCGCGACCTCCAATACGACTGGCCGTGGATGCGGGCCGAAGCCGGCCACAACTCCGACTTCGGCGTCTACGCCCGCACCCAATGGGCGTGGAGGCTCCGGGACAACCCGGGGGCCCTGTTCCAGATGACGAAGATCATTTTCGATGTCGACTGGTTCAGCCGTCGCGGCGCCGGCCTCGGCATCGAGACGACCTACAAGGTCGGCGGCTGGGAGGACTCCCTCGGCAAGCTGAAGATATACGGCGTCTACGAGTACGCCATATCAAAAGGCCGGGACCGGAAGCGCGCCTTCGAAGACAACGACGACAAGATTTATTTCGATCATTTCGATAACGGTCTTGCCCGGGTCGAACCCGACGCGCTCGGCAATAATCATCCCTTCAATCCCAGCCTGTACCGCAAGGACTTCCGCTGGGCGGTGGACTGGGAACACACGCAGCGCTTCAACGAATTGTGGGACATGCGCGCCGCCGTCCACCTGTACCACGACCGCGACTACCTGAGGGAATACGATTCCGCCAATTACTGGAACGAAGTGGACCGCAAGAACATGTTCTCGCTGCGCCGGCTCGACAAGGACTGGGTGTTCGAGTTGGCCGCGGAGGCGCGGCTTTCGAACAAGTGGATGGAGGGGGCGCAGTACTATCCGGAATTGCGCGCCGCCATTCCCGGCATGCAGTTGGGCGACCTTCCCCTGTTCCTGAAAAACGATCTTCGCGTCGGCCTGGTCGATTACGTCTTCGACGAGGACGAAGTCCGCTACACCCGCTGGCGCAACGACGGTCTTTGGGAGCGCGACCCGGAAACGAATCTTTCCACGAGCCGCCTCTGGAACGGCGATCATTACGGTTCCTTCTTCCGCGCCTTCAACGAGATCAGCCTGGAAGCGCCTCTGAAGCTGTTCGACGCGGTGACGGTCAAGCCGTGGGTCGGGCTCCGGACCGCCTATTACGAGGACACCCTCGGCAAGCCGCTCGACGCGGCCGCAATCGGGATGTTGCCGGGCACGTCCGACTATTATAACGCCATGGTCTTCACCCGCGACCAGATGCGCAGAAAAGGCGGCTCCGACACCTATCACGCCGTCCCCTTCGGCGTCGACATCGCGAGCCGCTTCTACACCATCTTCGGCGCGAGCGACCAGTGGCGCTTCATCAGCGAACCGACCCTCGCCTATCTCGAAAACACCAAGCCGAGCCACGACTCCCGGCGCGAGTTGTACATCGTCGACGAACACGACGTCTACTTCCGGCAGCGCAAGCTGGGCTTCGACTTCCACGGCACCCTTCAGCGCCGCAATTACGGCGACGCCCCCGGCGCCGACGTCCCGCACCGGGACGTGCTCGACTTCAGCCTCGCCTTCAATTATTATCCGCGCCGCGACGACCGGCTCAGGTTCAACGCCGGCGAAAGCGTGAGCGACATCGAGTTCGACATGACCTGGCGGCCGATGGACAGACTGTCCCTCGAAATGGGGTTGATGTACGATCCGGCCGAAGGGCGTCTCAAGCGCGGCCTTTTCCGCGCCGGCTGGCAGTTCTCGAACCTGATGCGCTTCACCGCCGCGCATTACCATTACAGCGAGGATTACTGGTACACGGGCGGATTCATGCCCTATACGCCCAAAGTCGAGTGGGAGCCGGACAACCCCGGCCAGCCCGGGCTTGGCGTTCATCCCGTGCTCGAACGCCTCGATCCGTCCGACCAGACGGTTCTCGCCGTGCGCACCAAACTGTGGAACGATTCGAGCCACTACTCTCTGGAAGCGGCCGCGACCTACGAATGGCGCGATTCCTCCGGGGATTGGCGTCGGGAACGCACCGGCGTCCGGCACGGCCTGAACAAATACCGCGTCACGCTTTATCGCGACGTCGACACGTTCGAAATGTCCCTGAGCTACGTCCGCAACCGCTACAAGAACGACCACGGCGTCTACTTCTCGATCTCGCCGAAAAGCTTCATGGGCTTCGACCGTCCGCCCCCGACCTATTCCGGCGCGGTGGCGGAAATGGAGCAGGGGAGATATTCGGACGCGGAATATTACTATGCGACCGAGTACCGCATCGACGCCCCGGTCTCCGACGCCGACCTCAAGGACGTGCAGTTCTAAAACGCTCGAGGGACGCGTCATAGTCGCGCATTGCGCATAATTGACCGTTTGCCCGGCAGCTTCCCGCGCGAGGCTGCCAGTTTGTTTGCCAGGGGTGGCCGCCAGTCATGACTTCGGACGCATTCAACCCGCAAACCGCCGAACGCGCCTTCGAAAACCGGCTGCGGCCGAAACGTTTCGAGGACTTCCCCGGACAGGACCGGATACGCGAGAATCTTCGCATCTACATCGAGGCGGCGAAGCGGCGCGGCGAGCCGCTCGACCACATCCTCTTTTCCGGCCCCCCGGGTCTCGGGAAAACCACCCTCGCCGGCATCGTCGCCGCCGAGCTGGGGGTGGAGTCGCATACGACCTCCGGTCCGGCGCTGGAGCGCCCGGCCGATCTCGCCGGGCTGCTGACCAGCCTCGGCGAGGGGCACATCCTTTTCGTCGACGAGGTGCACCGGCTCTCGAACGTGGTGGAGGAATATCTGTATTCAGCGATGGAGGACTGGGCGATCGACATCGTCATGGATTCCGGCCTCTACGCGAAAAGCATCCATCTCACGATTCCACGCTTCACCCTCGTCGGCGCGACGACCCGCGAAGGCCTTCTTACGGCGCCCTTCCGCGCCAGGTTCGGCATCAGCGAGCGCCTGGACTATTACGCCCCGAACGAACTCCAGACAATCATCCGCCGCTCCGCCGCGATTCTCGGCGTGGAACTCGCGGACGGGGGGTCGCTCGAACTGGCGCGACGCTCGCGGGGAACGCCCAGAATCGCCAACCGCTTCCTCGCCCGCGCCCGCGACGTCGCCGAGGTGAAGGCGGCGGGGGTGATCGATATCGACGTCGCCGTCGAGACGCTGCGCATGCTCGGCGTCGATGAAAACGGCCTCGCCGAGATGGACCGGCGCATCCTCCATACCCTCGCCCAACACGACGGCGGCCCGGTCGGCCTCAAGACGATGGCGGTCACCGTCGGCGAGACCGAGGACACGCTTGAAAACGTCCACGAGCCCTTCCTTCTCCGCGAAGGCTATATTCTCAAGACGCCGGCGGGAAGAAAGCTCGCTCCCCTCGGCTGGAACGCCGTCCAGAACGGCCGCGCGGCCGGACCGGGCGCGCTGTGTTGAGGCGTCGACGCCTTCGGCCTCTTTTCACTGGAGACACGCCATGAGTGAAACGCTCCGCCAACGGATCGACGGCGCCGTCGACTACATCAAGGCCAGGACCGACATCGAACCGCGCCTGGCGATCGTTCTCGGCACCGGCCTGGGCAATCTCGCCTCGGCGGTGGAGGACAAGGTGGAAATCCCCTACGACGAGATTCCCGGCTTCGTGCGGTCGACGGTGAAAAGCCACAAGGGGCAGGTGATGCTCGGCCGTTTCGCCGGCGTGCCGGCGCTCATGCTCGAGGGCAGGTTCCACCACTACGAGGGTTTCAGCCTGGAACAGGTCACTTTTCCCGTCCGCGTCGCCAGGGCGCTCGGCGCCGGAACGCTGATCGTCACCAACGCCTGCGGCAGCCTCAACCCCCTGCACGACAAGGGGGACATCATGCTCATCGAAGACCACATCAACCTCATGGGCGTCAACCCCCTCGTCGGTCCCAACGACGACAGCCTCGGCCCCCGCTTCCCGGACATGGCCGAGCCGTATTCGAAAACGCTCACCGACCTCGCCGAGGGGATCGCGGTCGAGAACCGCATCAAGGTGCGGCGCGGCGTGTACGCCGCCATGACCGGACCCTGCCTCGAGACGAGGGCGGAATACAGGATGCTCCGGATTATGGGCGCCGACGGCGTCGGCATGAGCACGGTTCCCGAGGTGATCGTCGCGGTCCATGCCGGATTCAAGACCCTGGGCATTGCGGTGCTCACGGACGCGTGCCTTCCAGACGCGCTCAAGCCCTGCGACATCGACGAAATAATCGCAACAGCCAATTCCGCCGCGCCGAAACTTGAAAAACTCATCCTGGAATTCGTACGTACGGCCGGGGCCGGGGCGGTTATATAACGCGTTTTCGAAAATGCCGATCGAGCCTCGCGGTCTCCGGCGCGCCGGCGCCGGCCGCGCCCGGCGTGGAAAGATCAGTCGTAGATCAGTCGTTCGCGGGAACGCGACAGGGGCATGCGTGGCCAAACGACAACGGAGCCAGGTTGAGCGCTACCATGACCGAGTCGCCGGACTCTACGACACCATCTACGACGGCGATCCGTACTGGGAAGTCGTTTTTCAAATTACCTGGCGGCACCTTCTCCGCCACTTCCCGAAGGATATGGGGACGCGCTGCCTCGATGTCGGCTGCGGCACCGGCCGTTGGGGGATGCGCTTCGCGAAGGCGGGCTACCGCACCGACTTTCTCGATATCTCCCGGAAAATGCTCGACCAGGTCGGCGGCAAACTCGCCGCGCTCGGCCGGCCCCGCTCGGACATTTTCGCCATGCCCGGCGCGCCGCGCCCGGACCTCCCCGACGACTCCCGCCCGCTTCTCTGGCATGCGGCGCTGGACGACCTGTCGGCGCTGCCGTCCGGGGCGTACGGGTTCATCGTCTGGCAGGGGGATCCGCTGAACTGCGCCGAAAAGCCCGGGAAGGCGTTCAGGGAAATGGCGCGGCTCCTCGCGCCCGGGGGCGTGATGGCGATGTCGGTGGACAACCGCCTGCAGGGAATTTACCACTATTTCAAGGACGGGGACGTCAAGGGGCTGGCGGAATTTCTGCGCACGGGAAAAACCAACTGGATCACCGACGACCCGGAAGAACGCTACCGCATCACCATGTTCACGCCGGGACAGATCCGCGCCATGTGCCGGGAGCGCGGACTTGAACTCGTCTCCCTTGTCGGGAAGACGGTTCTTCCCCTGCGCCGCTTCCGGGGGCTGTTGGACGATCCCGGGAAACGCGCCGAATTGACCCGCCTCGAGGAATCGCTGCACGCCGAGGAAGCGCTTTTCGCCAACGCCGCGCACCTCGAATTCATCGCGAGAAAGCCGGAGCGACACGTCTCCCGCCAATTTGACGCATGAGTGATTGCATGCTGTTCGCGCCTCGAGGCAGTGATTCCCCCGATTGCGCGCGGTCATGAAATGGCCAAGGGAAACGAATGCGGAGTGGGGCGACCCCCATACGCCGTTTTCACAATTTCGGACCGCGCCAGGGTTATTACTCGGGGCGGGGGATGACGCCGAGGCGATCCGGCGGCCACCACACGAAGAGGGCGGGACCGCGCAGATGATTGAGCGGCACCGGGCCCCAGCTCCGCGCGTCGTACGAACTGACGCAATGGTCGCCCATGGGGAAAAAACTTTCGTTGTTGATGTAGATCTCGCCCTGCGAACCGATCTGGTCGAACTTGTCGTCCTCGTACCGTTCCCAACCGCTGTAATAGAAGACGTCGCGGTCGATCTTGACGTTATACAACGACGCGCCGCTTCCGCCGGCCGACAGCCGCACCCCGGACGAACGCGGCAGGGAGCGCGGCGACGGCCTTCTGTCGTCCCATATCTGGACGTCGAGGAACAGCTTCCGCGATTCGCCGACAAACACCCGCGCCCTGCCGTCCGCCACATAGAATTCAAGCCGTTCGCGCCGGCCCGGCGCGAGGTCGGCGAGCGCCCGGTGCTCCGGAAGGGACGGCGCGCCGTTGACGCGAAGTTCTATCCTGCCGTCCGCGTTGAAGCGCGCCTCGACGTTTCTGTTGTCCTCGGAAAGGCGCACGCCGAGCCACGAGTCGTTTCGCGACAGGGCGGCGTCCAGGACGGTACGCAGGTCCGGGACAATGCGGTAGTCGTATTGCCGGTAGGAGTCCTCACCCTGGCGGGCGTACATCGGGTTGACGGCGTAACGGCCTTCGAGCGGCAACCCCGACCGGCGATGGTAGAATACCGCCGCCGTTTCCGGCGCCAGCGTTCCGCATTCGGGGCAGCGGGCGGCCGCATTGTGGGTCTTGATCGTCTTGACGAAGATCGCGCCGCAGGGTTCGCCGTTTCCCTTCGTCGCCGGACAGCGGAACTGGACCGGCTGGCGGAGGGTGTAGCGGTCGGGAATCCCGGGAAGCTCGGGAAGGTTTTCCTTGCGCCGTCCGGCCGGGACGCGAGGCCGGTAATCGAGGGTGGTCTCCCCGTCGCCGGGGAGAAGCGTCAGCGGGCCGCCCCGGGGGAGCTCCACTTCCCCGTTGACGCGCCAGAATTCCGGCAGTTCGTTTTCCCGCAAGTCGGAGAAACACTCCTCGTAGACGTTGAGCCACATCCCCGACTGCACGGTATCGGGTTTGACGAGCCTGGCGTATTCCCGCTCGCCGTCCCGTTTTGCCCAGACGTCCCCCTTGGCGATGGCGAGCGTTTCACCGGGCAGGCCGACCATGCGCTTGACGAAGTTCTGCCCCCGGTATTGTTCGACCTCGTAATCGGCGTCGCTGCGCTTGGCCGCCTCGTAGGGGAACTCGAACACCGCCACTTCCCAGCGTTTGATCGGTCGGAAGCGGTAGGACAATTTCGAGCAGAAGATGCGGTCGCCGCCGTCCGGCCTGCCGTGGAGCGCCGTTTCCATGCTGCCGGAGGGGATGAGGTAGACGTCGAAGACGTATGCCTTGATGACGAGCGCGATCGCGATCGCGCCCGCGAGGACGAGGATGAAATCCATGCCCGCCTTGAGGGGGGAATCGGGCCTCTTGTCGTCCTTCTCCGGCGCCTTGCCGGGTTCGTCCCGCGTCGGGGCCGCCGCTTCGCGGAGCGCCGGACCTTTGGCGCCGCCGTCCGCGGCCGGGAATTTCTTTCGCTTTTTTGCCATCCGCTCACTACTTTCGGAAAAAACGTTGCGAACGCGGCGTGAGGAAGCGTCCGGAATCGGTCATGCCGAGCACCACCTTGGCGAGAAGATCGATGCCGCCCTCCCAAAGGGGCGGAAGCACCATGTCGACGTGTTCCACCAGGCGCCTGTCTCCGGACTCGAAGGTGATGGCGAAACCGGCGACCCGGAGCATGGGGAGGTCGTTGAGGCCGTCGCCCACCGCGACGCAGTCCTCCATGGGGATGTCGGCCCAACGCGCGAGCTGGAAAAGGCCTTCGGCCTTGTCGGCGTCGGGGGGGAGGATCTCGATGAAGCGGCTGTTGCTTTCGGTGAGGTTGACCTTGTCGCCGAGCGCGTCGGCGAAAAGCCTGGTGATGCGTTCGTTGTCCTCGGTCTTGACGATGCAGAGGATCTTCGTCGGCAGGTCCATGGCGAGAATGTCGTCGAGGCTGTTTGCGAGGACGACGGGCGAGAACTGGGTCGAATACCAACCGCGGTCAGGGGTGTCGGAGACGGAATAGACCGTATTGTCGACGTAGTAGTTGACGTAGAGGCCGTGTTCCTTTTCGAGACTCGCCACGGCGCGCCTGACGTCGTCGGAGAGCTGCGCATGGAAGATCGGCGGCCGGCCGGGGAAACCGACATGGGCGCCGTTGCAGGTCGCCATAGGGGTGTCGAGACCGAATTTGCGCCAGAAAACCTCGCAACTCGGCTGCAGCCTGCCGGTGATGAGAAACACCTTCAGCCCGGAACGGGACATCAATTTGACCGCGTCCGCCACCTCGTCCGTCAGGCGGCCGTCGTAATCGAGCAGCGTGCCGTCGAGGTCGAAGGCGATGGCGCGCGGACGTATCGGCAACTTGACTCCGGTGACGCTGTATTCCTGGTTGTCCATGCGTTGCTCCATGCGGTGTCGGTCGTCGGCTACGGCATTCGGGGCCCGCCTTTACGAAACAACCTCCTCCACGAACAGGAGGAGGTTGGGCATGATCCGGCGACGCCGACCCGGTTATTTGCGGGCGGTGGTCTTTTCGGCCGGCAAACTGCCCTTGCGGAGCTTGCGGACCTTGTGCTTGCCGCGATGGATGGCGCTGGGCTTGGCTCTGGAGCGTGCCATAGTGGGAATCCTTCAATTCCGGAGACGATAAAACAGAATCCGGCCCCAATACCCCGGGACCGGCCACATGCCCACAGGATAGCCCGGACCGATATCGATGTCAAGAATTTCCCGCGGAAGCGCCCCGACCCGCGCTTCCGTCATCCGGTCGTGATGTTGTACTTCCGCATTTTATTATACAGCGTCTTGCGCGACACCCCGAGGATCTTCGCGGCCTGTTCGCGCCGCCAGCCGCAACTCGCCAGGGCGGAAAGAATTTTTTCGCGCTCGTCGAGATCGGGCATGGCGGTTTTCGCTTCGCTCGACGGGAGAAAGCGGCCGCTTTCGCGCGGGGAAGGGCCGGGCGCGCGCGCGCCGGCCGCGTCCTGGATCGCCAGCGGCAGATGCTTGAGCCGGATGAGGAAGTCGGAGCAGAGGACGGAGGCGCTTTCGAGCGCGTGTTCGAGTTCGCGGACGTTGCCCGGCCAGGAATACCGTTGCAGCGCGTCGAGCGCCTCGGCCGCGACGCGACAGGGCGGCTGTTCGAACTTGGCCGCGATCCGGCGGAGAAAAAACGTGATAAGCAGCGGGATGTCGGACATATGGTCGCGCAGGGCCGGCGTCCTGATCGAAACGACGTTCAGGCGGTAATACAGGTCTTCGCGGAATTTTCCCCTGAGAACGCTTTCCTGAAGGTCGACGTTGGTCGCCGCGATGAGCCTGAAGTCGAGCTTCACTACCCGGTCGGACCCGACGCGCGTCAGTTCGCGCTGCTGGATGACGCGCAGCAGCTTCGCCTGCGTTCCCATGGACAGCTCGCCGATCTCGTCGAGAAAAATCGTCCCTTTGTCGGCGAGCTGGAACAGGCCGATCCTGTCCTCCATCGCGCCCGTGAACGCGCCTTTCGTGTGCCCGAACAATTCGCTTTCGAGCAATGCCTCCGGGATGGCGGCGCAATTGACCTTGATGAAAGGCTGGTTGCGCCGGGCGCTGTTGTAGTGGATCGCCTTGACGACGAGCTCCTTGCCGGTGCCGCTTTCGCCGGTGATGAGCACGTTCACGTCCTTGTCCGCGACCTTGCTCACCACTTCGTACAGGTCCTGCATGACGCTGCTCTGGCCGACGATTTCGTCGAAGCCCTTCTTGCGTTGGAGTTCGCGGCGGAGTTCCTTGTTTTCGTGGCTGAGGTGGATGAGCTTCTTGTACTGCCCGGCGATCTCCTCCATGGCCGCGGCGGAGGGCAGGCGCTCGAACACGGAGCCCCCCATATAGCCGTCGGCGCCTGTTTCCTGCATGACCTTGTCGAGATTCTCCGGCGTCGAAATGGGACCGGCGACGTAGAACATGCGAAACAGCCCCGGCCGCCCCTTTTCGGCGGCGCGGAACATTCGATTGAAGGAGAAGGCGGCGTCCTCGGGGGTGGTGCAGCCGAAGGCGGTCGTGTCCGAGCCGACCGGCAGATTGAGGTTGGCGCACACCGCGTCGACGCCGGCCTGGGCCATCATCCCGGCCTCCTCCTCGGAGTAGACGAAGGCGAAGGTGAACAGGCCGAGCCTGGCCGCCTCAGCGAGGAATTCGACCTCCTTTTCATAGGAAAAGCCGGCTTTTTCGAGCGCCTGGCGGATCGGTCCGTCGTAAAAGCCGATCGAGGGGTAGTTGTTGACGCCGTGGAAGCCGGCGTCGCGCGCCTTTTCCAATAGCGCGCGCCAATCGTGGGTGGGGTCGGTCGGGCAAAAGCCGATGATGACCGGCTTGTCGCCGGCGCGGGTGAGGATCTCCCGCCGCGCCGGTTCGAAAATCATGTCGTTGGCGTTCCCCATGGGAAGAAAAGACCCCAGGGAGGATACGCCGGCGGTGCGGAAGCGCCCGCCCGTCGCGATGAGGAGAAAATCCGCGCCCCCGGCGAGCAGATGGTGGCTGGCCATGCCGGAGCCGACGGCGGCGCCGGTGAGTTTGTCGCCGGCGTTGAGGCGTTCCTGAAACAACATTCTGACCTGCTCGGATTTCATCCTGGCGTTTCTCCCGGGAATGCGTCGCGCAGCGGCGGGCGCCCCGCGGCGCGTTTTGCCAAGTATACCGCGAGTATCGGGGAGTGCAAGCCGCGTCGTTCGCGGGAGAAACGGGGAAGGGGGATCAACCGGCGGAAACGGTGGCGTCTTGTCATATGATGGGTAATGGCGAAGAGTGTAAAAGTGGACGTTCGGCGATAATCGAACACACCGCAATTTATGATTATCCATGTATTGTCAATCGGTTATGGCGATGATGGCGGAAAACGGCCGTGTGCTGTGCGTGCCGCAAGACGAATCGTATCGACATTTTCATGCGTCTTCCCGCGTTCCGATGAATATTCTTGACAATCCCCGGCTTCGGGAGCATAGTAATACCGTTGCCCCGCCGCGCCGGTTTCCCGACCGCGCGACGATTTTTCGCGGCTTTCAGAACAGCCGGATTCAAACTGCCCACGGTCGGCGGTTCCGCCGCCCGCATGGCTGTTTTTGTCATAGGGAAGGACGGCTCGCCGTTCCTTCTCCGGGAGGACGCGCAATGCGGGAAAACGCCAGGGACATCGCCCAACGCATCAAGGGGCTCAGGGAGGACATGGGGATATCGGCGGCGGAAATGGCCGGGCACGTTCGGATCAGCCCCGAACAGTACGCCCGCTACGAATCCGCCGCCGAGGATATTCCGGCATCGGAACTGTCGGAGGTCGCGACCCGCCTCAATGTGGACCTCGGGCTCCTGCTCACCGGCGACACCCCGAAGATGAGCCTTTTCGCCGTCACCCGCGCCGGCACCGGCCCAGGCGTCGAACGCCGCAAGGGGTACAGGTACGAGAACCTCGCCGCCCCGTTCAAGGGCGCGAAGTTCGAGCCGTTCGTCGTCTCCCTGCCGGAGGCGGCTCCGGACGCCCCGATTCCGCAGAACGCGCACCCCGGACAGGAGTTCAACTACATGCTCCAGGGCCGCATGCTTCTCAAGATCCGGGAAAACGAGTTCGAACTCGGCCCCGGCGATTCGGTCATCTTCGACGCGTCGAAGCCCCACGGCATGAAGGCCGTGTCCGGCCCCGTCAAGTTCCTGGCGATTATTACCGTCTGATGCCGATTTCGACAAGCGGACGCTTCCGGCCGCTTGTCGAAGCGGTCGGTTTTTTTGCGCACAGCGCCGGAAAGGGAACGCCGCCGGCGCTTCCGCTTCGCGCCGAACGATTTTCGCCTTGTGCAAGGATGCAACCATGTCTCTTCTCGAACGCTACTGTCCGCGCGTGGATTTCGCCTCCGCCGAGGATTTTCTGGAAAACTTCAGGCTGAACATCCCCGAGGACTTCAACTTCGCCCACGACGTCGTGGACTGGTACGCCGAACACGAACCGGAACGCATCGCGCTCGTCTGGTGCGACGACGGCGGCGACGAGTTGATCCTCAACTTCCGCGAGCTGCGCCGCCGCGCCGACCAGACCGCCAACTTCTTCAAGAGCAGGGGCGTGAGGAAGGGCGACGCGGTCATGCTCTGCCTCAAGGGGCGGTGGCATTTCTGGACCTGCCTGGTCGCCCTGCACAAGCTCGGCGCCATCGCCGTTCCCGCCACCCACATGATGCAGACGAAGAACGTCGTCTACCGTCTCGAGCGGTTGCGCTTCAAGATGATCCTCGCCGCGCACGAGGCGACGCTTATGCAAAACATCAGGGCGGCGATCGAGGAGACCGGCCAGGACGTCTTCACCGCCTCGGTTGACGGCGCCATCGACGGCTGGGACGACTTCAACGCCCTCGCGGCGGAAATGCCCGACCGCTTCGAACGTCCCGCCAAGGGAAGCCCGGAGGCGACCACGCTGCGCGAATTCATCCTTCTCTATTTCACCTCCGGCACCACCGGCTTCGCGAAGATGATCCAGTTCGACCACGCCTATCCCCTGGCGCACATCGCCACCGCCGCGTTCTGGCAGGAATGCTTTGACGGCGGCCTGCACTACACCGTCGCCGACACCGGGTGGGCGAAATGCGCGTGGGGCAAGATCTACGGCCAGTGGCTGTGCGGCGCCGCCGTGTTCGCCTACGATTACGACACCTTCAACGCCGCCGAGATGTGCCGGAAAATCGCGCATTACAGGGTGACCACCTTCTGCGCGCCGCCGACCATCTACCGCATGATGATCAGGGAGGACCTGACAGGGATCGATTTTTCGAATCTGCGTCACACGGTCATCGCCGGCGAGCCGCTGAACCCCGAAGTCTACCGCCGCTGGCTCGAAAAGACCGGCCACCGACTCTTCGAGGCCTACGGCCAGACCGAGAGCGTCGTCTCCGTCGCCACCACGCGCTGGATGGATCCGAAGCCGGGGTCGATGGGCAGGCCGATGCCGATCTACGAAGTCGGGCTCATGAGCACGGACGGCGAGGATCGCCTCTGCGAACGCGGCGAGACGGGCGAGATCGTCATCAAGGCCGATCCCCTCAACCCGCCTCCCGGGCTGTTCCGCGGCTACCGCGACGATCCGGCGCTCACGGAAAGGGCGTGGCACGACGGTTGGTATCACACAGGCGACCTCGCCTGGATGGACGAGGACGGCTACCTGTGGTTCGTGAGCCGCGCCGACGACATGATCAAGTCGAGCGGTTACCTGATCGGCTCCTTCGAGGTCGAAAGCGCGGTGATGCAGCACCCGTCCGTCCTCGAATGCGCCATCACCGGCGTCCCCGACCCGATCCGCGGCCAGGTCGTGAAGGCCACGGTCGTCCTCGCCAAGGATTACCGCCCGCCGGAGGGATCGGCCGCCGCCGTCGAGGCGCACCACAAGAAGCTTATGAAAGAACTGCAGGATCACGTCAAATCCGTGACCGAACCGTACAAGTATCCCAGGGTGGTCGAGTTTGTGGATGTGCTCCCGAAAACCATCAGCGGCAAGATCCGCCGGGTGGAAATCCGTCAGGAAGACAACCTCAAGGTCGCTCGGGAACAGGAATGACTCCGTTGAGCGGGAAGGCGCTCAACAAGCGCATGGGAAAAGCACATGGCGACAATCGAAGCGAAAAAGGCGAAGCGGGTGGTCAAGATCAGCGCGCTCGAATGCAAGGCTTGCGGCAGGTGCGTGCTGTCGTGTCCGGTGAAATGCCTCGAGATCGGCGACAAGCTCAACGCGAGGGGATATCGGAACGTGGCGTACAAGGGCGAGGGCTGCGTCGGCTGCGGCAACTGTTTTTACTCGTGCCCCGAACCGCTGGCGATAGAGGTATCGTGAAAACAAAGGACTAGCGCATTTTATGCCGTTCACGATCCGGAGTCGTGATTCCCCGGACTGCGCGCGGCAAGCAGGGTGTCCGTGAAACGGATGTGGGATGGGGCAACCTCCGACCCCCCATTTTCACAATTCCGGGCCGCGCACGGCATAACCGACTGTTGCGAAGACCCCGGCGTTTGGGGATGCGACGGCGCAAGCCGAAATGCGCAATGGGATGTCCATTCAACTCCGCAAAACGCCCTATTGTCCGAGAAATCGAAGATGACGCCGCAACGCTCGGGCGTCGTGCGAAATCCAAACATAGAATGGAAAAGAACACCCATGGCGACGCAACTCTTGAAAGGCAACCATGCGGTCGTCGTCGGCGCTCTGTACGCCGGTTGCGACTGCTATTTCGGCTATCCGATCACGCCCGCGTCGGAGATCCTCCAGGAGGCGTCGGAAAAGTTCCCGCTTCTGGGCAGGCGCTTCGTCCAGGCCGAGTCGGAGGAGGCGGCGGTGAACATGCTCTACGGCGCGGCCGCCGCCGGGCGCAGGGCGATGACCGCGTCCTCCGGTCCCGGAATCAGCCTCAAGCAGGAGGGCGTCAGCTATCTCGCCGGCGCCGAACTCCCCTCCGTCATCGTCGACATCATGCGCGCCGGCCCCGGTCTCGGAAACATCGGCCCGGAGCAGGGCGACTACAACCAGATCGTCAAGGGCGGCGGCCACGGCAATTACCGCATGATCGTCCTGGCGCCGGCGTCGGTCCAGGAAATGTGCGACTTCACCTACAAAGCCTTCGACCTCGCCGACAAGTACCGCGGCCCGGTCGTGATTCTCGCCGACGGCGTCCTCGGCCAGATGATCGAGCCGCTCAAGTTCCCCGAAGTCGCGGTCGAGCCGGGACTCGACACGTCCTGGGCCGTCGCCGGCACGCCGGAGACGAGCGGCAACTTCATCAGTTCGATCGAACTCGATTTCGACCGGCTCGAAAAGCACAACATCAAGCTCCAGGAAAAATACGCCTCCATGGCGTCCGAGGCCGACCGGGAGGAGCACCGCGTCGACGACGCCGACGTCATCCTCGTCGCCTACGGCATCGCCAGCCGCATCGCCAAGTCGGCCGCCGACGCGGCCAGGAACGAGGGAATCAAGGCCGGCCTCGTCAGACTGAAGACGCTGTACCCCTTCCCGGCGGAGCCGCTTCGCGCCCTCGCGGACAAGGCGGACAAACCCGCCTTTCTCGCCGTCGAGATGAGTAACGGCCAAATGATCGACGACGTCAAGCTGGCGGTCGAATGCCGCCGGCCGGTGCTGCTTTCGAACCGCATGGGCGGCAACGTCATCACCGGGGAGGAAATCCTCGGCAAGATCAGGGAGGCCGCGAAGCACGCGGGCAAATAACGGAACGAATCCGGCCCAGCCGGTTCGGAAAAAAGGTGAAAGACATGTCAGCGACGGCATTGAAACGTCCGGAATCCATCAACGCGGTGTTCACGCGCAAGGGCGGCGCCGCCCCCACCGCCACGCATTACTGCCCCGGCTGCGGGCACGGCGTCATCCACAAGCTCATCGGCGAGGCGATGGACGGCCTCGCGATCCGCGAGCGCACCATCATGATCAGCCCGGTCGGCTGCGCGGTGTTCGCCTACTATTATTTCAACTGCGGCAACCTCCAGTGCGCCCACGGCCGCGCGCCGGCGGTCGGCACCGGCCTGTCGCGGGCGCGGGACAACGCCGTCGTCGTCTCCTACCAGGGCGACGGCGACCTCGCCTCCATCGGCATGAACGAAACGATCCAGGCCGCCAACCGGGGCGAAAAGCTGGCCGTTTTCTTCGTCAACAACACGGTGTACGGCATGACCGGCGGCCAGATGGCCCCGACCACCATGGCGGGCGAGGTGACGGCGACGTCGCCGCGCGGCCGCGACACCCGCGAGGCCGGCTATCCCATCCATATGTGCGAACTGGTCAACCAGCTCGAGGCTCCGGTGTTTATCGAGCGCGTCTCGGTGTCCGACATCCAGCATGTCAGAAAGGCGCGCACCGCCATCCGCAAGGCGCTCGAAATCCAGCGCGACGGCAAGGGCTACGCCTTCGTGGAAATCCTCTCGAACTGCCCGACCAATCTGCGCCAGGACATCAAGGCGTCCACCGACTTCGTCAACAACCTGATGGAAAAGGAGTTCCCGCTCGGCAACTTCCGCGACCGCTCGGCGGAGACGGAACCGTTCGCCCGGGCGGAACCGGTTTGGGACAAGACAAGGCTTGACGAAGCCTACGACCTCGCCGGCAACTCCGCCCCGGACGCGCCGGACAACCCGGCCGACAGGACCATGGGCGTCAAGATCGCCGGCTTCGGCGGGCAGGGGGTTTTGTCCATGGGCGTCGTTCTCGCCATGGCGGCGTGCAAGGCGGGGAAGCACACCTCCTGGTATCCGTCGTACGGTCCCGAGCAGCGCGGCGGCACCGCGAATTGCTCAGTGATGATTTCCGGCGTCGACGTCGCGAGCCCGGTCGTGCATGACGCGGACATCCTCGTCGCCCTGAACCGCCCGTCCCTCGAGAAGTTCAAGGACGCGGTCAAGCCGGGCGGCATCCTCCTGTACGACGAACGAATCGAAGGCGTCGAGATTCCGGACGGTGTGAAGGCGTACGCGGTGCCGGCGACGAGGCTCGCCGTCGAGGCCGGCTCCGACCGCGCCGCCAACACGGTGATGCTCGGCGTCCTGCGCGGCCTCGACGCCACCGGCGTCGGCGAAAAGGAGTTCCTCGCCGCGATGGAGGAAAATTTCGCCGGCAAGACGAAGCTGATCGCCGTGAATGAAAAGGCGTTCCGGGCCGGCATCGAGTGGCTGGACAACCGGGAGTAGCGCATTTTAGGATCAACCCAAAATTGGAATTTATGCCCGGGTTTGCCCGGACAGGGAGTATGGAGGCGATTTCTGAGAGCCGCCGTAACGTTTATTTTTGGACAAACCCTTACCCAATAGGAGCGAAGAAAATGAACATTCGCCTCGAATTGCTCGACAAGCCGCAATGGCGCGCGCTTCCCGAGACGGACGAACCGCTGCCGTTCGGACAACTGCGCACCAACCACATGTTCCTCATGAATTACCGCGACGGCGCGTGGACCGATGCGCGCATCGTCCCCTACGGCGAGATAGCCCTCATGCCCGGCGCCACGTGCCTGCATTACGGCCAGACCATCTTCGAGGGCGCGAAGGCGTTCAAGCACGACGACGGGGGGATATACCTCTTCCGCTACGAGAAGAACTGCGAGCGCCTGAACCACTCGGCGCGCAACCTGTGCATGCCGGAAGTTCCCGCCGCCGACCAGATGGAGGCGACCTTGCGCCTGCTCGACATCGAACGCGACTGGTGCCCGAACATGCCGGAATCCTCCCTCTACGTCCGGCCGTTCATGTTCGCCACCCAGGACTCCCTCGGCGTCAAGCCGTCTGCCGGGTACATATACTGCATCATGCTGTCCCCCGCCGGCCCATACTATCCCGGCGGCTTTTCGAACGCGGTGCGGCTTCTCATCACCACCCGCTATCATCGCGCCGTGTCGGGTGGAACCGGCACCGCCAAGTGCGGCGGCAATTACGCCGCCTCGCTGCAGGCCCAGGAGTACGCCAAGAAGCTGGGGTGCGGGCAGGTGCTGTACCTGGACGCCGCCAACAGGACGATCGAGGAAGTGGGCACCATGAACCATTACCATGTCGAGTCCGACGGGACGTTCGTCATTCCGGCGTTCAACGACTCGATCCTCAAGTCCGTCACCTCCCGGTCGGTTCTCGAGTTGGCGGAGATGGGCGGCCTCCCGCTCGAGATCAAGGCGAGGCAGGAGACGATTTTTCTGGACAAGTTCATCGCCGACGTGAAGGCGGGGAAGATCGTCGAGGCCGGCGGGTTCGGCACCGCCGCCGTGATCAGCCCGGTCGGGGCGTATCTGCTGGAGGACGGAACCGAGATCGCGATCGGCGACGGTCGGGTCGGCCCGCATTCTCGCGCCTTGTACGAATACTACGCCAATATGCAGATCGGCCGCCGTCCGGCGCCCGCCGGCTGGCTGCGCAAGGTTGAAAAGTACGGCTGAACGGGAAGCGCGATTCATGCTTCATGGCCGGAGCGCGTCGATGCCCCGGCCATGCTTTTTAGGGCATTTTACGAGGTTGGATGGACAAGCCGTTGCGCATTTCGTCTTGTCCCATCGCATCCCGGAGCGCCAGGTCCTTCGATGCAACCGGTCAAAATGCGCCAAGCTGTGCGCCGCACGCCGGAATCGGCATAAAACGAAGGTCCCCGGACCGTCGATCCGGGGACGTTTTGCGCGTTCTCCTTCCGGTCGTGCGTCGAATTCAGATGAATTCGATCTTTTCGATTTCGAGCTCCTGCGCGCCGCCCGGCAGTTCCGCCGTGACGACGTCGCCGACGGCGTGGCCGACCATCGACTTGGCGAGGGGCGAGGTGACGAGGATCTTGCCGGCGGCGGGGTCGGCCTGGCCCGCGCCGACGATGGTGCGGACAAGCGACTTGCCGTCGGACTTGCGTTTGAAGGTGACGGTGCAGCCAAGCACGACCTTCCCCTTGGGCGCCTTCGAGGGGTCGATGAGGACCGCGTTGGCGAGGAGCCCGTTGAGCTGCGCGATCTTGGCGTTGAGCATCGCCAATTCCTCGCGCGCCGCGTGGTAGTCGGCGTTTTCGCGCAGGTCGCCCTTTTCGCGCGCCTCTTCGATGGCGAGCTTGATCGCGGGGCGCTTCTTTTCGAGCTCCGACATCTCGGCCTTGACCTTGGCCATCCCCTCTTCGGTCATGGGTACCGCTTCGTCAGCTGACATCGCATATCCTCCTACCGGCGAAAACGGAGCCTCGCGGCTCAGGCGCCATCGCCTTTTTCAATCAGGTTCTTGAATCTCCGGCACCCCTCCTCGATGTTCGCGGCGCTGGTGGCGTACGACATGCGGATATGCTCCGGGGCGCCGAACGGCCCGCCGGGGACGCAGGCGATGCGCGCCTTGTCGAGCAGCAGGCCGCAAAGGTCGTTGGGCGTCGCCACCTTGACGCCGGCAATGGTCCTGCCCAACAGGTCGGAGACGTTCGGAAGGACGTAAAACGCGCCCGAAGGCATGGAGCAGGAAAGGCCGTCGATGTCGTTGAGCAGGCCGTGAATGATGACGCGGCGCTTTTCGAATTCGGCGACCATCTCGCGGACGCAATCCTGGGGACCGTCCAGCGCGGCTGTGGCGGCGGCCTGGGTGATGGAGGTCGGATTGCTCGTGGTCTGGCTCTGGAGATCGTCGATCGCCTTCGCCATCGCCTTCGGCGCGCCGATCCAGCCCATGCGCCAGCCGGTCATGGCGTAGGTTTTCGAACAGCCGTTGACGATGACGGTGTGCTCGCGGCAGTAGTCGGAGACGGTGGTGATGGATTTGTGCTTGCCGCCGCCGAAGATCAGGTGGTTGTAGATTTCGTCGGAAATGCACCAGAGGCCGCGCCTCTCCATCACGCGCCCGATCGCCTCGATCACTTCCGGCTGATAGATCTGTCCGGTCGGATTCGACGGCGAGTTGAGGATCAGCACCTTGGTGCGGTCGCCGACGGCGGCGGCGAGCGCGTCGGGCGAGAGGGCGAAGGCGTCTTCCTCGCGGCTGGCGACGACGACCGGCTTGCCGCCGCAGAGCTGGACCATTTCCGGGTAGCTCACCCAGTACGGCGCCGGGATGATCGCCTCGTCCCCCTCGTCAAGAAGCGCGAGAAGGGCGAGGTAGATGGAGAATTTCGCGCCGGTGGAGGCGACGACCTGGTCGGGGGCGTACTCGACGCCGGTGTCGCGGCTGAGCGCCCGGGCGATCGCCTGTTTGAGTTCAGGCACGCCGCCGTTGGGGGTGTAGGCGTGCCAGCCGTCGTCGATCGCCTTTTTCGCCGCGTCGCAGATATGCTTCGGGGTTTTGAAATCGGGTTCGCCGACGCTGAAGGAAATGACGTTCTTCCCCTCGGCCTCGAGCTTTTTGGCGCGCATGTTCATCGCCTGCGTGGCGCTTGGCGCCAATTCCCGCACACGCCGGCTCAAATACCCCTCTGCCATTTAGTATCCTCTCGACTGCCGTTCACTTGGACGCAAAAAAATCTCCCGCCTTTCCCATGCGGAAAAGCGGAAGCCGGAAATACGCATTTCGTCTTCATTTCAGCGCCACAAGTCCCGGCGCCGCCGCCCGCGACCGGGCGTAAGCATCGTAATGCGCCAAGTATACGGCAAGGTCGCCCGGTTTGGCAAGACCCAATGCCAACGTTTGCGCTTCCATGGCGCGGGTGCGGTCGCCGACGGCGAACCAGGCGGCGGCCAGGGTGTCGACCAGCGCCGCGGAACCGGAGGCATAGTCTCCGGAGCCGATCCTGTCCCTGGAGGAGATCATGGCCTGGGCCAGATGCAGGGCGCGGCCGGGATTGCGGCCCTTGCCCTCCGGCGCGGTGGCGAGGAGATAGCTTTGCAGATTGACGAGGTGCAGCCGGAGCGCCCGCGCCATCGGTCCGTCCGGCATGGCCGACAGGGCGCGGTCCGCCCGGACGAGGGCGGCGAAAGCCTCCGGGTGGCGGTCGAGTTCCGCAAGGACGGCGGCGTGGAGCGTTTCCGCCCTGAACGCCGACAGCGGCTTTCCGGCCAGGCGTTCGCCGACGCCGTCGAGGACAAGCGCGAGATTGCCGTAATATCCCGCCTGCCTCGGCGCCAGCTCCGACGCCATCATCGCCGCTTCGGCGTAGGCGAGCAAGGCGCCGGGATTATCCGCGACGGCGATCGCGGTCGGCCGCTCGCTCGCGAGCAATCCCGGCCCGGCCGACCGTCCGACCCGCTGCAGGCGGAAGGGCAGGGATTCAATCCGCCTGACCCGTTCGGCGGCGACGAATTCCCCCGCGAGCCAGCCGGCGCCGAAGAGGGCCAGGACGATCGCCGCGCCCTTGACGAGCGTCCAGAGGACGCCGCGGCGCTTGCCGGCGTCCGCCGGCGGGAGGCCCATCGCCTCCCTGGTGAAACGGTTGAATACGAGGGATCCGCGTTGTTCCGACATGACCGGATCGATTCCTTCGCCGGCGTCCGGCGTCAAGAGATGACGAAAACCACGCTTTCAATTTCCGGCATGCCGGTTTGGGTCAGGAGGCCGGCGTACTTCCGGTTCAGGCGGACGCGGAAGAAGTCGGCGCCGGTGACGGCGGCGCCGTCGAGATTGGTGCGCGACAGGTCGGCGCCGGCGAGGATCGCCCCGGTGAGGTCGGCGCCGGAAAGGTCGGCGCCGGAAAGGTTGGCGTAGCAGAGGTCGAACCCCGAGAGATCGGCGTGTTCGAGGTTGATGCCGCTGAGGTCGATGTGGTCCTTGATTTCCTGGCACCAGCGGTTCCAGCCGGCGGCGTCGATGCGCTCCACGCTTTCGCGCAGCTTCTGACCGGGGGTTATCGTCACCCGGCGGGTGTCGGAGACGTCGACGGTGATTTCGTAGCCGCCGCGCACGCGCTTCATGCCGCTCACCATGCCGGTGATGATCGCGCTCGTCTCGCCCCGCCCCGTCTTTCCCGCCCGCACCGTGACTTCGATCGTCATGAGCCGGACGAGTTCCGTTTTCGGGGTGCGCATGACCATGCGGTCCGCCGTCAAATACACCGCGTCCGCCGCCTGGGCCTTGCGGTCCACGGCGTTGGCGGCGTTGCCGATCGGGCGGTACACCGCCTTCTTCGGCTGATCCGAGTAGGAGATGGCGATCGGCGCCTCCTCGGCATCGGCGATCATTTTTTCCAAACGCGCGATGAGGTCGTCGAGGATCTCGAGGTCGCCGGTCGCAGCCGTCGCTTCGGGCATGGGCGAATTCCGATACAGACTGTATTCGGCAAGAGGAAAACGGGACCGCCCGTTCTTCCCCGATCCCTCTATTTCAGGGACCGTGCATTATGCCGTTCAAGGCCGCGCCCATACCGCGGCGCCGTATTCCAAGTATACCCGCAACCCCCGGAAAGGGCAATCCGGATGCGCGCCCGGAATCATGCGCGCATGCGTTCAGCGAATGCCGCCCCGTCGCGGCGGTTTATCCTTCCCGGAGCAGGCGGAGCATCTCATCCATGTCGAGCCGCGCCGACTGGTCGGAGCCGGACAGGAGGTCCTCGGCGAGTTCGCGCTTGCGCCTGTGCAGGTCGACGATCCTCTCCTCGATCGTGTCGGCGGCGACCAGGCGGTACACCGTCACGGGCCTTGTCTGTCCGATGCGGTGGGCGCGGTCCGACGCCTGGTCCTCCACGGCCGGATTCCACCACGGATCCATATGGATGACGTAGTCGGCGGCGGTGAGGTTGAGCCCGAGGCCGCCTGCCTTGAGGCTGATCAGGAAGACGTCGCCGTCGCCATTCTGGAAGGCGCTTACCGCCTCCTTGCGCCGCTTCGCCGGCGTGGAGCCGTCGAGGTATTGGTAGCGCACGCCCCTGGCGTCCAGCCGCCGGCGGATGATCGCGAGGTGCGAGACGAACTGGCTGAAAACAAGCGCCTTGTGGTCGTTTTCGAGGAGTTCGCGCAGGGTCCCGTCGAACTGCTCCTGTTTCGCGGACGGCAGCGCCTGGTCGCCGGCGACCAGTTCCGGGCTGCAGCACGCACGCCTGAGGCGCATGATTTCCGCCAGCACCTGCATCCGCTGCTGCTCCGCGCCGCCGCCGGCGTTGTCGAGTCGTTCCAGCGCCTCGCGCCTGAGCGCCTCGTAGAACGCCCGTTCCTTTTGGCCCAATTCCACCTGGAGGGTGATTTCCGTCTTCGGCGGCAGCGCGTCCAGGACCTGGCGCTTCAGCCGGCGCAGGACGAACGGCCTGATGATGCGCTGCAGCCGCTCCCGCGCCGCCGAGTCGGCGCCGCGTTCAATCGGGTTGGCGAAGCGTTCCTGGAAATGCCGCCACGATCCCAGAAGGTGCGGGTTGATGAAGCGGAACAGGTTCCACAGTTCGCCGAGATGGTTTTCGATCGGCGTGCCGGTCGTAATGAGCCGGAAGTCGGCCTTGAGGCTCATGGCCGCCTTGGAGCGTTTGGCCGCCGTGTTCTTGATCGCCTGCGCCTCGTCAAGGACCGCCGTCGCCCAGAGGACGTCGGAGAAAAGGCGTTCTTCCTGTTGCAGGAGGCCGTAGCTGGTGATGAAGAGGTCGCCCGGCTTCAGTTTTTCGAGGGTCTTGCGCCGGTCGCCGTCGCCGAACCCGAGCGGGCGCAGATCGGGGGCGAAACGCCGCGTTTCACTTGTCCAGTTGTGGCAGACGCTTGTCGGCGCGACGACGAGCGCGGGCCCGAGATCCGCCCGGCGGGTGAGCAGCGCGAGTGCCTGCACCGTTTTGCCGAGGCCCATGTCGTCGGCGAGGCATGCGCCGGCGCCCCATTCCGCCAGACGGGCGAGCCATTGGTAACCCCCGAGCTGATAGTCGCGCAGGTCGGCGAGGAAGCCCCCGGGCGGAGCTGGCGCGAAATCGGCGAGCGCCTTGCGTTTGGCCAGCGTCTCCCGCCAGGCGCGGTCGGCGCGCATGTCGGCGCCGAGATCGGCGAACTCCTCCAGGACCGCCCCGGCGAGGCTCGACACGACGAGGCCGCCGTCCTGGCGCCGGGAGAGCGATTCGAGATCGCGAAGCTGGCGCGACAATTCCTCGGTGAGCGCTACGTATTCGCCTTCGGCGATTTCGACAAACCTGCCCGAAGACCGTTTCACGGCCGCCAGGAGGTCGGCCATGCCGACGACCAGGTTCTCGTCCATCCGAAGCGCGCCGTCGATTTCCAGCCAGTCCGCGCCGCCGGCGATGCGCAGGCTCAGGTTGTTCGCGCCGCGCAAGCGCCGCACCCGGAATCTGCCGCCCTTGGGCCAGGCGAGCACGACGCGGTCGCCGAGGGCCTCCGCCTCGGCGAGGAAGCCGAGGCACGCTTCCGGGTCGTCCATGCGCCAGGACAGGTCGCCTTCGCTGTGCTCGGCGAGGCTTGGACAGGAAAGGACGGCCTCCGCCGCCAGGTCCTTCTCCCGGTCGAGGCAGCGTATCGCCGTAACCGCGCCGGATTCGTTTTCCGACGACAATATGCGCCCGCCCCGCCCGGGACGGTACGCCGGCCCGTCGTCGCCGAGAGGATGCGCCCAGAGTTCGACCTTGAGCCCGGGGTGGCGCGGCATGAGGTGAAAGCGCGGCCGCGGATCCGCATCGAGGCGGACGCCGCCGTTTTCCAGTTCCGGGAGGTCGGAGTGGACGCGAACCCTGCCCGCGAGGCTGCCAAGCGCGCGCAGCGCCTCTTCGCGGCCGGCCGCCGGAACGGTCAGCGCCTGGCCGACCACCATCGCCAGCTCCCGCGAGCGCTCGTCCAACATGTATACCCTGAGCCGCGTCGGCGACTCGAATCTGGCGAGGACGGGCGGCAGGTCGTCGTCGGAGGCGTTCCCGTCGTCGGGGCGGAAATCGGAAAGCGGCGGCTCGAGGGTGATTTCGCAGCCGCCGTCGCGGTCGAGGGCGGACAGTTCGAACTCGCCGCGCACGACGTCGATCCTGGCGCCGCCGTCGTCGTCGCGAAAAACATGCTGGTGCCCGACCAGCGCCTCGAGGACAAGCCCCGGCTCGAAGGAAAAGCCGGCGCCGTGCCCGTCGCTCCTGAGCGCCGAAAACGCCAGCCGGTCGCCGATGCCGGCGTGCGGGAACGCTTCCGGACGGTGGAATATTTTGCTGAGCGAGATGTTCCTGCCCTTGCTCCATGTCCCGGTCTTGCCCCTGGTTTGCTCCACCGGCTGCACGGTGAACGCTTCCGCCCGTCCGCCGCCCCAATCGCCGGAGCCGACCAGCCAGGCGATCCGCTTTTCCGATTCCTCCGCCGGTTCCCCGCGAGCCAGTTTTTCGATCGCGACGAGGCTGCGCCGCCATTCCTCCTGACCGGGGAAGGCGTCGGCGAGAAGCGGCCAGGAGGCGTCCGGGACATGTCCGGGGATGACTTTGGCGGCGAGCCGGGCGAACTGCGATTCGAACCAGCGCCAGCCTGTTTCGCCGGCCCGCAGCGCCAACTCGCGCGTTTCCGGGTAAATCGCCTTGAGCCTGACCGGGTCGATCCAGTGGGAGGCGAGCGCGTGCGACAGGCGCGTCAGCGGATGCCGTCCGCCCGGAAGTTCTTCCGCGAGGGCGGGAAGGCTTTTGGCCGGAACGGTCTGGCCGAGGAGGTACAGGGCGGCGTGACGGGCCGCCTGGAGCGCCCCCGCGAAGGCGTGGTTGTTCACGGACGGCGAGAGCAGGGTTTTCGCCGTCTGGTCGAGGTCGTCGCGCGAGCCGGAGCGGACGGCGGCCAGCGCCTGCGCCACGCCCTCGATTCCCTCGAGGACGGCGTCGCGGTTGCCGAGCCGGCGCCGCTGTTCGCCAAGCGCCTGGCGGACGCACTGCGCCGCCAGGGCGTCGTCGCCGGAACGGAAGGCGAACAGCAACCGGGCGCGTTCGCGCGCTTCGGCGAACAGCCCGTCGGCGGGCGGGGCGTCTTTTCCCCTGAAGCAGTCGATCCGCGCCCGCCACAGGAGGACGCCGGCGCTCCCGACCGGCATTTTCGCGGCCGTTCGGAGAAGAACGGCCGGATCGAGCATCCCGGCGAAAATGTCGGCGAGGGCCGCTTCCATAAGCAGCGCCAGCGCCTCCGGGCGACCCCGGCGCAGCCACAGGTCGTCCGGCTGGGCGGAAATCAGGTCGGAAAGAAAGCCGCCTCCATCGCCCGGAGACCCGGAAAGCCTGACGCATTCCTTCCGGGCCGACTCCCAGTCGCCGCCGTGAAACGCGAGGCGGAGATTGCGGCGCGCGCTTTCCCCGGCCCCTTCGTCCCGCCAGTCGCGTCCGCGCGCCGCCGAAAGCGCGGCGCGGGCGAGAATGACGAAGTTGCCGTCGCGGAAGGCATGGCGCAGCGCGAGTTCGGCCTCCTTCGGCCTGGCGCGCCAAAGGCGGGGCGCGTCCTTGACGGCAGCTTCCCCAGCGACCTCGACGAGGCCGGCTTTCACGAGCCGGCGCAAGCGGACAAGCACGTTTTGCGGCGTAAAGGCGCGGATCGGCGATTCGCGCAGGCCGGCTCCGTTCAGCACCGCCGTGACCACCACGGCGGCGGCGGGTTCGTAGAGTATGGACAGCGCCTGGAACACCGATTGGTCGGGAACGCTGAGCGCATTGTAGCGGGCGAGCGGATCGCCCCCGGGCGTCGACGCTTTCAGTGTTTTCTCCATGTGGTCAACGTCGGCCGACCCCTCGGAATGGCCGAAGCTCGCATTATACCGTTAGTTAACGGTTGATGGAAGTGATGCGATTCGGACGGATGCGGATCGGGGGACGTGCGGCGCGGTAAAGCACGAAGCAAAACCCCCTCCGGGCATGGAGGGGGCTGATCGCGTTCGTGCGTATGCGCGGACGTCGTTGGCGCGCGTTTTTTCTACCAGAATCCCTTCTCGATTTCCGAGAGGTTGTCGGGGGTCAGGGGGGAACAGGAGTTCATGGTGTGGGTGATCCAGGTCATTTTGGCGGCGTTTTCAAGAACCTCGATGCGGTCGAAGGCCTTGAGCATGGTCGGGCCGACGGTGATGACGCCGTGGTTCTTCATGATCGAGGCGTCGGCTTCCTTGAGGCTCTCGGCGACGAGTTCCGCCAGGCCCCTGCTCCCCATGATGCTGTAGCCGGTGTATTTCACCCTGCCGATGACCGCGTGCGCCTCGGCCGTAAGATCGCAGCGGATCTTCACCTCCATCGCGGCGAACGAGGTGGCGGTGACGGGGTGGGCGTGGACGACGGCGCTGACGTCCGGGCGGTTGCGCAGGATCGAGAGGTGCATGTCCGTTTCGATGCTTCCGCGCAGACTGGGCGTCAGGTTTTCGCCTTCGAGCGTGAACAGGCCGATCTGGTCGGCGACGATTTCGCCCTTGTCGAGGGAGGAGGGGGTGATGAGCGCGCGGCCTTCGTCGACGCGGAGGCTGAGGTTGCCCCCGGAGCAGGTGGTCAGGCCCTGGCGGTAGAGGCGGCGCATCCAGTAGGCGACTTCCTCGCGTTCGGCGGCGAGTTCTTCATAGGTTTTCATCGGCAATTCCTCACCAAAACGGAAACGGCGTTCTTTCAAACACCGTGCATTCCGATGACGGCCGAAGGGCCGGAGATCGGCGACGCGGAGTCGAAAACAGCCAAAAAAAGAGCGCCCCTTTGGGCGACATACGACAATTAAGCGCCAAAGCGGCCGGCGTGTCAAGGCGATTCGCCGACCGGCGATCCGTTATAGGAGCCCATCACGCCGCCTGCTCGGACAGGTTCCAAACGGGAAATCCCGCGCGCCGCGTTTTTCTTCCGCTTTTCCGAAAAGGAAATGAGCCGGCCGTGCGCGTCGGAGCGGGCGCTCTACGCTATCCGCTCCTTGAACAGGCGGATATTCTCGGCCAGGGGCCGGTCGCCCGAGAAGAAGCACGAGGAGCCCGCCACGAACACGTCGCCGCCCGCCGCCCGCAGCTCCTTCAAATCCTCGGTCCGCACCCTGCCGTCCAGTTCGATGCGAACGTCGAGGCCGCGTTCCAGGATTACCCGCTTCAGATCGCCGATCTTCCCGAGCATGAAATCGTACCTGGCCTCGCCGCCGTGGCCGGCGTAGCCCGGATTGATCATCATGAGCAGCACGAAGTCGCACAGTTCGAGGGCGTAATCGAGCGCCGTCAGCGGCGTCGCCGGCGCCAGCGCCACCCCCGGCCTGACGCCGCTCTTGCGCAGCTGGCCGAGCCGTCTCGCGATGTGGCGTTCTGTCTCCACCTGGAAGCACAGGCTGGAGACGCCGATGTCCACCAACTGGTCGACGATGTAGCCGTTCTCCATGGCCATGACATGGGAATCGAACGACAGGCGGGTCTTCTTCCGCAACTGCCTGACCACGTCCAGGCCCATGGGCAAGCTGGGACTGAAATAGCCGTCCACGATGTCCACATGGAGCATGGAGAGGCCGGCCTCCTCCAAAATCTTGACGTCGCGCTCAAGGTTGCACAGGTCCATGCAAATGAGCGAAGGTGAAATCGTCTCCAACACGATGAGCGCTCCTTTCAGAAGCCGGTTCATTCGAGATTCGCGTGCCGCCGCCACAACGCGTGCAGATCGAGCCCCTTCCGGCGGGAATAGGCAAGCGCGACGATGTCGCCGTACAGCAGCACCGACTGCTCGAACAGGCTGCTCATTATCTGTCCGGAAGGCACTTCGTCGGGAAGCGCCAGCTTCGTGCCGACTGGAATCCTCACCTTGACGGCCGCCATCCGCGCGACGCGGCTGTTCATGTTGGAGCCGATGTAGGCGATGGGCACGCCTTTTCCCCCGGCGACGGCGGCGATGGCGACGGGGATGGCCGATTCGCCCGATCCGGAGGCGATCACCAGGAGATCCTTGTCCGTCGCCGCCGGCTCGGACAGATCGCCCACCATATACGCCGACAGTCCGAGGTGGTTCAACCGCTTCACCATGGCGGACACGGCCAGGCCGACCCTGCCCACGCCGAGGCAGAAAATCGTCTCCGCCCTCTCCAGGGCCGCCATGAACGCCTCCGTTTCGGCGTCGGCGACGCTTTCCAGGGCGGTGCCGACTTCGCGCAGTACGAGTTCCCTGCATTCACGCACTATTTCGCCGTCATTCATTGCCAAACCGCTCCTTTTCCGAAAACCGTCCGCTCCGGCGCGCCTCAGGACACTCCCGGCATGAGCAGTTCGGTGGGGTGGCTGTACGCGTAGTCGATGGCGATGGCGGCCGAGCCGAGCAGGACCAGATCGTCGCCGGGGTCGGCCAGGACGATCCGGGGTTTTTTGTAGAACCGCGACAGGGATCGCCCGAGGACCTCGTCTATGCCGGCCAGGAGGACGTCGCCTCCGTACGCCATCAAATCGCCGATGACGATGAGATCGGGATCGAAAATCGGGATCAGCGACGCGAAGCCCCGCCCCATGTGGACGCCGGCCTCCCGGACCAGCCCAACGGCCACCTCGTCGCCGCGGCGCATGGCGGAGAAGACGTCCGCGACGCCGACGCGGCCCTTCCCCGCCAGGGCGCTGCCGGGGTGCTCGGGCAACACCCTGTGCGCGCGCTTCTCGACGGCGATGCTGCTGGCGTAGGCGTCCAGGCAGCCGCGGCCGCCGCAGACGCATTTCCTGCCGCCGAACTCCACGATCATGTGGCCCATCTCCGCCGAGTGCCCGCGCTGTCCGGTGATAATCTGGCCCTTGGACACCACACCGCCGCCGATGCCCTCGCTGGCGAGAAGATAGAGAAGCGCCATTCTGGCGTCGCAGTTGGTGCGGAACCACCAGTACCCCAGCGCGCCGGCGTTGGCGTCGTGGTCGATGACGACGGGAAGCGCGACGCGTTCGCGGATTTTTTTCAGAAAGGGGAAGTAGACCCTGCCCTCGCGGCCGTCGGCGGTGACGTAGACGGAGCCCTCGCCCCGGTGGAGCGGGCCGGGCGCGGCGACGCCCACGGCGATGACGCCCGGATGCCGGGCCTTGAATTTTTCGACGTATTGGGCGATCAGAGCGACCGCGCTTTCGGCGTTGGCCAGGTCGAGATAATCGAAGGAGCAGGTGAAGATGTCGCCGTAAACCCGCCCGCACAGATCGAAAACGCCGATGCTCAAGCGTTCCCAGGCGACCTTCACGCCGATCACCATGTACTTCGAGTAGTTCAGCGACAACCCGATGGAGCGGCGTCCCTTGAGGCCCTCGGTGAAACCGGTTTCGGCCACCACGCCGTTCTCCACCAGGGCGCGCATGATTTTGGTGATGGACGCCTGCTTGAGGCCGGTCACCTTGGCCAGTTCGACGCGCGAGCAGCCCTCGTGCATGGCGAGGTGGCGGATGACGGAGGACCGGTTCAGATCCTGCAGATCGTCCAGGTTTTTTCCGTTTTTATCCACGCTGTCGGGTCTTCCACAGTCGGGGCGTCCCGATGCGCGCCGACGTCACATGACGGACGGGGCGCAGGGAACGGCGGCCATGATCCGCTCCGCCTCCTCCCGGTCGGGCATGGCCAAAAGCGCCCCGCGCCGGGTTGTCGAGACGGCGGCGCAGGCGTTGGCGAATTCCGCGATGCGGCCAAGCTCGTCGGCCCCGAGCGCATCCATATCCACGCCCGTCCGGGTCAGACAATACAGAAGCGCGCCCATGAAGGAATCTCCCGCTCCGGTTGTGTCGACCGCGTCCACGGCGTAGGCGGGCCGATAGGCGTGGCCGTTCCGGGTGCGGACGAAGCTTCCGTCCCTGCCCATGCTCACGGCGACGACGCGGGCGTTCCCCTCCAGCAGCCGTTCACTGCCGCGCATGACGTCGGCTTCGTCCAGGTAGTAGGCGAATTCCTCGGAGGTCATTTTCAGGATGCGCGCCCGGAGGATGGTCTCCAGGTCGAGCCGGCGGAGCCTGTCGTCCATGTAGGGGAAACGGTAGTTGGCGTCGAAGGCGAGCGGGACGCCGTACCGCTCCGCCTCGGCCAGGGCGCGGCGGGCCGTTTCGAATATGGGCCTGTCGTAAGTGTTGCAAAGGGGAGACGCCAGGAGCGCTCTGGCCCGCCCGATCACTGAAAAGTCGATTTCGTCGGGCGGGATCTCGAGATCGGCCCGCGGCCCCCGGTAGTCGGTGAAATACCTTTCGCCCCCGTCCCTGAAATAGACGAACAGGATCCGGGTTCCCTGCCCCGCGCAGGAGCGGACGTTGGCCGTATCCACGCCCAGGTTGTGCATGGCGTCCCTGAGAAAATCGCCGTGCTCGTCGGCGCCGACGCAGGCGATGGCGGCGGCCTTCCCGCCAAGGCGGGAGAGCTGGGCGGCGGCGTTCATCGGCGCGCCGCCGGGATTGCGCTCGAACCGGAGCATTCCCGAATCGTCCGCGCCGACGCAGATGAAGTCGATCATCAGATCGCCCAGGGACACCAGATCGAGGCTTGTATCGCTATCGGACAACGATCGTTCTCCACGGAAAGGGGTCGGGTCACTCGAGGTTGGCGTGGTTGCGCATGATCACCGATTCGTCCAGCCCCTCGCGTTCCATGATTCGGGCGATCAATCCGTCGCCGACGACGATGCAGGCTGTCTCGAAGAAATTGCCCGGCAGGTTGCGCTTCATGAAGACTGCTTCCGCCGCGTCCTCCCCATCCGCCGACGGCGGCGGGACGGCCAGGACGACGTCCGCCTCGGCGGCAATGCCGCCGTCGGGGTTGCCGGTGATGAGGGCGGTCCGGGCGCCGTTTTTCCTCGCTTTCCGCACCATTTCCAGGGTCACCGGAGTCGCGCCCTTTCCCGAACTGACCACGAGCAGATCGCCCCGCCCGATGCTCGGGGTGCACACCTCGCCCACCATGAACGCGGCGTGGTTGGTCTGCATGAGGCGCATGGCGAACATCTTCATGGAAAGCAGGCTGCGGCCGGCGCCGCCGACGAAGACGCGTCTCGCCGCCCGCAATTCGTCGACGAATGCCTCGCAGGCTGCCGGATCGACGCCGGCGGCCTGCCTGCGGATGACGTCGAACTCGGCCAGGGCGTACAGCACGGCGTTCATTGGGCGCCCTCCATGACGCCGCGCATGGCGAGAGCGACCGCGCGCGGATCCGCGGAGTTGGCGATGGCGCTCCCGACGATGACCAGGTCGGGGCGGTGGGGAACGATTTTCGCCAGCGCTTCCAGGGTGATGCCGCCGGCGACGGCGATTTTCACCCTGCCGACCGCGTCGCGGAGAATCCGCAACGGCCCCTCGGGGCTCGCCGCGCCCTTGACGCTCACCGCCCGGTGGACGCAGATGTAGTCCGCCCCCAGCGCCTCGATCTCCCTCCCGCGCCGCGCCATTTCGTCGTCGGGAACGCCCATCATGTCCACCAGCACCTGCGCGCTCCTCGACCTGGCTTCACCAATCGCCTCCTCGATGGTGCCGTCCCAGGTCCTGGCGGAAACGGTGGCGATGTCGGCGCCGGCGTCGAAGGCGATTTTGGAAATAACCGCTCCGCCGTCCATGATCTTGTAGTCGGCGAGGATCCGCACGCCGGGAAGCGCACGCTTGAACTCGCCGATGGCGGACAGCGGGTAGGTGAAGACGAACGGGGTGCCCAGTTCGAGAACGTCGATGAGATCGCCGACGGCGGCGGCGACTTCCATCCCTCGTTTGTCGGTTATGACGTCAAGCGCCAATTGCAGTTCCATGAGCGGCGTTCCTTTGAGAGAAAACGATGGTGAAAATCACGCCCCTTCACGGCTCCGGCGTGTGCGCAGGGTGTCGACGTAGACGGCGATGACGATGATGACGCCCAGGATGATCCGCTGCCAGAACGAGTTGATGCCGTTCAGGTTCAGGCCGTTTCTGAGCAGCGCTATCACGCAGGCTCCCACCAGGGATCCCAAAATGGTGCCTTCACCGCCCGCCATGCTGGTGCCGCCCACCACCGAGGCGAAAATGCCTTCGAACTCGTAGCCGTCTCCCGAATTGGCCTGCACGCTGACCATGCGCGCGGCCAGCAGCACGCCGGCCAGTCCGGCCAGGGCGTCGCCGAGGACGAAGGACTTGAAGATGGTCCATTTGTTGCTAATGCCCGACATGCGAGCTGCCTCGGGATTGGAACCGACGGCGTAGAGGCTGCGCCCGAAGGTCGTCCGCCGCAGGATGAACGAGAGGATGACGGCCAGGATGACGAATATGTACACGGGCACCGGAATGCCCAGGACTCGGCCGCTGCCGAGGAACTGGAGGCTTTCCAGGATCTGCTTGGGAATGGCGCGGCGGACGGTGACGGTCTGCCCGCTGGAAACCACCTGCAGAGCCCCCCGGAAAATCCACATGCTGCCCAAGGTGGCAATGAAGGAGATAAGCCCCATTTTCGTCACCATGAAGCCGTTGACGGCGCCGCAAATCATGCCGGCGATCACGCCTGCCACGACCGCGACCCACAGCGGGGCCTGGAACTGCCTGAGCACCAGCAGGCAGACGGTGCCGGAGAGACCGACGATCGAGCCCATCGACAGGTCGATGCAGCCGCCGACCATGACGAAGGTCATGCCCATGGCCAGCATCACGTAGACCGACGCCGACAGCAGCACCTGGAGAATGTTGTTGGGGTCGCGGAAGGTGGGCGTCGAAACAAGCAGGATGACGAAAACGGCGATCAGGATGGAGAAGGGGCCCAACGCCTTCAACGCCCTGTTGTTCAGGATTTTGGCGAATAGTTCTTGCATTTTCCAATGCTCCCGACTGACGGATCTGCGACAAAAGGCTACCGCTTTTTCACCCCGGTGGCGTATCGCATTATCAATTCGGAATCGGCCTCGGTCCTGTCGAGGGTGGCGGCTATCCGCCCTTCCCGGTATACCACGACCCGGTCGCTCATGCCCAGGATCTCGGGAAGCTCCGAGGAAATCATGATGATGCCGATCCCCTGATCGGACAATTCGTTCATCAGCTTGTAGATCTCGTATTTGGCGCCGACGTCGATGCCGCGCGTCGGCTCGTCGAACACCAGTACCCTGGCCTTTCGCGACAGCCATTTGGCCAAAATCACCTTCTGCTGGTTGCCGCCGGAGAGGTTCTTGGCCTTGACCCTGATGCTGGGCGTCTTGATGGCGAGACGGGAACGGAAGCTTTCGGCATTGTCGGCCGCCCGCCGCTCGTTCATCACCGCCGCGCTGGACAGCTGCCTGAGCGAGGCCAGGTTGATGTTGGACTCGACGTCCAGAGTGAAGCACAGGCCGAAGAGCTTGCGATTCTCGGTCATATAGACGAACCCCTCGTCGATCGCCTCCCCGGGCGTGCGGAAGTGCATGGTCTTGCCGAAGAGGACAGCCTCCTTTTCGTCGGCCGGATCCACGCCGAAGAGCGCGCGCATGGACTCGGTTCGACCCGCGCCCACCAAGCCGGCCAGGCCGACGATCTCGCCGGCGCGCACCGTCAGGCCGCCGATGTCCAGTTTGTTCCGGCAGCGGAGGTTCTTCACCTCGAAAATGATCTCCCCGATCTTCCGTTCGTACTTGGGGTACTTGCTGGTGAATTCGCGGCCGACCATGAGTCTGATCAACTCGTCGCTGCTGGTGTCCTTGTAGTCCATGGTTCCGACGCGCCGGCCGTCCCGGAGCACGGTGACGCGGTCGGCGATGCGCGGCAGTTCCTCCAAACGGTGGGATATGTAGATGATCCCGACGCCCTGCCGCTTCAAGTCGAGGATGATTTCGAACAGGTGTTCGATCTCGTTTTCGGTAAGGCTCGAGGTTGGTTCGTCGAATACGATGATGCGGCAGCCGCGGGAGACCACCTTGGCGATCTCCACCATCTGCTGCTCGGCGATGCTCAGGTGCCTGGTGAGCCGCGCCGGGTCGATGTCCAGCTTGATGGCGTCGGCGAGGATCCGGCCCGCCTCCCGGCGCATCCACCTTTCGTCGATGACGCCCAGGGTGTTTTTCGGGCGGCCCAGGAAGATGTTGTTGGCGACGTCCAGGTGGGTGCAGATGTTGAGTTCTTGGAAGACGACGCCGATGCCCAGCCGGGTGGCGTGCTGCGCGTCCTCGACGTGCACCCGCCTGCCGTCGATGCGGATACTTCCGGCATCCGGCCGGTACACGCCGTACAGCACCTTGATGAGCGTGGACTTGCCGGCGCCGTTTTCGCCCAGCAGCGCGTGGACCTCGCCCGCCCGCAGTTCCAGCGATAGATCGTCCAGCGCCGTGACGCCCGGAAATTGCTTGGTGATGCCTTCCATGCTGAGGAGCGGTTGTTCCATGCCGATCTCCCGAGAGGGCGCACGCACGCCCTTTCCAGGCAACGTTGAAACACGTCGGATTCCAATCGAATGGAGCGGGCGGTTCCGGGGCTGGAACCGCCCGCGGAGCGGCGCTACAGGAAGTTCAGCGGGAACAGGAGCTTCTGAATGTCCTCGTCGTTGACCTTTTCCTTGGGCACGACGGTGCAGCCGGTATCCTGGATGCCGTAGGGAGCCTCGTCCAGCTTCAACTCGCCCCTGAAGAAGCGGGCGGCGGCCTCGGAGCCGAGTTCACCCATCTTGACGGGCTGCTGCACCATCTGCGCATCGACGACACCATCCTCCATCAGGGCGACGATGTCCTCGTTGGCGTCGAAGCCGACGATTTTGATGTCGGTGCGGTTGGCTTGGATGAGCCCGTTGCCGCAGCCGGATGTGGAATAGTCGTTGATGCAGTAGAAGCCGGCCAGATCGGGGTTGGCCATGATGATGTCGAGGGTCTGGGTGGTGGCGACCGACATGTTGCCCTCATGGTAGAAAGAGCCGATGACGTTGATTTCGGGGTAGGCCTCCTTCATCCGTTCGCGGAAGCCGCGCTCGCGGGCGGAGTCGGAACTGGCGGCGGCGTTGGTAGAGAGGATGAAAATCTTGCCCTTCTTGCCGGTGAGGTCCGCCATGGTGTCGGCGGCCATGCGGCCGGCGGTCTCATTGTTGGTGGCGAAACCGATGAGGTAGTCGTCGGTGCTGATGGTGGTGTCGACGAGGATGACGGGAATGCCCTTTTTCATGGCGTCCTGGCAGGGGGCGACCAGGGCGTCCATCTCGACTGGCGCCAGGATGATGGCGTCGGGATTTGTGGCGATGGCGTCGAACATGTAGGTGACCTGACGCTCGGCGTTGTCGGACTTGTCGGGGTGGAGAATGGTGTAATCGAGGCCGTTCGTGTCGGCGCCGTGCTCGACGCCGCCGGCGACCGTGGTCCAGAAGGGGTGTACGCCCTTGGAGACGAACACGACCTTCTTCTTGCCGTCGGCCGCGAAGGCGGTTCCGGCCAGGAACGCCATACCGAGGATGACGGCGACAACCGATGTAGCTCTCATTTTCATGGCTTCTCCTCGCAAATGATCGGCAAAAACGCGGTTCATCGCGCGGAGGTCGACTGTTTCGGCCACCCGGCATTTGCGGCGGCGGATTCCGACGCGGCGGGACGCGTTTTCGACGCGATCCAATGGGACTCCGCGCAAACAATGCACGGACTCGATTACGACGCGGGCAAGAGCGGTTCCAAACGAATGCCTTTTCCAACGGCGGTGAAAAAATACGACAATAGCTGAAGAGGATGGATTAGCAGTGCGTATGAATTAGCGCTATTAAGTAATTAACATAAGTTGTGGTCTTGGTCAAGTTATTTTTAATTTTGTCCTGCCCCGAACACGCTCCCAAATTGTCCAATGACAAGGCAATTCATTTTTTTGTGTGCATGTTGCTTCGCAAAACACATTGGCAAAATTAGATGTGATGAATATAATGGATATATCGAATATTTTGGATGTAAAGGTAACGCCATGAATGCCAGTCATTTAGAAAATGCTAAAATCTTCAAGGCCTTTTGCGATGAAACGCGGCTTATGGTTTTAGAATTATTGAGGAGCGGCGAAAAATGCGCTTGCGTACTTTTGGAGAAAGTCGTTGTCGGGCAATCAACGCTTTCACACCACATGAAAATCCTTGTTGAAAGCGGGATTGTTGCCGCCCGAAAAGAGGGTAAATGGACGTATTACTCTATCAGCGGAGTGGGAAGCGAAGCCGCAGCCCGATTGCTGAAAGAATTAACTGCCACGATAGCCATAGAGGGCGGGGACGATAATTTGGGGTGCAGTGAATGAGTGACAATAATCGCTGTGGCACAGAGTGCTTCTGTTGCTATTCGGACGCGCGAAAACGTAACGGCCGGTGCCGGTTGCGCGGCGGCTATTATCAAGGGATGGCTTCCAGGCGGCGACCCGACTTGTGATCGCTCTGGCGGCGAACACTGTTATGGGGGAACGGCGATATGGATAAGGTGAAAAGTACAGGCATTGGCTTCTTTGAGCGGTACTTAACACTATGGGTCATTCTCTGCATGGCAATAGGTGTTTTTATCGGAAAACTTCTGCCGTTCATCCCCGCGTTTTTGGGCCGCTTTGAGTATGCGAACGTATCTGTTCCGATAGCGGTGTTGATATGGGTGATGATGTATCCCATGATGTTGAAAGTGGACTTCGCAAGCGTGAAAAATGTAGGCAAAAATCCGAAAGGGCTTTTTATTACTTGGGTTGCAAACTGGCTGATAAAGCCTTTTACCATGTTCGGCATTGCAAGCATATTTTTCCATCTCGTGTTCAAGGCGTTTATCCCTGCTGAACTGGCGAAAGATTATCTCGCGGGAGCGGTTCTGCTAGGAGCCGCGCCCTGTACGGCTATGGTTTTTGTATGGAGTCATTTAACGAAAGGCGATGCGGCCTATACGGTTGTTCAAGTAGCAACAAACGATTTGATCATACTTGTTGCGTTTACTCCCATTGTGGCGTTTCTGCTCAGCGTGGGCGGTGTTTCCGTTCCGTGGGATACGCTGATTGTATCCGTGGTTCTTTTCGTGGTGACACCGCTTGCGGGTGGGGCGATTACCCGCAACGCGGTCATAACGCGGCGTGGGGCGGATTATTTTCTAAACGACTTTATCCCGAAATTCGGCAATATTACGGTGGTCGGATTACTTCTCACGCTTGTAATTATTTTCTCGTTTCAAGGCGGGGTGATTTTGGAAAATCCATTGCATATCGTGTTGATTGCTGTTCCCCTTGTTGTTCAGACTTTTCTAATTTTCTTTATTGCTTATGCCGCCTGTAAGATTCTCAAACTCCCTTACGACATAGCTGCCCCCTCCGGAATGATTGCTGCGTCAAACTTCTTTGAATTGGCGGTTGCTGTTGCTATCGCGCTTTTCGGAACGCAAAGTCCCGTAGCATTAGCGACAATCGTGGGCGTTTTGGTTGAAGTTCCTGTCATGCTGACACTTGTAAAAATAGCGAATAACACGAAATGTTGGTTCAAGAATGGGATGTCGTGATGTTAAAGAGTGCGTTTGCCCTAAAAAGGCTTATGAAAATAGCGGCCGATGTCTTCCGGCTTGAGCCAAGCGCACTTGAAGAACAGATCGACTGCCACCCATATTTCACCTTCGGCTATCTGGTCGCGCGGTACTCTCATTTGCCGGATTGAAAAGACATTGCCCCGTTCAGGCATGCCCGTAAGAAGAGAGGTGAATAGTGAAGGCGCTCCCCGAACCTGGCGTGCTTCTGACCGATATCCGCCCGCCGTGTCCCTCGACGATCTGGTGCGCCACCGCCAGCCCGAGACCCGTACCCGACGCTTTGGTGGTGAAATAGGGATTGAAAATGGAGGCCATCACCTCCTTGGACATGCCGATGCCGTCATCCTCAATGGTGAGCATGAAATCATCCCCCTCCTCATGGGTGATTATTCGGAGGGTGCCGCCCGGAGACATGGCCTGAACCGCGTTCAGGAATAAATTGAGGAGAACTTGCGTGAACCGTTCCTGATTCAGCCGCAGGCGGGAAGCCGACATGTTCGGCGTGAAATCCACCCTGATGTTTTTCCCCGCCATGTCCGCATTCGCCAAACGAAGTGCATGGCGGATCATTTCATTGACGTCGGCCCACTCCGTTTTGACCACATTGGGACGGGCGAATTCGAGAAGCTCCGAGACGACGGTATTAAGGCGATTCACCTCGGTTATCAGCATTTTTGCCGACTCCTCCTCCCTCCCCCCTTTCGGGAGCTTCCTGGCGATATAGGTGGCGATGCCTTTTATCGTGCTGAGGGGATTGCGGATCTCGTGCGCGACTCCGGCCGCCAGATTGCCGAGGGCGGTCAATTTCTCATTCCGTTGCACTTCGGCCTGGAGAAACTTCACTTCGCCAATGTCGCACAGGATGAAGATGTGGCCGCGCAGTGTGCCCTCGGCATCCCGAAGTTGCGATGCGCTCAAACGGATCGGCAGCGATTTTCCCCCTGGCATCGCCAGTTCCGTTTCCCGGTCGAGCACTTTCGTCCCTCCATCCAGCTCGGAAATGATGGTACTCCATTCCAGGCAAGGGATATCCGAGAGAGAAGCTCCCACCTGTGCCTGATTGCTTTTCCCAAACATTGCCACGGCGACCGAATTGACGATTTCAATGGCTCCCCGGGCATCGCTGGTAATCAGGCCGAGGGGAAGATTGCTGATGACTTCGGCGTTCAGAACCTGCGCGTCCATCAGAAGCCGCCTCGACCGCTGATAGCTGTGCGCCCAAAACATGGAAATGAAACCGCCCATCCCAAGCGCCGCAACGACGAGCGCCGAAACAACCGTATTTTGGAAATCCCTGGCCAGGGCTTCCTGGAAGGGTCTTTGATCCAGGCCGACGAGAATGAAATTGTTCCGTTCAACCCCGTTGGGCGTATCGGAACGCGCGGGTTCCCGATACCCGCCTCTCCGATGATGATGGCCATGTCCAACACTCATCATCGTGTCGCGGGGATCCTGCAGGGGAGCGAATGCGCGCTGCACTTCGAACGTCGGCGCATCGGGGGAGTATGCCGTGCTCCAGTCGGCCTTTTGCGTGTTTTCAAGCGACATGATGGCCTGTCTTGATAGCAATGTCCCGGGTTTGCCGCTGTCGCTGTGCGCCAGGACTATTCCCTCGGCGTCAACCACCGCGACATACACAATTCCGGGCTGCTTGGCCGTCTCTTCCATCAATGGTTGCAGGAGATCCTTTTCGCCCCTGTTGCCAATCCAAGTTCTGGTTCCTGCTTCCAAAGCCCAGATGATCGTGTTGGCACGGCCGATGAGGTTGTTCGCCATGTGCTCCTTCTCCCTCGCGGCGTCCCTGTTGGCCAAATAGACGATGACCAATCCCAGCACAACCGACACGCCCACAATCAACCAGGGCGAAAGACCGAAAAGGCTGTGCGGACGGCTCAACCCCTTTCCTGCCGACAAATTCATAATACGTATCCTTTTCGTATGGCGACGTGTGCATCTGCATCATTTTTATCCATTTCATCTGAAATAATGTATATTTTTTTCGCGGCGCGACACAGGCTATTGTATTGCGAAGCACTTTGCATCATTTCAATGAATTGGAAAGCAATGTGTTGTGACTTTATCCAACAAATGACATGCCCATGGTTTGTCTCTCAACAACAGAATGCCACGCAAATTATTTTCCCCTTTGGGATTTCGGTATCCACGCTATTGTTGAGGCGTTAGACAAGTCCTTGAATATATAGTATGTATACTAATGGTCGAAATGGATAATTTTTATACACGCGTTATTTAATGCCGTCCGCTTCGTACATATAACTCAAATAATGATAGGATAATGCGTTTTTAATATACGTTGGCACTCCATTTGCATCGCACGCTGTGTGAGGGCACGGGGCGCGTTCGGAAATTTTTTGCCAATTCATTTATTTCCGTCATGACTTCACCTCAAACAGTCACGAAGGCGGTCAACCCCGAAAACAATATGGAAGGAGAATATGTGCGACGCATGTGTTTTTGTTACGGGATATGGGGATTGCTGTGTGCATGGAGCGTGGCCTCCCAGGCGGTGGCCGCACAACCTCTTGCTTCAACAATGCGGTCGGATTTGCAAGGCGTACATGATGTGGAAGGATTTCGCATTATTTCTGCCCCCGATCTCTCCGACAAGGCCATTTCGGGCGACGAAGCGCCGGCACAGGCATACGAAATCATCCGGCCGGACGCCCAGCCATTTGACATAGGGCGCCTGTACACCTCATGTACATGTGTCCAGTTGAGCACGCTTAAATCCCATTATGCGAAAGGCGAACGAGCCGTCTTCTACCTACGCAACATCCTTCCAACACCCCCGGATGGACAGCAATATTCTTTTTTTATACAGATCAAGGCGCCTGTAAAAGCAACTCTCCGATATGAAACATTTGTTCGTTCGACTCGGTTTATCGATGCTGCGGATCTACCAAATGATACAGGCGCGGACCTCAGGATTCCGGCAACGTTCGACGAACCGGGAGTCATCGATACGACAACAACACAATCTCTGGACGGCTCGGAGTAGCAATTCGTGTAACAAAAGTGACAGAGGGCATGAATAATCAGAGATAAGAACGGGAGGATAGCCATTCATCGTGCTTGACTTCTGCCCTCGGAGTTCATCTTTTGCAATTTGGATTGCAGGGTTTTTCTGGTAATGCCCAAGCGTCTCGCGGCCTCGCTTTTGTTGCCGCCGGTATTTTCAATCATTTCCCTGACGGCCGCGTTTTCAAGTTCGTCAAGAGTCATTCCGGAAAGAGTGATCTTTCGCGACGAATTGTCGTTCTGCCCGACCATGGCGGGCGGCAACTCCCTTTCGCTCACATATTCGCCAACCAGCAACACCACGGCCCGTTCAATGGTGTTCTCCAATTCGCGGACGTTTCCCGGCCAGTTGTGCTTCAGCAACCTGTCCATCGCTCCGGGCGTGAATCCCTTGACCAGTTTTCCATTTCTTCCTGAATAATGTTTGAGAAAATGCGCGGCGAGGATAGGTATGTCCTCTCCCCGCTCCCGCAAGGGCGGAAGATTAAGCGTCACCACATTGAGACGGTAGAATAGATCCTGTCGAAAGGTTCCAACCTCCACTTCCCGTTGCAGATCGCGGTTGGTCGCGGCCACAATGCGAACATCCACATTTACCGTCCGATCCCCCCCAACACGCTGTATTTCCCTTTCCTGTATGGCTCGAAGCAGCTTCGCCTGCATCGAAGGGGACATTTCGCCGATTTCGTCGAGAAATATGGTTCCCCTATTCGCAGCCAGGAACTTTCCGTCCCGCTGTTTTTCCGCTCCGGTGAATGCGCCTTTTTCATGCCCGAACAATTCGGACTCCAGCAGCGTCTCGGAAAGGGCGGCGCAATTGACGGCGACGAACGGACCCCTGGACCGTCCGCTGTTGGCATGCAGGATTTTCGCCGCCAACTCCTTTCCCGTTCCCGATTCGCCGGTGATGAGCACTGTGGCCTCGGAGGGCGCCACTGTGGACAATATTTCCAGCAACTGCACCATCGCGCGGCTTCTGCCGATAACCCCCCGCGCGTCGAATGAATTTCCCAAAGTGTCTTTGAGCATTTTGTTTTCTTCACGAAGCATCGTGTGATCAAGCGCTCGTTCAAGGGTCAGCTTCAGTTCGTCGAAGTCAAGGGGTTTTGTGAGATAGTCATATGCGCCCGCCTTGATGGCAATCACCGCCGTCTCAATGTCGGAATACGCTGTCATGATAAGAATGGGTATGGACGGATTGTACGCCTTGATCTCCTTCAACGCCTCTATGCCGCTGATACCGGACATGCGCACATCCATCAGGATCAAGTCGAAAGGTCGTTCCCTGCATAACGTGACTGCGCTTTCCCCGTCGTGCACCCCTTCCGCCAAGTATCCCCAATCCGCGATCAGGGTGACGAGCACATTGCAATGGTTCTTGTCGTCATCCACCACGAGCAACTTCACTTTCGCTTCCCTCGGCATCAATGTCTCCTATGAAAACATATTCACCGCCGTAATGCATCATCGGCAACGGGAAGATGGATGGTAAAAACGCTTCCCGCGCCGGGACTGCTTTTCACCGTCACTTTTCCTCCGTGCCCCTCGACGATTTGGTGCACGACAGCCAAGCCCAATCCGGTTCCGGAAGGCTTGGTGGTGAAATAGGGGTTGAATATCGATTCGCGTACATCATCCGACATTCCCGTACCATTGTCTTCCACCATAACACAGAAATCATTTTCCGCGCGCCTCGTTTTCATGTACACGCGGAGCGTGCCTCCCGGTTGCATGGCCTGTATCGCGTTCAAAAACAGGTTGAGGAGAGCCTGGGCAAAGCGCTCTGGATTGACTTGAACCGGTGGTATCGCGTCGATTGGAGTAAAATCGACATTGATTTGTTTATCTTGGATATCAGCTTCCGCCAAACGCAAAGCCCGACAGATAACCTCGTCCATATCGACACGCTCTCCTTTCGCCACGCTGGGACGGGCGAATTCCAGGAGTTCCGATACGACCGCGTTCAAGCGGTTCACCTCGACAATCATGGTTTTCGCGGCTTCCTCCTCCCGCCACCCGGCGGGCAATTTTCCGCCGATGTAGGCGACAAGCCCCTTTATGGTGCTGAGCGGATTGCGTATTTCATGGGCGATGCCGGCCGCGAGATTGCCAAGGGCGGTCAGGCGTTCGTTTCGCTGCACTTCGTTCTGCAAGCGCTTTACTTCGCCAATATCCCCGAAAATAAAAAGGTGCCCGAGAAACAATCCCTCGGCATTATGCATTTGCGACGCGCTCAGCCGCACCGGAATACTTTTTTCGTCGGACACGGCGAGTTCGATTTCTCTTTCCAACACTTTCACGCCCCTGGCGAGTTCCGCAATGACGGATCGCCATTCCAGCGCGTGCAGGTCTTCAATCGGCTTCCCTCCAAATTTTGTTCCGGCTTGCCGAGCATGGCCGAGGCGGCGGGGTTGACAATCTCGATGCCTCCCCCCGGGCCGCACGTGATCAAACCCAGCGGGAGATTGGTGATCACCTCCGAAGTCAAGGCCTGCGCGTCGAGCAGAAGGCGGCTCGATCGTTGATAGTTATGCGCCCAAAACATGGATATGAAGCCGCCAAGGCCAAGCGCCGCGATAATGAACGCCGACAGCATGGCGTTATGGAAATCAGCCTGAAGCGCTTCCTGGAACGGCCGTTGATCGAGGCCGACGAGCACAAAACTGTCATGCCTGTCATCTTGATCGCGTGGGAAGAGGTTTGTCTCCAATGAAGAGTAACGGTGATGGCACCAACTCCTCTCGCCTGTCCCATAATCTTCCAATATTGGCGCGAAGAGGCGATACACCTCAAACGTGGATGCATCGGCCGAATTCGCGACACGCCAATCGGTTTTTCCCATATCCTCCCGCCCGGGGATGGAGCCGGCCGGCAGCTTCTCGCCTACCTTCGATTTGTCGCTGTGCGCGAGAATGGTTCCATCGAATTCGGCGACGACGAGATACACTATGTCCGGCTGTTTTGCCGTCTCCTCAACCAAAAGCTGTAAAAGATCTTTCTCGCCCTGAACGCCCAGCCAAGTTCTGGTGCCGGCTTCCAACGCCCAGATGAGGGCATTTGCCCTGTTCATCAGATTTTCGCTGCTCTTCTCCTTTTCCCGTTCATTGCCCCTGACGGCGACGAGTATGACCGCGACTCCGAGGATGACGGAAAGCCCCACCACCAGCCATGGCGACAAACCGAAAAGCTTGCGCGAACGGCGCGTTAGTTTGGAAAAATCGGCATCCATTGCCTTCGACCTTTTCGATGTACCTCAAAAAATGAAGCCTGCATACATTTTACTCAGCTTAACAAAAAATTTTGCATAGTTTTTCGGCACTGGGGCGTGTAATGAATCAGAACCGTACAGTGCCTGAATATTTAACCAAATAAAAATAATTGGGTTACACGTATGCTGTATTTTTGGCAACACTATTGTATTTCCGAAATATCGAGAATCATAACAATACTATTTGCAAGTTGATTGCCTTTTTGGAGGTTGTTATGTTGGGTTGTTCATTTGCGGCATTGGCAAGATTGATTGGATGGCCGGGGATTTTACTCTGTCTTGCGCTCTTATCGGCATCTCTTCTGATTCTGATGCGTTTTTTGGCCGCAAGAAAGAAGAACGCCGATAGCAATGACTCGCTACTCATTCTGAAACGAAGGCTTGCCACCGGGGAAATCACCCTGGAAGAATTTACTATTTTGAAGCAATACCTGTAATGTCCCGATATGGTGTCACACGACGGGTGTGTATGGAGGTTTGTCGTCAATTGGTTGCTTTGTGGAAGGAGGTGGCCATGGACTGAGACGGGACTGTATTTTTGCGACGGCCTTGTGGCCACGGCATTAGCGGCAGTAAATATAATTTTTCCGATATCGCTTCAAAGGATGACATGCATGAAAAAGAGAATTATTCTGTCGTTTGTTTTCACCTTCGCCATTGTGGGCATTAGTGTCGGATTTGCTGCGGACGGGGCGCAGGATGCCTACGGCGTCTATGCTCAAAAAGTGGCTCCGCTTGAACAGCAATTGAACTTCAAGCAGGCCGAACTCGACGCGATATACGCCAATCCCCAACCCGACACAGCCAAGGCACAGCAACTGTACAAGGAAATTGGCGAATTAAAAGGGCAACTGTTCGCGGCGGAAGCGGAACTTCGCGCTCAACTTGGTGAATCCGACATGTCGTATAGTGGGGGCCACCACAATGGCTATAGGGGGCACGATGGATACAGGGGGCGCCGTGGCGGCGGCTACATTGGCCACGGCGGCGGTCGTCACTGCGGGTGGTAGCTGAATGAGCGAGGCGCTCATTATGGGAAAGAGTCGCAAACCTCGAATTGAAATACCATTGGATTGTGAACAGGCATCATATCCAACAGGAAGATGATCAACAAAGAGAAGATGTCCAATTTGTAAACCGTATGTTCATATTTGTTGCCGGGGCTGTCCCCTCCAGGGTCAGCCCCGGCTTGCGATCGAGCGCCGATATACTGCATATAAACAATATATTGCCATCAATGGCAGACGGATAAACCATCTCTCGGGCGTTGCTCCTTCGTCGCGTCAGGCCTCTCGGTATTTCAAAAAAACACTACGGTTTTTCGGAAGCCCCGCCTGCCACCCGCCCCTCTACTGAAGTTCCGATAGGGGTTTTTCCCGGTAGCCCTAAACGTATCACATCATTTCATTCCACTTGGCTGTATGCATAAAACCGATACAGACAGAATCCAAACTGGATACTTTTTACTCGGCATCATCATGCCGCATATTTGCATGCTTTCCATAACTTTATATATAATAGCCATTAAATAAATGGAGATAAACTGGTGATAAATTTGCATTGGCAATAAATTGTAAACCCAGAGCGTGGAATAATGAAGCAGGCTGCCACTTCCACAACGCACTATTTTGTGGAAACCACATCCACAACTGACACAGTGGTTTAGGACCAACCTGCTTTGAGGGGTAATGGAGGATAAAGGCGCAATATCTCATTGGCCCGCAATCGTTTGAATGTACAGGCGCCACGGAAATGCTTCGTGGTTATATTTTCCCGTCAATTATGCTGAAAGGAAAATCGTATGATTAAATCCACTTTCCTTGTCCTGCTGCTTGCCATGGTGGGGATGGGGTTAACCGATGCTTCTCAGGCAATGGAACAAAGGGGAGACAAGAAGGTTATGACAGAGCACCATGGCCGCAGTGGACATGGCGGCGGACATCGCGGGAGATGGAGAAGATGAAGTGGCGAGTTGCCGGGAACCTACCCCAATAGAGTATTCGTTAGTGGACTGTTGGAGAATATTCACCACAAATGAGTGCATTCATCAGCGGTTCCTGAATTATCATTATGTCGGAGCGTGAGAACGACATGGCGATAATTCTTTCGCTCCGCAGTTGTTTGCGTGCGGCGGCCAATGCGTCGAGATATGCGAAGGCCCGGGTGTGTTTCGGGGCGATAGGCTCGTCCACTTCGATGGCGTACGTGTACAGAATCAATAATGGTCCTTGATGTGTCGCGCGCAAGAACATCCTTTTCTCATTTTCCATCTCTCTCCGCATCGAGCCGAGTTGTGGTTGTCGGCCCGATGCGGGTTATACTTTAGGGTGCATCCCACTTTTGTTACGGTCTGTTGTTGTAATAGCCGAGGATGAATGACTGGAAGAGGAGCGTCAAGTGCTCGGTAGTGGAGTATTAAAGAAAATCGAACCAACCGCCGCCCGATTTCCTTTAAAGCATCAACTCCTTGTATTGCAAGGTTTATATTTTGCACATGTCGGTTCTACAGCACGACATCAGCAAAATTCATGGCTGAAACGGAAAATCCGGAAACTGTAAAGGAAAGCAAACGGCGGTTTGTTTGCTTTTCTTTAAAAGTTCACAGTCACCCACCGGGAGAAATTCGGATGCGTCCGGTACTGCTTGAACTTCCCATCGGACATGGATTCCATATAAACAGTTTTGGCGTGTTTCTTGTCCTCGGCTTCGTGTTCGGTCTTGTCATTGCACACAGGCGCGCGATAACGGCCGGTCTTCCCAAAAATGCCGTGCTTGACGTCGGCTTGATTTCCGCATTCGCGGGCATAGTCGCCGCCCGGGTGTCGCATATGCTTTTTGTCGTCGATGTCATCGAAGGCGACTATGGCGGCATCAAGGAATGGCTAGGGATTTGGGATGGTGGACTCACACTCTACGCCGGCGGTGCCGTCGCCTGCCTGTTCAGCTTACTCTATCTCGAATGGAATGGACTCCCCGCCGGTAAAACATTCGACGCTTGTGCTCCGGCTGCCGCTGTGAGCCTTGGCATCGGCCGCATAGGTTGTCTTCTCAACGGTTGCTGCTGGGGACTGCCGGCTCCAAATGGTTTTCCTTTGGCCATGATCTTCCCCCGGCATCTTGAGCCGATGAGTTCCCAGGAAAACCTTTTCACGCTATGGCCGGAACAGTGGGCTGACTTCCTGCTTCCTCTCGGTTATCCACCAGGAACGCCTCCCCCCGTTCCCATATATGCCACGCAATTTGCCGCGATTGCCGGCATGTTCACCCTTGCTACCGGGTTAATTGTGGCGGAAAGAATCTGCCGAAGAAGAGGGGATGGTCAAATCGCGATCTGGTTCATGCTCGCGTACGGCGCCGGAAGCTTCATCATGGAGGCGTATCGAGGGGAATCCGCCGCCGTCTCCTGGCTTGGAACGCTTTGCGGCCTGCTCCCGGGACAATGGCTTTCGCTTGCGACAATCGCTATTGGCTGTGTTTTTCAACTACGGTTGCTACTTCGAGGGCGCGCCGAAGCAATCGATCTTCCGCCCAGTTGACGCTTCAAGGAAAAACATCCCATGATTGGTCGAAAATAGCTCACGTCGGCAAATTTGATGGTGGAATACACAGCATTTTTGTGTCGACCATTTTCCCCGTACTTCTTGATTTTTGATCCCAGGGAGATCTTCATGGACAACCGGACAGCAGTGGTTTTGACTATACAAAGTGGGCAGAATATATGCAGGATTTAAACCAAAGGCGATAAATATTATCCGGTGAAAACTATGCATATAGTTCGTTCAACCCTTGGAACATAGTAAATGGCAACGAGTTTGATTTTGCCGCAAATTTGGTAATAAATTTGATTGATCTTCATCCGCATTCGCATTGCTTTTGTACGGTGTCACCCCAGGGCGAACGCATCAAAATCCCAATATTTTTTGTAGAATATCGTCGCCTTCTGGCCGCGCGACACGGCGGCGATGCGGGAGGCCAAGCGTCGCGGATACATCCTCCCCGGCGTCTACAACCGCGTGGACGGAAAGGGTTACGGTCTTTTGCTGAAA
>JAIRTL010000076.1 GCA_031254915.1 Planctomycetota bacterium
CTCGTCGCACGCCTCTTTCAATTTGCCCGCCCGGAGATAACGCGCGGCGGTGCTGGTATTCATATTGCAAACAATCCTTTGCCCGATATTGAAAACGGCGTCGGCGAACGCCACCAGCACAGGGTCCGGGAGTCCCGGTTGACAACGTTCGACGGTCTCCACCGCCCGCGCCATGTCCTTGTCGAACAGCTTCCTGCATTCAGCCAACGAGTATTCGCGCCCCTTTTCGATGTCCGCCCCGACATGCCCGTGGCATACCGTCAACACGCCGCCGGGATCGAGATAGGCGTACTGGCGCAACCCCTCGGCGGGGACGGCGATCGCCGCCGTGAGCGCGAGGATGGCCGCTCTGCGATTCCCGGTCATTCGGCCTCCTCTTTCGTCTGGAGCGCCTTGCGACGGTCCAACGCGCCGGAAATGGCAAGCTCGTGCTCGATGCGCTCGCGCCGGTCGCGCCTGAATTTGTAGACCCAGTTGATGATGAAGGTGGCGACCGTCACTGCGAGTCCGATGATGATCGCCCACTCATTCAGGGTGTACAGCGCGACCCCCGTGCTGCTCGCGGCAACGTAGGGGGCCTTTTCGACTACGGGCGGGACTCGTAAATTCATGTCGTTACCTCGGGAGTTACCGTGATTCGTCCGGCGATCAGCAAGCTCACCTCGCCGACCGGGGAAACCATTTCCACGTCATACACACCGGCGCGCCAGAGGAAGGTCTCGGTGTCCTCGGCGGTGATGCGCAGATTGATCGTGCAGCCCGCCGAGTCGATGACGATGCCGCCGTTCTCGGTCGTCAGGCGGAACAACTCCTCCCCCGAAAACCCGGTCTTGATCGCCATGCGCGCCGTGTAGCCGGTAAGCTCCACGGGTGTGAGATAGCGCAGATAGCCGCCGGAAACGTAGGGATGAAAGCGGGAAGAATTGACGCTGTTGAATTCAATCGTGTCGGCGTCGATCACCGTCGCCACGTGGTGATCCATCACCCAGGGCGGATCGTGCGCGGCATTCATCTCGCGCATGCCGACGACGGAGACCACCGCCGCGCGCCAGCCGTCCGGCAACTCGTGGCCCGGCACGACAAGGCGCACCGGAGCAGAACGCTCGATGCCGCTGATCGGCTTGTAGACGATCGGCTCCTCTTCCCAGCGCACCATGAGGTTCCAGCTCTTGCCGCGCAGGATGACAATGTCTTCACGGGTTGCGGGGCGGGCGTCCATTACAAACCTCCGTAGGCGATCGCGCGCGGTTTGTTCTCCGCGCTGTCCAGTTCCCGGCGGTAGTTGTCGGCGCTCGCCGCGAACCGCGCCGCGAAATCATCGGCGCGCCCGAGATCGAAGGTCTCGGCGTCGCGCTTTACGAGCGCCAGGGCGAACATGCCGTCAATGAGCTGCAAATGCCGCTCGTCGTCGAGATCGGCGATTTCGTGATCCGGCCTGCTCAGGCGGTCCAGAGGCAGCCGCCGCACCAGCAGCATCGCGAGATCGTCCTCCTCGGGGACGTCGATCCAGCGCACCATGTGCCGGTGCAGACCGAGGATCGCGCCCCACACCCGCCCGGTGCGCGCGCTGGCGCGCTCGGCTTCGCGGTCGGTGAAATTCAGGAAACGAATCGTCCGGTCGTCGGACTTTCTCCGCGCCGACAGGAAGCGTATGACAGAGGGATGGGTGGGAGAAAAGGCCTCCCCGGCCAGGATCGGAACGCGCGCCGCTTCGGAAAAAGCATCCGGCACGCCACCAGCGCGCCGGATGAAATCGCGATACGCCGAATCCATGTAACCCAGAACCTCTTCATCCGACCAGAAATACGGCCGTATCGCATCCCCTGCCGCGTGACGAAACCGGGTGAGGAGGGCCGAAGTGTCCACGTTCAGCCCTGTTCCGCTTTCATCTTCGCCCAGTATTCGGCGACTTGTTTGGCGGTGACATCCTCACCGATCGTGCGTTCGACCGCCTTGACCGTCGGTACGCCGCTCGCCGTAAAATCCGCCGGGTCGTTCTTGGCGGACAGCTCGACGAACGCCTCGCGCATGAGACCTTCCAGCTCATCGTCGGAAGCGGGAGCCTTCGGGGCCGCCGTTTGCGGCACAAGGTCAGGCTGCTCGCCGTCGACGCGATCCGCGCCGAGCGCGGCCACCTCCAGCTCAATCGGGCCGGGCGGCACCCAGGTTGGCTCCCCCTTCGGGAAAGTGATGGCGTGGCCGTAACGGGAACGGTGGGTATAGCTGCGGTTGAGAACGTAGGTGGGCATATCAGGACTCCTGGATCACCGTGGCGGTGGTCAGTTGAGGGATCACCCCGGCGGTCGCCGCCGGAATCGCCATCGCCGGACTGATCGCACCGCTGTGAAGGATGCGTGTCGCGCCCGAAGCGGAGATGCCCGTCGAGAAATGCGTGACCGTGCAGCCTGTGCCGGAAGCGTCGGTCGTGGGGAAAGTGATTGGCGCGGTAGGGTGAATCGCCGTCGCGCCGTTCGACGTGGTGGTGTTGCCGAACCCCGACCCGCGCGACACGCCGACGCGGGCATAGGCCGGGTACTGCGCCGCCGTGACCTCATTGCTGGCCTGAGTGCCCGCGTCCCCCGGATCACCGGTATGCAGCGCGAAATAGATCGTGTCCGCAGTTCCGGCGTCTCCCGCCAAATCCGCGTCGGTAGTGCCCTTGTAAACAAGGTTGAGATAAGTCTCGGCGAGACTATTGGATTTTCCAGCCATAGCTAGGCTCCTTTATTCCAAAAGCGGGCAAGGGGAGATAAATCCCCTTGCCCGTCATTCGTCTCAATTCGGGACGACCTCATTGGCCCGGCCCGGCATCACAAACATCACGCGGACCGTGACCTGTCCCGCGGTGGGCGCGGAGCCGGTCTGGGCGATCGTGGCGCGAAGGTTCTCGGACACGCGATAACCGGTAAGGGTGAGCGCGGTGCGTCCGGCTGCCTTCAGGGATACCGCAGACCCATAGCGGTTCGCCGACGCGGAATCGCCGAGAGACATGGTCCAGGTGGTGGCCGTGGCATCCGGAACCTCGACGACAAGCTCGCCGCCGATCACCACCGCGCCCTCGGGCAGATTGATCACATCGGCGACGATCGGACCGCCGAGCGGCTTGACCACGCCGTCGGTTGCCTCGATCGTGTCATCGAACCGGAAACTGAATTCCGAGACCAGCGGCCATTGCGCGCCGCGCGCAGCTTCAACTTTTGCCATTGCTTGCTCCTTATTTCTGGCTCACGTAGACGGAAATCACGCCAAAGTCTTCCTTGGTTCCGCCGTTCTTGGTGTGGGCGAACTGAGGCTTCAGGAAGCCCAGAATCTTGCCCACGCTGATGCCGGGCTGATTGCCGTAGTCGAATTCCTTCTCGACCCAGTCCGGAGCGCCGATGTCGGCCATGCCCAGCGCCTGCGCGCCGCAGAAGAGAATCTGGCAACCTTCCACGTCGCCCGCCGAGCCGTACTTCGAACCGACGGCAGCACCGCGCGTGTTGGGCACGTGGCGGTATTCGTGGAGATAGATGCCGTCGATCTTCGTGACCACGCCCGAGAACAATTTCTTGTTTTCGCTGGTGGTGGACGCATGACGGAGGTTTTGCAGGTAGGTCGGATCGAGCTTCAGCCGGCTCATCGCCTGGGGCGTCAGGAAGGCGTGATAGGTCTCCTGACCGCCGTCCATGACGCCGCGCACGTAGGCTTCCTCTGCATAAGCCTTCAGCAGCACGAAGAGTTCCCAAGTGGGTGTGTCCGCAGCGACGACGGTATTCGAACCGGAACCGAAGTCGAGGCTCAGCCCCGCCTTGTTCCAGCGGGCGAAGCGCTTCGGGGACGGCGGCACGACATCATTCGCGAACTCAAGGTTTTTCAGGTCCGAGCCGACCCGCGCCGCGCCGTTGGTGTGCTGCGAATAGTCGATCCCGGCCAACGTGAGGAAGGCCAGTTGGTCCAGACGGTCCGCCGTCCAGTAGGCCAGCTTGTCGCGCGCGTTGGTGCGGAAGTTGACGATCGTCTTCTGCTCGGCGATGCGGCCCTCGTTGCGGGTCGCGTGCCGCAGTTGATCGATCCGTATGACTTGGTCATACGACTTCTGCGCTTCCTCGTTGCCTTCCAGGGTGCGATCCCCGGCAACGCCGTCGCCTTCAAGCTCGTCGAGCAGCGTGATAACCGCGCGAGCGCCCTTCTCGGACTTCTTGAGATCGGTGATCCGCTGAACCATCGAATTGGGGCCGGTGCCCAGGAATTTGTTGATGAAGCTGGTGTTGCGGGCAAGCCGCCAGAAATCCAGCGACCATGCCGTTTTCTGCTCGTCCGTTAGCCGGGCGAAATTGGTGAGTGCCATGACAGTGTCCTCTAAAAAAGTTAAAACGAACTTTTTGATTCCCCGGACATGTCGCAGCCGTCGCGTCGCAGTCTCTAACGTGGACGACCCGAGCGGTCACTGTCGCGTACCGCCAAGAGCGAGGCGAGGTTCCCCGCGCCCGTCAGGGAGGTAACGGGCGCGGGCCTCGCAGTGGAGGGCCTTGGAAGGAGGCCCCTATAATCTAGCAGACTCTAAAATAGAATGCAAGCTATAAAAAAGTAGAAAAGCACAGCCTACAAAAAGTCCCCGCGCAGCCGCGCCCGCGTCGCCTCCGGCAGTGCGTCGAACTCTTCGACCGTCATGCGCGTCGGATCGGGGTCGCCGCCCTTGCCCTTCTTGTCGCTGTTCGCCCCGGCTTCCTTCATTGACGCCGGCTGGCGTTTCGCAGCGGCGAGATTTCTCTCGACGGCTTCCTTCTTCCGGTCGCCCTGCGCCTTCAGGCCGCGCTTCGCGCCTTCCTTCTCCTCGTCGGGCATCAGGAAGCGCCTGACGACGTAATCCGCCGCCTTGTAGAGCGCCTTCGAGGGAGACAGCCCCTCCGCGCGAATCAGTCGCTGCTGCTCCGAAATGACGAACGAGGTCAACGACTCGTCGAAGGAGGGGCTTTCCGTGTTGAACTCCGGATACTCCGCCTCCAGCTTGGCGATCGCGATGTCAACCCGGCTCTGCTCCATCACCGCCGCCGTCTGCCGCTCGGTCTCGCTGCTCTGTTCGAGCCGCACGATCTCGCGGTCCAGCTTGCGGATGCTGCGCATGATCTCGGAGGCCTTCTCCTCGTCGCCCTCGATCACCGCGTGCGAATGCTGCTTCGCAAGCTCGGACGCCTGCGCCTCCATGCCTTCAAGGCGCTTGGCGACCTCCGCCTCGCGGCTGTCGCCCACCAGCTTCTGTTCCGCCGCCGCGAGCCGCGCTTCGGCTGCTTCGCGCGCCGCGCGCTCCTTTTCCAGGACGGCGGTATGCCGATCGAGCGGGATGACCTTGCGCCGGTCCGACCTTTTCTCCCTCTCGTCCTCGTCCTCGGTCTCTTTCTCCTCCTCTTCCTCGCCGGGCGCGGCGGACTTGTTCTCGTCCTCCTCGTCCCCTTCGTCGAGGACGTCACCCCGATTCACGGAATTGGTTTCGTCTTCCTGTTCCTGATTTTCCAGGTCTTTCGCGTTCGCGTCCGCTGCCATGATCAACTCCTTTTTTGTGGATTGAGTTCACTTTCACCTTCACCCTCGCCGCGAAGAGCCTGGGCGCGGCGGATCGACTCCTGCAATTCCGCCTCCCGCGCCTTCGCTTCGATTTCCTGCTGCCGCTCGGCCTGCTTGTAGGCGAGATCGTTCGCCTGCTCCACCTGCTTCGCCTGGAGCTTCATCTCCATCTCGCGCTGCTTCATCTCCAACTCGCGCTGCTTGAATTCAAATTCCAGCATCATCTTGCGGAGTTCCAGCGCCTCTTTCGCCTGCGTATCCTCGCCGGCCTCGCTGGCCTTCGCCTGCGCGTCGGCCCCTTTCTTCGCGGCGTCCGCCTGCGTGCGCGCGACCTCCGCTTCCTTCAGCGCGACTTCCGCCTGCATGCCGCGCATCTGAAGTTCCGCCTGCGCCTGCGCTTCCGGGGAATTCTGCGACGCCTCCATCTCCTTGATGATGTCCGCCCGGCCCAGCAAGCGACTGTTCTCGATCAAGACGCGATCCGGGACCGCCACGCCCTCCTTGCGCAGGGAGAGCGCCTGCTCGAACTGACTGTCTTCGAGGCTCGCCCGGTACGGGCTGGAGGTGATCACAATGTCATACTCGCCGAGGGTGAGATCATTGACGATCTCACCCGTCGCCGGGTTCGGCGCGTTGACCTCGATCTGCTCCGCCTCGTGCGCGAAGTCGTCGTGCGTGATGGTCAACAGGCGCGGCTCGGTGTAATACGCCTGCACGATGTCGAGGACGTTCCGCGCCAGGAGGTAATCCGTCCGCTCCAGGTTGTCGAGCACCTTGGTCAGGTTGACGCTGCCGCGCTGCTGCTTGTACGCGATCGCCTTGGCCGCAACGTCCTCGCGGTCGAAACCCATCATGCTGTCGGAGACGTTGGAAATCGTCTTGATGTGCTCCTCGGCCTTGTACGTCACCCGGTCGAGGCCCGTCGGCACCTGATTCGGCTGTATTTTCTGCGGCGGCTGGGCGGACTTGTTGTATACCAGCACCAGCCCGGTCTGCGCCCCGCGCGCTTCCAGCTCGGGGATCGTCATGTTGCTCAGGCTCCCGTCCTCGATCACCCAGCCCGAATTCGCCGTGGTGTTTATGACATGCAATTCCTGGCTCGACGCCTTGTTCAATATCTCCTGCGGCCCGATCAGGTTTTCGACCAAACCGATCGTCGTCCCGTAACGAAAATACGGGAAATACGGCACGACCGTGAAATGCCGGTACGGACTCCAGTCGTCGTGCAGCACCAGATCATCCGCCGTCACCGTCCACCGGATGCGCCGCACGCGCTGCTCCGTCACCGCGAGGCGTCCGCCGGCCTTCTCCAGCAGGAGCGCAATCCGGTCGCGGTCCCAGTTCTCCGGCACGGGCCGCGTGTCCCCGGCCTCGACGTCCACGAAATGCTCCTGCTTCGCCAGCTTCCGGTACTGGCGCTCGATCACCCGCACGCTCCTCGTCACTCCCTCTTCCTCACCGGGGTCGTAGGGAGCGAGGCCCGTCGTGCCGACGCCCATGAAACGGTCGCGGTAAAACTCGATCGAGTCGAGACCGTAGGCGAACATCGACCCCGCGCGCGCCTTCAACTCATCTGCATATTTCTTGCCGTACAGGATTTCAATCTCCTGCCACGTCATCCACTTCGTGACGAAGCAGTCCGCCCACTGATCGGGGTCGTACTCCTCGGCGTCCGGGTCGATCAGCACGTTCTTCCCGTTGAGGAGGGAAATCCGCACGTCTCCGACCAGCGAGTCGGAGAAGTCCAGTCGAACGTCATAAAACCCGCGGGAGCGGATGATCCCGTCGCAGAACACGTCCGAGCGCACCCAGGGGAGCTGATTGTCCTGACTGATCCCCAGCCACACCTTGGAGAGAGCGTCCGCGACCTCCGCCGGCGCGCCCGCCTTCGGGCGGAACAGCACCTCGACGCGGTTCTGAATCTGCTCGCCGAGAATCGTGCCGATGGTGGCGATGGTCTTGTTGATCGTTATCGCCGGACGACGCTGCTCGCGCAGCAGGGCAAGGTCCTCGTTGATCCAGTGCTTCCCTGCGAAGAAGCGCTCACAGGTGTCCGCCTTCTGCACGAAGTCGATGTGTCCGTTGTCCCGGCAATAGCAAAACCGTTCCCACTGCTCGCGCGATAGCGCCTTGTCGTTCGCCATGGCTGCCCCTGGCCGGATTTCAATCTTTCAAATCTAATATACTTTTTTAGATATTGCAATAGTACAGGGGAATACCTACGCCGCCATGTGGCTCACACCGCCGCCGAAGCGCGACCAGAGTCTGTCCTTCCAGCTCTTCGGCGCTGTCGGACCGGGCTTCCTCGGCGCGGAGCGGGTGAGCGTCAGGCGCACGGCCCAGGCGAGCGCGTCCACGATGTCATCGTTCTTCCCGGCGGGAAAGTGCATCAGCTCGCGGCGCATGTCCATCATCCAGCCGGCCTCCCTGGGAAAGTGCACCCGCCCCGCCTGCATCCTGCCGCGCAGGGGACTCGCGCGACTCAATTTGTCGGTCAAGGGCTTCAACACGTCGAACGCCGGGTAGTACCTGCGTTCGGCGCACACCTTGCCGAACTGCGTCTCCAGCGCCTTCCATATCTGCCCGTCCTCGACGCCGAGCGCATCGGGCTGCCAGCGCCGGGCGTAGTCCACCACGGTCTCGATCAGCATCAGCCCGTCGGAGGTCTTGAAGCGCATCATATCGAGCACGTATACGTCGTCGTAGGCGTCGACGCCGATCGTCACGCCGACGTTGTAATCCGACTCCTTCCCCTCGGAGATCGCAAAATCCCACGCCTGATATATCTTCAAATCCGTGCGCGACGGCGCGGTGCCGTAGACGCGCAGCATCTCCCGCGTGAAGTAGTTCCCCTCGTCGGGTATCGGATTCTGCTGATACAGCGAATCCCACATCCTCTTCAGCCCCGCCGCGACCGCGTTCCTTTTTATCCGCAACATCGCCTCGGTGCTGTAGCGTGCCGGGTGGATCGCCGTACCCTTCGGGCGGGTGCGCCGCGCGCCGGGCGGCACCGGCGAGCCGTCGGGCACCTCGACAATCGTGTCGTCGGGAAGGATGTACTCGTCTCCCCCCTCGTTGATCGCCGGGTATCGCACCACCTCGAAGCGGTCTCCGTCGCCGGACTCCATCGCCTCGATAATCCTCCCGCACCAGTCATCCTCATGCCAGTGCGTCATCAGGCCGATCACCCCGCCGCCCGGCGCGAGGCGCGTGTACGCCGTGGAGATGTACCACTCCCACACATTGTCCCGGATCGTCGGGCTGTCCGCCTCCTCGATCGTGCTGAACAAATCGTCGAGCAGCAGCACGTGCGCGCCGTGGCCGCTGATGCCCGATCCTCTCCCCGCCGCCATGTACCCGCCGCCCTGGGTCAGATTCCAGTGCTCGATAGCACGGGAATACGGGCTGATCGCCGCGTCCGGGAACAGGGCGGTGAACCCGTCCGAGAGCACCAGATCGCGCACGTACCGCGAAAAACTCATCGTCAGCGCCACCGTATGGCTCGCCGCGATGATCTCCCAGTCCGGGTGCCTGCCGAGAATCCACGCGGGCAGGTGGCGCGAGGCCACCTCACTTTTTCCGGCGCGCGGCGGTAACATCATCAGTAGACGCGGCTCCTCGCCGGCCTCCACCGCCGTCAGAAACCGCCCCAAGCGCCGGCAGATGTCCGCGTGCACCCATCCGGCCTGATATTTCGGGCGAAACCGCTGAATGAACGGCAACAGGTGGCGTCTACACAGCTCGCGCTGCGCCAATTCCGCCAACGGGTCCCCCTCCGCCCGGTCTACGTCGAAAAAAGGAGGTGTA
>JAIRTL010000088.1 GCA_031254915.1 Planctomycetota bacterium
AGGGATCTCCTTCGCGCCGCCGCCCGCGAGGTGCAGCTCGAACTGTTCGCGCCGCCGAAAAAGATGGACGAACTGGCGCGCGAAATCACCCTCGAACTCGCCAAGTACGACGCCGACCATCTTTCCCCCATGGAGGCGCTGGCGATCCTCTCCCGGCTGGTCGGCAAGGCGAAGGGCAAATAACCGCGCCGGCAAATTGACGCGGTTATCCTGTCAGGATTTCCAAAGATGCCGCCCGGATTATTGCGGTTCATAAAACCACCGCCTTTGGCGGTGTGACGCTAATAGGCTCTGCCGGTCCGGCGAGATTTAATGCAGATAGGCAGTGCCTGACCAATATCGACGGTTCTGAGACGCATGCGCTACTATCGCCATATCATCCTTGGTCCATTAAGGGAAATGAGATTTTCAGTATGGTTGTAGCAGTCTAAACGAATCAATCGGTAAAAGAATATTTCAAGAACTATCTCTGACAGCCCCCCTCTGGAGGTTTCCTGAGGCCACCCGCCATGCGGGTGGAGTCTCACCCATTCGAAAGCCTGAGGCGGTTACTCGTACAGGAGGCAGCGCACGCGCCTGCCGACGGCCGGGTGCGATTCGGGGATATCTCCTTCCCGGCAGCGGTCGGTCGCCTCGGGGCAGCGGGTGTGGAACCGGCAGCCGGCGGGTGGGCGGTCGGAGCGCGGAACGTCGCCGGAGAGGATGATCCGCTTCTTGCCGCGCTTGGCGGGATCGGGTTCCGGTATGGCGGAAAGAAGCGCCTTCGTATAGGGGTGGAGCGGTTCGCGGAACAGATCCGCCGCCGGCGCCTCCTCCATAAGGTGGCCGAGATACATGACGCCGACCCGGTCCGAGAGATGCTTCACCACGGCGAGGTCGTGAGCGATGAACAGGTAGCCGAGGCCGAGTTTTTCGCGCAGCTCCGCCAACAGGTTGATGATCTGCGCCTGGATGGAGACGTCCAAAGCCGACACCGCCTCGTCCGCGACGATGAAGTCGGGGCCGGTGGACAACGCCCGCGCCAACCCGACGCGCTGGCGCTGGCCGCCGGAGAATTCGTGCGGGAAGCGGTCGAGGCTGTCCGGGGACATGCCGGTGAGGGCGAGGATCTCCTTGGCGCGCTCGCGGCGCTCCGACGGCGAATGGCCGATGCCGTGGACAAGCATACCCTCCTCGACGATCGAGCCCACCGTCATGCGCGGGTTGAGGCTGGAGAAGGGATCCTGGAAGACGGCCTGCACCCGGCGGCGGAAAGCGGAGAGCGCCTTCCCCGTAAGGTTGGAGACGTCCTCGCCGTCGAGGCGCATGGCGCCGGAGGTCGGTTTCTCCAACCGTATCACCATCCTGCCCGTGGTCGTCTTGCCGCAGCCGGACTCGCCGACAAGCGAATACGTCTCGCCCCGGTCGGCGTGGAACGACACGTCGTCCACGGCGTGGACGACGCCGGCCGTGCGGCCGAAAACGCCGGAGCGAATCGGGAAGTGCCTGGTCAGGCCGACGCATTCGACAAGCGGCGTCATGCTCCGCCCTCCCGGGCGACCAGGCGGCAGGCGCAGAAATGCCCCCGTCCCTTGTCTTCGAGCGGCGGATCCTCCTCACGGCAGACGTCCCGGGCGCGGTCGCAGCGCGGCCAGAACTTGCAGCCGACCGGCCGCTCCGGCAGGGACGGCACCGATCCGGGGATCGAGGGCAGCCTGCCGCCGTCCTGATCGAGTCGGGGAACGCTGGCGAACAGCCCGATCGTATAGGGATGAAGCGGATTGGCGTAGAGCGCCTCCACGTCCGCCGTCTCGATGATGCGCCCGGAATACATGACGGCGGCGCGGTGGGCGAAGCCGGCGACCAGCCCGAGATTGTGGGTGATGAAGAGAAGCGATACGCCGCGCTCGTCGCGGAGCTTGGCGAGAAGGTCCATGATCTGGGCCTGGATGGTGACGTCCAGCGCCGTCGTCGGCTCGTCGCAGAGGATGATCTCGGGATTTTCCACCAGCGCCATGGCGATCATCGCGCGCTGCTTCATGCCGCCGGACAATTCGTGCGGATAGCGACGCATCAAGCCGGCGGGATCGGCGAGCCCGACGTCCCGCATCACCGCCTGCGCGCGGAGCGCCGCCTCGGCCGGATCGATCGCTTCGTGGGTCAGGACCGCCTCGACAAGCTGATAGCCGATCGTGTACACGGGGTCGAAGCTGGTCATCGGCTCCTGAAAGATCATGGCCATCCGCTTGCCGCGGATGCGCCGCATCTCGCCGTTCCCGAGCGGCATGACGTCCTTTCCGGACAAAAGCACCTTGCCGGAGACGATCCGCGCCGGAGGCGTCGCCAACAGGCGCATGACCGCCATGCAAGTCACGCTTTTTCCGCAACCGGACTCGCCGACCAGGGCGAGCGTTTCGCCGCGTTCGACGCGGAAGGAGACGTCCTCCACGGCGAGCGCCTCCCGCCCGCCCTGATCGAACGCCACCGACAGTCCTTCCACCGCCAGACGCGGCGACCGGCCGTCGCCGGCCGTTTTGGTCGAATCCATTCCTGTCCTTCGCCGCTTTCCGCGCGCTGGAAGGCCCGGCCCGGAAAGAGGATGTCAACGTCGATCTGGCGCGCCCCGGCCCTGGATGCCATTTCCCGGTTCCCCTGGGCGTCCCGCAAGCGTATAGTATTATAGTGGCGGAAGCATGCGGAGGCAAGGCGGACAAGGAGGCGGCCGAAACATGGCGGACGATTTCCCGGGAGTCCCGGAAACGATCAGCGCGGCGAGCGTCCTCATCAAGGCGCTGGAAAACAAGACGGTCGTCACCCGCGCCGACCGCGAGGCGATCAACAAGGCGAAATTGCGCATCGCCTTCTGGGCCTGCAGTGTCGAAAAGTTGCCGGCGTCGCGCGAAAACCTCACCTATGTCCTCGGCCCGGATGCCAAGGAGATCATGGACAGCTACGACCGCTACCTGATCCAGGACAAGCCGGCGTCGTCGGCGCCGAAGCGTGCGAAGCGTCCGCGCGGCCAGGGGTCGGAATTTTGGGGATAACCGCACAGCCTGAAAGGTTGCCATGAAAGACGCGCCAAGGGTGAACGCCGAACTGGCGATGGCGGAGGGCAGGTTCGTTGCCTACAAATTTCTGAAATGGACCGATGCCCACGGCGTCGAGCGGGTCTGGGAGGCGGCCGAGCGCCTTGGTTACGGCGCGGCCGTGCTTGTCATCCCCCGTCTCGTCCCGTCGGGACGGCTGCTTCTGATCCGGCAGTTCCGGCCGCCGGCGCGCGGCCAGGTGATCGAATTTCCCGCCGGAATCGTCGACGGCGGCGAGACGCCCGAGGACGCGGCCCGCCGCGAACTTGCCGAGGAAACGGGTTACGTGGTCCGTTCGCTCTCGGGCGGCTTGCCCGGATTCACCACTCCCGGCCTGTCGAACGAATTCGTTCATTTTTTCCACGCCGAAATCGACGAGAACGACCCGAGGAACAAGACGCCGGAAACACGCTTCGATCCGAGCGAGGAGATCGAGACGCTGTTCGTACGGCCGGAGGATCTCATGGACTTCTGCCGCCAACAACACGGGATCGGCGTCCATCTGGACGCAAAGGTCCTCGCCTATGCATCCGCCATCGCCCTCGCGCCGCCGGGCGCCGCTTCCTTCTGAGAGCGCCCCGAACGGACGGCAATCCCCCGAAACAAGCCGGCGTGACCCGTTCCGCGGACATCGAGCCACCCGCGCCCGCGTCAGGGCTTGCCGCCAATCGCCTCGGCTGTTACCATTCCGGGCGAAGGAGAACGCATGGCCACGGACATCCCCATGGAACCGCCCGAACCGCTGGTGACGTCGCAGCAACTGGGGGCGCTGCGTTCCGCCCTCGGAAACGGCGACCGCCCCGTCCTTCTGGCGATCCACGACTACCCCGACCCCGACGCCCTCGCCAGCGCCCTCGCCTTCCAGGTGCTCGCCGGGTCGTGGGGCGTGCCGACGACTATCGCCCACGGCGGTCGCATAGGCAGGCCGGAAAATCGCGCCATGGTCGAATTCCTCAAAATCAACCTCACCCTCCTCGAGGATATCGGCGATTTCTCCGAATTTCGCGGCGCGATGATTCTCGACACCCAGCCGGGAGCGAAGAACCAATCGCTGCCGCCCGAGGCGCGGGTGCTCGCCGTCGTCGACCACCACAAATCGGGGCCTGACTCCGCCCGCTTCCGGCTTGACCCGTCGACCGGCCAACCGTTCTATTCCGATGTCCGCCTCGACATCGGTTCCAGCTCCACCCTCGCCATGGGCTACCTTGAGGCGGCCGGTCTCGTCCCGGACAGCCGCCTGGCGACGGCGTTGTTCCTCGGCATCAAGACGGACACCGCCGGGCTGATGCGCGACGCCAGGCTGCCCGACGTCATCGCCTACACCCGGCTTCTGCCGCTCGCCGATCTGCCGATGGCGGCGGAAATCGCCGCGCCGCCGCTGGGCCGCGAGCACTTCCGCTTTCTCGCCGACGCCATGGGCCACGTCGTCATCCACGGCAACACCTTGGTCGCCGACTGCGGGCAGATAAGCGCTCCGGACATGATCTCCCTGGTCTCGGACGAATTCATCAACGCCCAGGACATCGCCTACGCCCTCGCCTTCGGCGGGCACGAGGGAAAATTGTATCTGTCGCTCCGGGTCAAGCCGCCGCGCGACGACGCCACTCGCGTGCTCCTGGCGACGATCGGTCGCGAAGGCCGGGGCGGCGGCCACAACCTTTCGGCGGGAGGCTTCATGATCCCCGGCAGCGACCGCCCGGGATGCGTCTCGCGCATGCTCGAACGCTTTCTCGCCGCCACCGGCGCCAAGGGGACGCCGCCGACTCCGCTGCTGTGACCCGCGCCGGCCGTTTCCCGGTTCACCCATTCTGCCAAAACGAGAGCCATACCGCCCATGAAAGCAAAAGCGCTCCTTGACGACCTCACCCCCGCGCAACGGGAGGCGGTCACCCACGCCACCGGCCCAATGCTGGTCGTCGCTGGCGCCGGCTCCGGCAAGACCCGGGTCGTCACCCGACGGATCGCAAGACTCGTTTCCGAGGGCGTGAATCCGTGGCGCATACTCGCCCTCACCTTCCCGAACAAGGCGGCGCGCGAGATGCGCTCGCGGGTCGAGGATCTCGCCGGCGAGGCGCCGGCATGGATGGGCACATTCCATGCCGTCTGCGCCAGAATGCTCCGTTTCGACATCGGCGCGCTCGGCGAGGGCAGGGACAACCGCTTCTCCATCCTCGACCAGGGCGACCAGGAGTCGCTCGTCAAGACCGCTCTCAAACGCCTCGGCGTTCTCGACAAGTCGTACCGGCCGTCCTCCGTCCTGTCGGCGATCAGTCGCGCCAAATCCGACTTCATCCCGCCGGAGGCGTTCCCGATCGACTCGTGGCGCGACGAGATGATCAAGGAAGCCTACGGCGAATACGAAAAAGCGCTCCGCGACACGAACTCGCTCGACTTCGACGACCTCCTCATCATCGCCGTCCGCCTGCTCCAAGAGTCGCCGGAAACACTCGCCAAATACCAGCGACGCTTCCCCTTCATCCTCGTGGACGAATACCAGGACACCAACCGAGCCCAGTACCTGCTCCTCAAGCTGCTCGCCGGCGAGCGGCGGAATCTCCACGCCACCGGTGACCCCGACCAGTCCATCTACTCCTGGCGCGGCGCCGACTACCAGAACATCATGGCCTTCCAGATCGATTTCCCCGGCGCCAAGCTGGTGCGGCTGGAACAGAACTACCGGTCGACGAAAACCATTCTCGCCGCCGCCAACGCGCTTATCCGCCACAACCGCGACCGCATCGACAAGGATCTCTTCACCGACAACCAGGAAGGAGCCAAAGTGACGGCCGCAGCGTTGCAGTCCGACGCCATGGAGGCGGCCTGGATCGCTGAGCAGATGCTTATCCTCAAGCGGGACGGCGGGCGCTACGGCGATATGGCCGTTTTCTACCGCACCAACGCCCAGTCGCGTCAGATCGAGGAAGCGTTCATGCGCTCCGGCATTCCCTACCAGCTCGTCGGCGGGGTCCGCTTCTACGAGCGCCGCGAAATCAAGGATTTCCTCGCCCACCTCAAGATTGTCGAAAATCCGCGCGATCTGACGAGCCTGCGGCGTATCGTCTCCTGCCGGCCGACCGGCGTCGGCGAGAAAACGCTGGCGCGCATCGCGCTGGCTGCCGGGGAAAGGGATGTCGCGCCCTTCGCGTTCCTCGCGTCGGACGAATTCGAAAAAGAGTTCAAGCCGAATCGGAAGACCCTCGAATTCGCGCGCTGGGCGCGCCGCCTCGCCGCCGTCGACCGATCGCGCGCCGACGAGGCGGTCAGGAACGCGCTTGCCGTTTCCGGGCTGGTGGAACAGACGCTCGCCATGGGCGACAGGGACGAACACGCCGACGACCGGATCGACAACCTGGATAGCCTGGTCGCCCGCGCCCGCGAATTCGTCCAGTTCCGCACCGAAAACGGCGCCGGAACCGGGCCGGCGGGGGAGGCGGGAGAAGCGGAGACGGAAGAAAACGCCGCGCCGGCCGCGATCGACCTGGCGGCGTTCCTCGAAGACGTGGCGCTCGTCGCCGACGTCGACAACTGGGACGCGCAGTCGGACCGCGCGACCTTGATGACGCTGCACAGTGCCAAGGGCCTCGAATTCCCGGACGTGTTCGTCGCCGGGCTCGAGGAAGGGTTGCTGCCGCACAAGAACGCGCAGAGCGATGCCGCCGTCGAGGAGGAAAGAAGGCTCTTCTACGTCGGCCTGACCCGGGCGCGCCGGCGCGCCTGGATAAGCCGCGCCGAACTCCGCTTTTCCTACGGTTCTTCCGATTTCTCCGCACCGAGCCGCTTTCTTCAGGAACTGCCGGAAGAAGCGGTCGAGGAGGGGGATTTCGCCGACGCCCTCTCCCTCGATTACGGGGGCGGATTCAAGGGGCCGGGGTTCAGGCCCAAAGCCTCCGGCGCCGCGGACCCGTTCGCCGACGACGATGGCGTCGATTTCGATCCCGGCTTCGACGACATCCTCGCCGGCGATCCGCCGGACGGCCCGCCGCTCCGCGCGCCCGCTTCGGCCCCGTCCCGCATTCCCTTCCGCTCCGGCGACCTGGTCCGCCACCCGTCGTTCGGATCCGGGAAGATACTCACCATTAAGGGCAAAAAAATCCTCGTCCAATTTTTCGCCTCGGGGACGCGACTCCTCTACCTCGACGCCTGCCTGCTCACGAGGGAATGACGCTGCTATATTTCACGCGGTCTGTCATGGTGAAAACTCTATTATCCGAAGCTTCGGCGCAAGCAGCAAAGCCAAACAGAAGACACTTGAGGGGAATCGGCATCCCGACCGCAACGCTCAGTTCGAGCACATCAACGCATCCGTCACCGAGGCGATGAAGGCCGGCGTCCCCGTCATTTCCGTGGACGCCAAGAGGAAGGAACTGGTTGGCGCGTACAAGAATGGCGGGCGGGAGCGGCATCGCAAGGGCAAGGCTCTCAAGGTCAATGGACATGATTTCCCCAACCCCGACATTCCTCGCGCCCATCCCCATGCAGTTTACGACTTGGCCAAGAACAAGGGC
>JAIRTL010000117.1 GCA_031254915.1 Planctomycetota bacterium
TGCTGAAAATCTCTCCGGCGGGACGCAATGCGCCTGCGCCGGAGAGATGTCCTTGTCTTCTTGCGCTGCTGCGCCACGGCTGTCCGACGCTTGCCGCGGTTGATGAATCACGGTTTAGAAGCCGGTGTAATTCTTCGCCATTTCCTTGGTGACGATGACGACGCCGGTGTCGATCCGCAGCGGCATGTTTACGCCGAGGGACTTCTGCCACATGGCGAGCACCGACCAGTAGCCCTGCATTTTCGGTTTGGTGGACGAGGACGATTCGCACACGCCCTCGTTGATGAGTTCGATCAACTGGTTGAGATCGTCGAGGCCGACGAGAATGACCTGCCCGACCTTGTTCGCCTCCTTGATGGCGATGCCGATGCCGACCGGGCCGGCGGCATCGCAGGCGACCATGCCTCGGAGGTTCGGGTGGGCGGAAATGATGGCTGCGGCTTCCTTCTGGGCCGTTTCGATGTCGTCGTTGTCGACACCTTCGGCGACCAAGGTCATCTTCGGATATTTGGCGAAGACTTCGCGGTGGGCTTCGGCGCGGATGCGGTGGTTGGGGGCGGTCGGAACGCCTTGTATGATGGCGACCTCGCCCTCGTAGTTGAGGAGCTTGGCGAGTCGCTCGGAGGCGACAGCCGCCTGCATGGCGAAGTCGTTGCCGACGGTGGTGAGGTCCATGCCTTCAGGGGCTTCGGAGTCGAATATGATGACGGAGATGCCCTGATTGATGGCTTCCTCGAGAACGGCGCGGTTGCCGTCCGGATCGAGAAGGTCGATGGCGATGCCGGTGGGACGGGTGGCAATGGCGCGTTCGAGAATCTCGTTCTGGGTGACGACGTCGGCTGTCTGCGGAGCGCGGTAGTCGATCGTGAACTTGTTGCCCGTTTCCTTGGTGAGGATTTCTGCCGCCTCGACGGCGCCTTCATTCACCTTGTCGAACCAGGGATGCACTACCTTCGGGATGATGACGAAGCGGTACTCGCCGGCGAATACGGCCCGCATCATGAACAGGGCGACCAGAGCCAATATCAACGACTTCTTCATTCTGCTCTCCTTCTTTGCCTTTTATACCCGGGACGCCGCCCGCCAGCAACGAACTGGTCGCCACGACGCCCCGTCACCGGCATACTACGCCGGCGAGTGAAAGATGGATCCGGTCAAATGGCCGGATAAACCCGTAGAAAGAATGATGTACGTGGATGCTGCATGGCAATACAATCCGACTTCCCGTCGACGCGGATTTTATCATCGAATTTTTACGTTGTTTATAATTAATATATTATGAATTCGGAAATCGTGGAATCTTTCTTTCTCGCAGATTTTTCTGTGCAGTAATTTTACACAGTGTAAACTTTGACCACGCCAAAGACAGTGCGCATATCGGGGCTGTTGCAACCGATTTACGGGCGATGACGATCACAGAAAATGCATGGATTTCGAAAAAGCGTCTCGTCGCTTCGATACAATAAAAGCCAAATGATTTCGACGCATGCCATGGGATTGTAGTATACTGGGCGCATAGGGTAACGATATTCCGTTCACGGTCCGGAGTTGTGATTCCCTCAACTGTGCGTGGTCATGAAATGGCCAGGGGAAACAGATGTGGAACAAGGCAACTCCCATCCCCCATTTTCATAATTTCGTGCCGTGCCCAATATACATCAAGAAAGAGGAACCGGAAAACACGAAAGAAAAGGCGGTGAACGCGGCCGACGGCAACACGTCGTAACCGGTCTTCGGAGTCCGGTATGGATATTTTCGACATTATAGGCCCAATCATGATCGGACCGTCCAGCTCGCATACCGCGGGCGCGGTCAGGATAGGGAAGGTATGCCGGAAGATTCTTGGCGAAAAACCGGTGCGCGCAGAGATCGCCATGGCGGGATCGTTCGCCCGCACCTACAAGGGACACGGTACCGACAAGGCGATTATCGCCGGAATCCTCGGCATGGGCCCGGGTGACGAACGCGTGCGCCGCAGCTTGGAAATCGCCGCTGATGAAGGGCTCGACTACGCCTTTACGGAAGTCCGCCTGCCGCGCGCCCATCCCAATACGGCGGTCATCCATCTCGTTGACGGACATGGCGCGGAATGCACTGTTCAGGGGGCTTCGGTCGGCGGCGGCAATATCCTCATCACCAAGCTGAATCAGATCGACACCGATTTTTCCGGTCGCCACGACACCCTTATCATTCCGCACAAGGATGTCCCCGGCACCATCGCCGCCGTCACCGCGCTTGTCGCCGATTCGCACAAGAACATCGGCAATTTCCGCTTGAGTCGCCCGACAAGAGGATACCAGGCGGTTATGACCATCGAAATCGACGGGACGATGGAACCGGACCTAGTTTCGAAATTGAAGCAACTCCCGAACGTCATTAATGTTGTGTATCTGCCCGCGAATTGAGATGAATTGGAACAAGACCGGTGCCGCGAGGACCTGGAGGATTGCCATGCTCGACTATCACGCAATCGCCGACGTCGTCCGCGAGGCGGAAGCGAGGGGTACGACGATTTCGCGGGTCGCGCTTGCTGACCAGGCAGAGGCGTTGGCCGTTCCCGAGGAGGCGATTCTCGAGGAAATGCGAGGAAGACTGGAAGTAATGCGCGCCGCGGCGCATGAGGGCATGCGCGCCGATCTGCGTTCGACAAGCGGACTCACCGGCGGCAACGCCCATAAGATGCGTTCATACGCGGAGTCGGGGAATGCGATCGCCGGCAAACTTTTCGCGCTCGCGTCCGCCAAGGCGATGGCCATCGCCGAGTATAACGCGGCGATGGGGAAGATCGTCGCCGCACCGACAGCCGGGTCGTGCGGCGTGTTGCCGGCGGCGATACTCGCCATGATGGAAGAGCGCGGCGTCGCCGAGGAGGACGCTGCGATGGGGTTGATCACGGCGGGCACGCTCGGCATGGTGATCGCGCAGGAGGCGAGCATTTCCGGCGCGGAGGGAGGTTGTCAGGCCGAGTGCGGCAGCGCCGCCGCGATGGCGGCGGGAGCGCTGGTTGAAATGGCCGGCGGATCGCCGTCGATGGTCGCGGACGCCTGCGCGATCGCGATCAAGAATATGCTCGGGTTGGTGTGCGATCCCGTCGCCGGGCTCGTCGAGGTGCCGTGCGTAAAACGTAACGCCGGAGCTGTGGCGTGCGCCGTCAACGCCGCCGACATGGCTCTCGCCGGCGTCAAAAGCGTCATTCCGGTCGACGAGGTGGTCGCGGCGATGCGCGAAGTCGGCGAATCGATCCCGAAAACGCTACGTGAAACGGCGCAGGGCGGTCTTGCCGCCACGCCGACCGGCCAGGCCATCGCGCAACGCCTGTTCGACAAATCCTGACTGCCTGGCGGACCGTCACGCTTTCGTCAGCGCGTCCTTGAGCAAATCGCTCCGTTGTGCTCCTCGTCCTTGGCGCCGAAGAGCGGCGTAATCTGTTTCCGTCCTTTGATAGCCAGCCGAAGGCTATCCGGGGCGGGAGGTTGTTCCTCAATTCGGCCTGGTAGCGCTTCCGGACTTCACTTCATTTTTGGGATGGTGCCCAAACTACTTTCGGAGTTCGTACGACGGCGCCGCGTCCTTGTATACTGGGCGCGGCCCGAAATTGTGAAAATGGGGGATGGGGGTTGCCCTGTTCCACATCTGTTTTCCTCGGCCATTTCATGACCGCGCATAGTTGAGGGAATCACAACTCCGTAACGTGAGTGGAACGCGGGTAACGGAATAGATGGATAATTCGCAGGAGACGGTATGAAGCAACGCACCGGCAATCGTGAAAAAATTCGTTCCTCCCTTGCGTAAAATCATCGGTAAAATAAGCTTATCGGCGTGAACAGGCCAGGCGCGATCGTGAGGGCAGCGCCAAGTGGGTTTCGGAGGACGAAAGCATGGCCTTTTATGGCAAGTTCTTTTCCATCGGAGGCAGGCCTGGAAGTGGGGCGAATGCCGGCGGCGACACCTTCGCCAATGCGGTGAACAGTTCCGACGTCTGGGAACCTGCGGCCGATGTGCTTGAGGTCGAGGGCGGGATTGTGGTCCTCATGGACCTTCCCGGCGTCGACCGTGATTCGCTCGAAGTGACGGTCGATGGGATCTATCTCATTGTTCGCGGCATAAGACGCGGCGTATGTCCCGGCGTGACGCGCCGATTTGTGCGGATGGAGATTTCGCGCGGCTTTTTTGGGAAAATAATTCCCCTTCCCGGCGGCGTTTCCGCCTCCAGATGCGAGGCTCGTCTTACGGACGGCGTTCTCGAGATTCTGGTGCCGTTCGGAAAGAAAACCACCTACGCCGTCAACACGGTGAGGATTTACAGTCCGGAGGGATGACCTCGTCCAGGCTTGAAAGGCATATCACTATGGCGAACGAAGAAAACGACCGTGGCGCGGCTGACGATGTCGAAAAGCCGGCGGCACTGATCGACCCCAACCACAAACCAGGCACTCCGGACATTCTGCCGGTTCTTCCCTTGCGCGAGACGGTGTTGTTCCCGGACATGCTTCTGACGCATACTGTCCAGGACGCCCGCGACGTCCGCCTGGTCGACGATGTTCTCCTCAAGGACAGGTTTGTCGCCTTCGCGCCGGTGACGGAGCCGACCGCTGATCCCAGCGATCCGGCGATGTTGCGCGACCGCGGTTGCGTCGGCGTCATTCTCAAGATGATCAAATTTCCCGACGGCGGCCTCAGGCTGCTCGTGCAGGGGCTCAAGCGCATCAAGGTCGACCGTATTCTCGAACGTGAACCGTACTTCCAGGCCGAAACGTCGGTCGAGCCGGACGTGCTTGAAAAAAGCGTCACGATCGACGCGCTTTTCCGCTCGGTTCGGGACCAGTTCACCAAACTGCTCGACCTTCTCCCGCAGGCGCCGGGCGAGGTCAAGCTGTCCGCTGTGAACATTACCGAACCCGGTCGGTTCGCCGACCTGGTTGCGGCGAACCTCAACCTGACGATGGAGGAGCGCTGCACCATTCTGGACGCCTCGGACGTGAAACAGCGCCTGGAGCGGATTTCCGTTTTATTGGAGCGCGAGCTGCAAATCATCGAACTCGGCACAAAGATCCACGAGGACGTAAAACAGAAGATCAGCCAGGGACAGCGGGAGTTCTTCCTGCGTGAGCAGCTTCGCGCAATCAGGAACGAACTGGGTGACGGCGACGATCGGGTCGGAATCACCGAGCTGGAGAAGGCGCTCGAGGACGCGGGCATGCCAGAGGAAGCCATGAAGGAGACGAAGCGCGAACTGTCCCGTCTCGAGCGGATGCAGCCGAATTCCGCCGAATACACGGTTGCAAGGACATATCTCGACTGGATGGCGACCCTTCCGTGGAACACGGTCACCGAGGACCGCCTCGACGTCGAAAAAGCGAGAAAGATTCTTGACGCCGACCACTATGACCTCGCCAAGGTGAAGGACAGGATCATCGAGTTTCTCGCCGTGCGGAAAATCCACCCCGACAGCAAAAGCCCGATTCTATGCTTCGTCGGTCCTCCCGGCGTCGGCAAGACTTCGCTTGGGCGTTCGATCGCCCGCGCCATGGGAAGGAAGTTCGAGCGCATCAGCCTCGGCGGTGTCAGGGACGAGGCTGAAATCAGGGGACATAGGCGCACCTACGTCGGCGCGCTCCCGGGGCGGATTATCCAGGGCATCCGGCGCGCAGGCACCAAGAACCCTGTATTCATGATGGACGAAATCGACAAGCTCGTCTCCGATTGGCACGGCGATCCGTCCTCGGCGCTTCTCGAAGTTCTCGATCCGGAACAGAATTCGACCTTCCGCGACCATTATCTGGACGCTCCCTTCGATCTGTCCAAGATCGTGTTCATCACGACCGCCAACACCATCGACACCATTCCCTCCGCCTTGCTTGACAGAATGGAAGTGCTCTCGATCGCCGGGTATTCGGAGGAGGAGAAGCTTCATATCGCGCGGCGTCATCTTATCCCGCGCGTTCTGTCCGACAACGGCATCAAAGGCTCGCAGGTCAAATTCGACGCTGCAGCCCTGAGGACGGTCATTGGGTCGTACACGCGCGAGGCGGGACTGCGCAACTTCGAGCGCGAACTCTCCGCCATTGCCCGCAAAATCGCGGTCAAGATCGCTTCCGGAAAGATGGGTCCGTTCACTGTCAAGGGGGAGGAAGTGAAGAAGCACCTTGGACCGCCGAGGTTCTTCGCCCCCGAAGTCGCCAAATCGGAGCAGCCTGGAGTCGCGCTCGGGCTTGCCTGGACGGCGGCGGGAGGCGACCTCCTCTACATCGAGGCGGCGAAAATGCCGGGTAAAAAGCATTTGACCCTCACCGGCCGTCTCGGGGACGTGATCAAGGAAAGCGCCCAGGCGGCGCTGTCGTGGATACGGACGCGTGAAAAGGAATTGGGCATACCTGACAACTTTTTCGAGAACGAGGATATCCATATCCACTTCCCGGAGGGTGCGACGCCGAAGGACGGTCCTTCCGCCGGCATCACTCTGGTCTGCGCCCTTGTCAGCCTCATGACGAACACTCCTGTCCGCCAGCGTCTGGCCATGACCGGAGAAATCACCCTGCGCGGCAAGGTATTGCCGATCGGCGGGTTGAAGGAGAAATCCCTGGCCGCGAGGCGGGCAGGAGTGCGGGACGTGATCATTCCCAAGGGAAATGATTACGACCTCGGCGATCTCCAGCCGGAAGTGCTCAAAGACATCCGCTTCCATCCGATCGAGGTGATCGACGAAATGATCCCGATCGCCTTCCCCAAGTTGAGCGAACGGCTTAGCCTTGGGAAAAAAGGCGAAGCCGGAAAATCCGGCGGCGCGGGAGTCAGTTCCAAGAAAAAGGCGGCGGACAAACGCGGGAAATAGTCCGCTGTTCCACGGAAAGGAAAGAGAGAGATGCCAGAATATGACGGATCCGATGTGAACACTCAGTCGGCGGCGTCCCCCGCCATGCCGGGAAACGCCGGAGCGCCTCCGCCTCCACCGCCGCATGACGGCTATCGCGCGTATTCGCCTCCGCCTCCATCATATCCCTATTCCTATCCGCCGCAGCAGCAGAGCGGCTGGATGGGGAAGACGATCCTTCAGTCCTGCCTTATCGCCGGTTGTGCCACGATAGCCGTTCCCATCGTTCTTGGCGTGTTTTTGCTGGTGGTGATCGGATCGGTCACCAGTTCCGGAATTAATGGAGCGGCGACGCAATCCTTTTCTCCCGGAAATATCAGGGAAAAGATGATCCGCAAGGGTGATGACGGCGTTGGAACCATCGCCGTCATCAACGTAATCGGCGTCATCGACGGGAACGGTTCGCCTCAGGACGGCAGTGGCATGATGGCGCGGGTCTCGGAGCAGATCCGCGTCGCAGTCGAAAAGTCGGACGTCAAGGCGATCATCCTGCAGATCGATTCCCCCGGCGGCGGCCTGACCGCGAGCGACCTGGTTTATAATGAAATCCTCCAGGCCAGGAGCAAGGGCAAGCATGTCGTCAGTTGGGCGTCGTCCACCATGGCGAGCGGCGGTTACTATATCGCCGCCGCGTCCGACGGCATCATGGCTTCCCCCACCGCTATGATCGGTTCCATCGGCGTCATCATGCAGCATTACCAGATCTCCGAATTGATGGAGCGCCTCGGCGTGAAGGTCGATCCGATCACTTCCGGCGAGCACAAGGATCTCGGGAGCATGTTCAGGGAAATGACCCCCGAAGAGCGCGCGTTTCTCCAGGAGACTGTCGACCATGCGCAAAACCGGTTTGTGGACATTGTCGCCAAGGGCAGGGGAATGGTGCCCGACGATGTGCGCAAGTACGCGGACGGGAGAATTTTTACCGCCGAAATGGCCCTCGAAGCCGGCCTTGTCGACAAGGTCGGGTACATGGACGATGCGATATCCTGGACAGAGGAGTTGGTCGGCGTGAAGGGAATGCGCGTTGTTGCGTATAAACGAGTCGTAACCTTCGCCGATCTCGTCGCCGAATCCGGCCGAATCGCCGCGCGCGAAGCGACACGTGAGATTGTCAGGCAGACTATGGAGACGACTCCCGCCGCCCGGTAATGAGTGGATACAGCGGGGGAAACCCGGTATACTTGCACCGTATGCAAATGAGGATCGCCGTTCGCATGTCGCGACGACGTACGGCATGTATCGCACTGATGTGAAGGGGGAGCTTATGAAAACGAAACGCCGTGTCGCCATTGTGTTGATGCTGGCGCTTCTTTGTTCCATTCCCGCCCGGGCGGACGATGAATCGGAATCGCCGGGAGTCCGCATGACAGTTTACATTTCTTCGCCGTTGGATTTCATCAAGAGCGTCGACGAATTGGTGTCCACCATTACGGCCGGGACAGGGGAAGAAGTGATGCCGGGCGCGACAGCCATGGGCATGCTCACCGCTTTCCCCGTTCCCGTCGATTCGGTAAACATGGACAGCCCCTTCGTTCTCCTCCTCCTCGATGGAGAACCGTTCGAATCGATATGCGCGATCTTCTCGGTTCCCGATTTTGACGAGTTCATCGCGAGCATGGAGACGCATTCCTCAGCCGAGCGGGTGGAAAGCGAATCCGGCGATGTCTGGGAAATCCGGCTTCCCGGGATCGGCAGGATGAAGGCGATTCCTGGCGACGGAGGATTCGTCGCCATCGGCAGTGATGAAGCCGCCGTCCGCCGGGTGATCGAGCTCGGAGACAGCTTTGTCGTGGAGCAACCCGAAGACGGCATTGTTGCCGTGACCGTCTATGAACCGGGCAAATTCGATTTCGGTGGAGAAATACGGAAATCGGCTGGCATTGCCCATGTGAAAATCAATGAAGCCCTTCCGCTGGTGATAGACGAGATCTCGATTATGAGCTTCAATTCGGATATGGTTGCCGGGGGCGCGGATCTTTTGCACAGCCTCGTCGACTGGGGTGTCCGGGAGATCGAAGCGCTCAAGATGGTGAAATTGAGCGCGAAATTTGATCGCAACTTCATCGACGTTGTTCTGGATGTCCAATCCGACGACGGGAGCTTGATCGCCCTCCAAACGAGTGCGGTGAGTTATCTCGCGGACGGCGATAATTTTGAAGCGAATCTGGCGGAACGGGTTCCCGACAACGCGCTTGTCCTTAACCGGATCATCACTCTGCTTCGCGACCCCGATTTCCGCGAAAAGGCGGAGGAGGTGATCGGATTCGCTTTCGAAAAACTGCTTCCCGAAAAACGCGATGAGGTGCTTGATGCGTTTTCGCAATTCTACTCCATGGGAGGCCCGGCCGAGACGGTTCAGGCTGTCTTCAACCGTGGCGGCCGCGATCTCGTCGTCACCTATATTCAGGTGGACGATCCGGAAGAATATGTATCGCATCTGCGCTCGCTCGCTCCCATCGGGGCCGATCTCGTCAACTCCTTTATTGGAGAGCAGCGGGGCGCCGGATTGCGCGTCACTCTCGACAAACACCCCGAACACGATTACAGCGTTTTGCGCGCCGAGATCGATCCGGATTCGAAATTGAGCACGCTTCTTGACCAAGAGCCGCCGGATAAAAGCGGCGAATTTAAATCAACCCTTGCCAATATACGGCACATGATCGGAAGCATCGGCGACGTGATGGTGGTTGTCTCCGGCTCCACCGATCCCGACGATTTCGCCTTCGCCGCCGGCATTCTCGATGACGGAGTCGATTCGCTCGTCGTCTTGTCGGCGGCGGCGGCGGTGTTGGATCGGTTGCCCGGCTATGAGAATACGTTTTTTACCATCGTCGACACACGGAATATTCTCGATCTGTATGTGGACATATTGGGCCAAAGCACCCCGGAGGTGGATGACCAGCTCGCGGCGTTGAAACGCTCTTTCATCGGTGATCGCGCTTTTGTTGGCGCGAGCATAAACGGCGACTACGATGTCATGACTGTCCGTTCGTCCGTTCCCACCCCGGCTGTGAACGCCTTTGCGCGAAACACCGATAAATTGTGGAGCCTCCTCCGCTTCGGCACATTCGACGAGGATTGATCCTGATCCGACCCCGCAAGGAGAACCGAAAACATGGCAAAAATGGACAAGACGGAAACATATATGCGCTTCGACTCCCGGACCCGTCAGGGCACGGATCCGCAAGGCATCCAGCTTGATTACGCCGAACACCTGAAATACGACTTGGCGCGCGACCGCTACACCTCGACCAAGCACAACCGCTTCGTCGCCCTCGCCAGGGCCGTGCGTGACCGGCTTATCGACCGTTGGATCGAGACGCAGCAGGCGCATCACGACGACAAAGTGAAGCGGGTCTATTATCTCTCGCTCGAATTTCTTATGGGCAGGGCGCTTGGGAACAACGTCGTCAACTTCAAGCTCGAAGACTCGGTCAAGAAGGCATTCGACGATCTCGGCATCGATTGGGAGGAACTCCGCGACGTCGAAGTCGACGCCGGCCTGGGCAACGGCGGCTTGGGCCGCCTTGCCGCGTGCTTCCTCGATTCGCTCGCTACGCTCCAGATTCCAGCAGTCGGATACGGCTTGCGCTACAATTACGGCATTTTCCGTCAGACAATCGACAACGGCTCTCAGGTAGAACACCCGGACGATTGGCTCCAGTACGGCAACCCGTGGGAAATCCAGCGTTCGGAACTGCGCATACCCGTCCGCTACGGCGGCAAGGTCGAACAATGGGCCGAGAACGGACGAATCCGTTACCGCTGGGTCGACGCGAAGCCGGTTCTGGGCATGGCCTACGACACGCCGATCGTCGGCTACGGCGGGCATACCGTCAACACGCTCCGGCTCTGGTCGGCGCACGCCACAGAGGACTTCGACTTCGAGGACTTCAATCGGGGCGACTACGTCGAGTCGGTGGCGTCGAAAACCGATGCTGAAAACCTCACCAAAGTCCTTTATCCGAACGACCTTCACTATCTTGGCAAGGAACTCAGGCTCAAGCAGCAGTACCTGTTCGTGGCATGCTCGTTGTGGGACATCGTCCGCCGCTTCAAGCACGACAAGGAGCCCTGGAGCGCATTCCCCGACCGCGTCGCTGTCCAGATGAACGACACCCATCCCTCGCTGGCGGTGCCCGAACTCATGCGCCTGCTCATCGACCAGGAGGACCTCGATCCCGAGCAGGCTTGGGACATCACCGTCCGGTCACTCGGCTATACCAACCATACGCTCATGCCCGAGGCGCTCGAAAAATGGCCTGTGCCGATGATGGAGAAGATTCTCCCCCGCCATCTCCAGATCATCTACGACATCAATTATCATTTCATGCAGCGTGTCGCCATTTCCTTCCCGGGCGATGTCGACAAATTGTCGCGCATGAGCCTGATCGAGGAAAGCCAGCCCAAACAGGTTCGTATGGCGAACCTATGCATCGTCGGTTCGCATTCCACAAACGGCGTCGCGGCGCTCCATACGGCGCTCCTCAAGAGCCGGGTCGTCCCTGACTTCGCCGACATGTATCCGGAACGCTTCAACTCGAAAACAAACGGCATCACCCAGCGCCGCTGGTTGTTGAAGTCCAACCCGGCCCTGGCCAACTTGATCACCGCGCACGTCGGCGACAAATGGGTCGTCGATCTCGACGAGCTGCGCAAGCTCGAGCCGCTCGCCGGGGATTCCGGCTTCCGGGAAAAGTTCGTCGCCATGCGGCGCGAAGCGAAGCTGAAGCTCGTCGACCAAGTCAAGCGCGAGATCGGCTTCGAGCTGAACCCGGATTCGATCTTCGACACCCAGGTCAAACGGTTGCACGAGTACAAGCGCCAGCTCATGAACGCCCTGCACATCATCATGCTCTACAGCCGGCTGCGGAAAAATCCGAACATGGAGTGGACGCCGCAGACCTTCCTCTTCGGCGCGAAGGCCGCGCCTGGATACGAGATGGCGAAATTGATCATCAAGCTCATCAACAACGTCGCCAACGTCGTCAACAACGATCCCGTCATCGGCGACCGTCTGAAAGTATATTTCCTCCCCAACTACCGCGTTTCCCTAGCCGAGAAGATCATTCCCGCCACCGACGTCTCCGAGCAGATCTCGACCGCCGGGACGGAAGCGTCCGGTACCGGCAATATGAAGTTCATGCTCAACGGAGCCGTCACCATCGGAACCCTCGACGGCGCCAATATTGAAATTCTCGAAGAAGTCGGCAAGGAGAACATCTACATCTTCGGGCTCAACGCGGACGAGGCGAAGTCCCTTTCCGAAAACTACGACCCGTATGAACGCTACCAGGCCAACCCGGAGATCAAGGAAGCGCTCGACCTTCTCTTTGGCGGTCACTTCTCTGTCGGGGAGGGGCAGATTTTCGAGCCGATCCGCAAATCCCTGCTCGAATGGGGCGACAGGTATCTTCTCATCGCCGACCTGCCGTCGTATTCGGAAGCGCACCAGGCGATTCAGCGGGATTACCGCGACACCGGCCTGTGGATGAAGAAGTCGATCCTGAACACGGCGCGTTCCGGCAAATTTTCTTCCGACCGGACGATTCTCGAATACGCGAAGGAAATATGGCACGCCGCCCCGCACCCGCTGGACACGGCGGTGAAACGCTCCAACACGATCATCGAGGCGAAAGACCACACGCGGGAAATAGACTGATCCCAAACCGGGCTGTGATCGGTATACCGATCACGGCCCGGAGTTGTGATTCCCTCAACTGCGCTCGCAATGAAATGGCCAAGGGAAGCGGATGGAGAACAGAGCAAGCCTCGTCCTCCATTTTCACAATTTTGGGCCGCGCTCAGTATAACGTCCCATCGTCATGGCGAGGCGTTGTTTGTATGACAATATAACGAGACAATTGATCGAAAAGACCGGGAAATGAATCGCCTGGAAATGCGACATACAGGCGCAGGGAGATGCGGCTCCCATCCTTGCGCGTTAGTGGAATTCCGTTGACACGGAGGGGTTAACCGTATCATGAGCACCATGGTTGGTGGCGCCTCCTCGATCGGCGCCGTCTCCGCGCCATTCTTGCTTCCAGACGCATGCGATACCATTGTTGCTTTACTGTAAGATTGGTTGTTGTCCCTAATCCACAACCGTCGATGATCTTGGGGTAGACCATCCGGAAGGGGGGGCGTTGTCGCGTGAATTTTCATTCGAAGGCCTGACATGACCGCAAAGGTCGAATCGGCGGGCGATATATCCGGGTTGTCCCGGAGATTGCTCAACAACCCATATTTGAAAGCGTTGCGTAACGGCCTGACGCTGACCCTGCCGCTCGTCATTGCAGGGTGTCTGGCTGTATTACTGCTTAATTTCCCCGTTCAAGGCTACCAGGAATTCATGAATCGTCTTTTCGGGGAAAGATGGCGCGAGTTGCTTCTTTACATCCACAACGGCACGTTGAGCGTGATGTCCCTCGTCATGGTGGTGACGATCAGCCACAGCCTTGCCGAACATCGTAACCTACGCCGGCAGGACGACGTCGTCAATCCCATCGTTCCGTCGCTTGTTTCGCTTGCTTCCCTTATCGCCATGTTCCGGGTGATGATCCCGACTCCGGGCCTGCCGATGATTTGGCTGGGCGTGCACGGGATGTTCCTCGCCATTATCGTGGCGCTCATTTCCTCCCGGCTCTTTTTCTCCTTGCGCCGGATCAGATGGCTGAACATCACCTTCTTCTCCGAGGAAGCCGATCCTGCCATACCCAACGCTTTCAGTTCGCTCCTGCCCGGTCTCGTCACGATTTTCTTTTTCACCGTCTTCAAGACGATCGCGTCGATGCTCGGCATCGGCGACCTTCATCAATATTTCTACGACGTGCTTTCCCGTCCCTTTATGCACCTCGGGAACACCTACGGCACCGCAATCCTTTACAATCTTCTTCGCCACATGTTCTGGTTCCTCGGAATTCACGGCTCTAACCTCATGGAACCGGTGGCGACGGCGATCTACGTTCCCGCGCTCGAGGCGAACATCGTCGCGGTCACGGCCGGGAACGCCCCGGAATACGTCTTCAACAAAGCATTTTTCGACACCTTTATTTCGATGGGCGGATCGGGCAGCACCATCTGCCTGATCATCGCCAGCCTGATCTGTTCACGCCACGGCAGCATGCGGAAGATTTCGCAGCTGTCTCTGCTCCCGGCCGTTTTCAACATCAACGAAATGTTGATTTTCGGGTTGCCCATCGTCTTGAACCCGATCTTCCTCATCCCGTTCCTGCTGGTGCCGCTGGTTCTCTGCACCACCTCCTACATTGCGGTCGTGCAGGGAGTTGTCCCGCATACAGTCCATAACGTCGACTGGACCGCGCCGGTATTCATCAGCGGGTACACCGCAACCGATTCGATCGCCGGGTCGGTATTGCAGCTCGCCAACATCGTCATCGGCACCGCGATCTACATTCCATTCGTCGCCGTCGCCGAACGCATGAAAAAGGACGTTTTCAACCAAGCGTTCAAGGAGTTGATGCCGGGCTTTTATCAGGGGATCGCCGACAAGGACTACTCCATCACCCAGGAGGCGAAAGCGCTTTCCAGATCGCTTACGAACGATCTCGCCCACGCGCTCGAACAAAACCAATTGTTCCTCGAATACCAGCCCCAGGTTGAAAGCCTGACGGGAAAGGTTTTCGGCGTCGAGGCGCTCATGCGCTGGAACCATTCGCACCTCGGCCGCACTCCGCCGGGGCTGTTCATTACGCTCGCCGAGGAAGCGGGTTTAATCAAGGACATGGGGCGGTGGTGCCTGGACGAAGCCTGCCGGCAAAACGCGGAATGGCGCACTGACGGCATTGATGTGGTGATGTCCGTGAACCTCTCCCTACATCAGCTCGACGATTTCGCGCTTGTCGACGATCTGCGGATGATCCTCGATCGGCATCAACTGCCGCCGACGGCGCTCGAAGTCGAAGTCACCGAATCTGCCGCGCTCGGCCCCGAAAGCTACAAGACGGACATCCTCCAACGTATCCACGCGCTCGGCGTCAGGCTCGCGATCGACGATTTCGGTATGGGTCACAGTTCGCTCGTCTATCTGAAAAAGTTTCCGGTGAATACGCTCAAGCTTGACCGCGTGCTTACCAAGGACGTCGAAGGCAGCCACTACAGTTCGGAAATCATCTTTACCATTTCCGAACTCGCGTATACGCTGAAAATCACCCCGCTCGCCGAGTTTGTCGACAATGTCGAGCAATTGAAGGCGCTCCAGGCGCTTGGCTGCACGATGATCCAGGGATACCTTTTCAGCCCGCCGCTGGGGCCGGTCGCGTGCGCCGAATTCATCAAGAACGGCGCGAAAGTATATTGATGTCCGCCGCCGGTCGACCGGATATCGGAATCACACGCAAATGGACCGCTAAAGGGTGGTTTTTCTTTTCATTCCGTGGTATACTCCGCAGTCGCCGAACCGAACCGCGCCCGGGCAGGGACGCCAGGGCTATTCGGGTATGTCACCAAACAGGAATACGCCAATGAACGCCAAATCAATGATGGCCTGCCTGGTCGCGTTGCTGTTGGTTGTCGTACTGTGGACAGCCGGCGGCACCGCCGCGGACGCGCGCCAGGAGGTGCTGTCCAATGCAGACGTGATCGAACTGGTTCGCGCCGGGCTACCCGCCGACCTGGTTATGGCCAAGATCGCGTCGTCGCTCAATTCGTTCAGCACGTCCGCCAGATCGTTGATCCACCTCAAGGAAAACAGCGTTCCCGATGCAGTCATTCAGGCGATGCTGGCCGTGTCGGCCGATCCCTCCCTGCGCTCGTCCGTCGGCGGCGAACGAGCGGAACGGGAACTGGCTAACATCGCTTTCGGCGCCGAGGAGAATAAGGAGGTCGCGTTGGCCTGGTTCTTGGCGAACCCCGACGCCTCCATCGCGCCGCTGCGGGCCGCATTGGGCGGAACGAACGCCGCGCTTCGCGGCGCGGCGGCGGTTGCTTTGGGCCGCATCGGCGATGCCGATAGTCTGCCGACTATCCGTGCGCTGCTCACCGATACGACGTCCATGACGCGGACGTTGGCGGCGGAAGCGATTGCGTCTCTCAATGATCGTTCATCCATCGCCGCGGCGGAACAGGCGGTCATCCGCCAGGTCGAACCTCTCGACGGCTATGTCCGCCTTGTCGGCTTCGCCAAATTGACTCCGGCGGCGGAAGCTGTCGGCGTCATCCTTTCCGGAAATACCGACGTCGACAACCGCATTGCGGCCGCGTGGGCTCTTGGCGAGATCGGCAGGGCGGGAATTGCCGGACGGCCGGCGCTGGAAAAAGCGCTGTCCGGGGATGACAATCCGCGCGTTCGTCGCGAAGCCGCGGTCGCCTTGGCCAAATTTCGCGACTCGCGCGCCGCCGATTCCCTGCAGAATGCATGTCGTATCGACCCTGAAGTGCGCAAAACGATTCTCGTTCTGCTCGCCGATTATCCCGAGGCGGTCGGCTTTCTTGTCGAAGTGATGAACGTGCCGCCTGATCAGATCGCCGCGGATGAAGCGGGAGCGGCCAGAACCGGCCTTGTACGCCTGACCGGCCGCGACTACGGGCTGGACGGCTCGGGTTGGTCTGCCTGGTTGGCGGAAAACGGCGGAACGCTTCAGTCGCAAACCACCGGAGGATTCGCGCCGCCTCCGCCGCAGGCCGCACCTCCGCTGACCGGTCTCGACGGGCTTCCCCTTTTCGGCGCATCGTCGATCGCCGCTTTCGACCCGCCGGCAAAGGGCGAGATCGATCTCGAGGCGTGGGCCATTGTCGCTGATTCAGCCTATATTCCGACGACGCCGGTGTCGGGCGCGCTTACCGCCACTCCGCCGCCCTTCCGTCCGCCGGCTTTTGCGCCGTCAAACATGCCTGGATCCTCTCCCTTCGGCGGATTCGCGCCGTTGTCCTCCGGTTCCGCCTTGACGGGGAGCGATTCCACCGGAAGCGCCGCTCTTTTGAATCCCGCTGCCGGCGGATACGCGTTTTCGACCCCAAGCCACATACCGGAAGTCGATATTTCCGATGCGAAAAGAACGCCCGGCGGCATTCGCACCTGGAGTTCAGACCCTGGACGCGTTCCGCCGGCCGCGCGCTCGCCCGAACCGGAAGCCGGGACTGTGCGGACCTGGAGTTCCGATCCGTCGAAAATTGTCGGCAGCGCCCTGGCTCCGTCCTCACCTGCCGGTTTTCCCGGCATGGGGGGCTTTGGCGATGGCGCACAGGATATTACCGCTTCCCCGCCCTCACTTCCTCAGCAACCGTTTGCTGTCGCGCAACCGGCGCCAACGCCGACAACGCCGGCGGAATCCTCCTTCGCGTCCCCCGGACCAGCCCCGATTCCGCCCGGCGGCATTTCATTGCCTCCGCCCCCGATGGATTTCGGGACCTCCGACTATGAAAACCCGGCTCCCGCTCCGGTCGTTGTCGACATGTCATCCTCGCCAGCGACATGGAGCGCCGTCCCGCCTCCCGCTGGGACCACGGAGTTGTTCTCGACTCCAGATGCTCCCGTGCTGACTGACGGCGCAACCGGCGAGAGCACTGTATGGCAAGCCATTCCCGATTCCGACGCGGAAACGCTGTCAACCGTTACGCCTGGCTTAACGTTGCCGTACGCAGATGGCCCGTCTTCGCAGACGTTTATGACCGACGACCCGACCACAGACGCATCGCAAGCCCTGAGCGAAGGCTCTTCGGCGGGAATCATCCCCAACGAGGCATCGTCATCCCCCGAAGTACCTGTCGGCGATACTGACAGAATGTGGCAATACCTCCAGGAGTCCTCTACCGATTCGCCCCCCCCGCCCGCTTCCGACATGGTTGCTGGCGACATGGGTTCGTTTGATCCCGCCATGATTTCTCCCCCCGGCATGGGGGAGGTCATTCCTGCCGAATTGGGTGATTCCACGCCCGTCTTCGCCCCGTCAGCGTTGAATTCCCAGTATGATGGCGACCAGGTTGAAACACTAATTAAAACGCCGCTCGTTTCGGAAGACCACCAGCCGTTCACGTCGCCCTATTTCGTCGACCCGGAACCGGGACAGGTTGTCGTCGGCGAGCCTATTCTCCCCGAGGGCATATCAGGAAGCATGCCGACGTATCCGGTCGACAACGATCCGCCGATCGTGCCGACGCCTACCGAGACGACCGGCTCCCTGATGGATTTTTCCGGCGAAAGCGATGTATTCTCAGTGGCGGATGAATCCTTCAGCGTTCCCTCGGAAGCAGTCGAAAGCCCGGCTCCGGCTGCCGCGTACGTGGACGCGACTCCAAGCGGCATGTCGCCATCCACGTCCAGCGAACCGATCGGAAGCGTCAGGTTCGCTCCGCTTGGACCGTCTCCGTTCCCCGATTCCTTCATGGACCCGTCGAAGCCGCTTCCACCGGTGAAGGAGGAGGGGTTAATCAAGGGGTCGATGGGACGTGACATGCCTCCGACCCTCGGCGAAGGCTTTAAGTAATCCTTATCGGACGCCATTTTTTGTTACCGTATGGGCTCGGCGACGTTTTTATGGTGCGCCCGGCGAGGCGCACCCACTTGGGGTGAGAGCCCCCTATGGACCCTGATGACGGGAACCGTTATCCGAGCACTTTTTGGCGAGGGCCGTTTGCGGTGCGATAGGACTCAACCAACGCCCAGTAGGCGGTGACGTTTCCCATTTTTTCATGGCAGCAGGGATGGATAAACATACCGTCATTGGTGAAGTTTAAAAGTCGGGAGATCTTCACTACACGGGGCTCAAGAACCAGCCAGATCGATAAATAAGGATATGTCAAGAAAATCGCCGCAATAGCCTCCGTCCAAAGTTGGCGACAACACAGAAGGATATGGATTGAAGACCTAAATTACAAGATTGACTGTGTACTAGTTGTGCACTGATGTGGCGCTTGCCTTTCTTCTCCGCAGGGGGCGCATCTCATCTTTGTTAAGCCGAATTCGTTGTAATGGAGCGGTCTTTTCCGGATAAAATTGTCATGGGCCTTTATCCGGAGGAAAGTCATGCCGAAGCGTTCTTCACGTTCCAAGAGTGTTCCTTCCATAAACTTGCGCGCGCTTGAGGAGGAGGTTCTTGCCGAGGGGCGGGAGTGGATGCAGCAGAGGCTGGGGGAGAAATTGCGGGAGAAGTGCGAGTCTTTTTCCCCCGATGGAGGAGAAGCCGCTCCGGAATGTCCAGCACCGGAAGTTGACGGTGAAAACCCTGTTCGGTGATATCGC
>JAIRTL010000004.1 GCA_031254915.1 Planctomycetota bacterium
ATCGCTTCCGCCTTGCCCTCCGCCTTGCCTTCCAGCCTGCCCTCCAGCCTGCCTTCCGCCTTGCCTTCCAGCCTGCCCTTCGCCCTGCCTTCCAGCCTCAATTCATCGGCGATTGTGAGTCCCATTGTTTTAGCCTCCCGCTTTCCCAATACGCTATGCAATATGGTTATCAAGTCGTCGACATCGCTTTGTATCCGCCCCTGCACGTTGACGTAATATTTTCCCAGGGACTGCAGCCAACCCTTCAAACGGCGGTCGTTGCGAATATCCCGCAAACGTCCGAAAATGCCACCCGCGCGCTCCGCCAGCGAACCCATCGACGCGGATTGCAATATTTCAAGCACCGCGCAGACGGCGGGATGCCCTTGCAACTGGTCCCCGGAAATCCGCGCCAGGTCAACCAGGAACACCGGGAACGTCAAAATGTCCTTCGGAACACCCGCCCCGACATCGATCAATTCGCTCATGGGCGTCACTTGGCGCCACGGCCTTTTCCCATGATGCAGCACCACGGCCAACGGATAGGGGAACGTCGTCGACTGTCCTTTTTTCCCGAACGTCCTTAGATGGTTGCGATAGGCGGCGCAAACATATTCAAGCAAGCGGAATGCCATGAACCGATCGGGCCGCGATTGATGTTCAAGGAATAAAAACAGCCGCAAATCCCGTCCGGTATCCGTAAACCTTCCCGAAAAACGCAAATCGCCCACCAATTCGGACAAACCCGAATCCACCGACTCGACCGCCTCGCGACGTAAACCGCTCAAGTCGAGGTTCGAGGCCAGATCGGGCGGTAAATAGTGCCGGAACAGGTCGGCGGCCAAATCCGCATCGCCCAACACATTGCGCACCAATAGGTCGTGCGGGTGGATCACGCCATTCTGTGTATCGTTCACGCGGTTTTCCCTCCCCCTCCCCTGCGCAACTGGAACCCATGGGCGGTATCGCAGCCATTCGCCATCGAACGAACCGCCATCCATTATACGGAAGGACATTGAAATTGGCCAAGGGGTTGGATGCCGGGGAACGTAATTTAAAACCGCCGCGCAAGGACGGCGGCTTCGCGTCGTGCACTCAAATATCCAGTATCCAGGCCGGAGAGAGCGCGCCGTCGGACCCAGGCGCCATCGAGATTCCCCGGCCGATCTCTTCTTTCCGGCGGGGTTTTCACTTTGCGCGACTAGGCGGCAATCACATCACAACAATCACAGGGCTTTTTCAAACCCTTTCAGGCTTTCGCTGGTGGCGCACAGCCTGAGCGCCTTTTCGAGACGCTTCGCTCCCCGTATGGATTCCACCTTCCTTTTCAGGCCGGCGGGAACCGGACCGAAACGCGCTTCGAGAACGGACAGAATCGCTTCCGCCTTGCCCTCGGATAGAGAAACGTCGTCGACCGTCCTTTTTTCCCGAACGTTCTTAGATGAAGGATTTTCCCCAAAAGTCCCCTCATATCGTCCCGCGGCGGGGCGGAGGCAGCCTCGGCCTGCCGGCTCCGCCGTTGGGGGCCAACCCGTCCCTGGTCGATTGGGCGATGGAACGGATTTGTTCGGCCGTCGTCTGGGTCAGGGAGACGATTTCGCTCAGCGCCTCCCGCGCCTTGGTGACGAGTTCCGTGCTTTCCTGGACCGAATGGGCGGTCTCTTCCATGCCGGTCATGCTTTCCCGGATGCCTTTGAGGATGGCGTCCACGGAAGAGCCGACTTCCTGGGTGGCGGACCGGGTCTTTTCCGCCAGGGAGCGGACTTCGTCGGCCACGACCGCGAAGCCGCGGCCGGCCTCGCCGGCCCGGGAAGCCTCGACAGCCGCGTTCAGGGCCAGCAGATTGGTCTGGTTGGCGATGCCGGTGATGACGGCCATGATCCGGCTGATGCCCTGCGCCCGCACGCCCAGGTCGCCGATGGCTTGCTTGAGCGCCCCGGTCCGGCGGTCCACCTCCGTGATGGCGGTTTTCAGCGAGGAAACCATGTCGGCGCCCTGTTCGGCTTTCCGCGTGGTTTCGCCGGCGCTGTCGGATGCCTGGGACGAATTGCGGGCCACATCCACGGCGATGGTGTTGAGGAGACGGGACTGCTCCTCGGCTTTGCGGGTTTTGGCTTCGGCGTCCTCGACCAGGGAGGAAAGGCTGTTGACCATCCGCTCCAGGCTTCCGTACAACTCCAGCATCTCGCCGCTGAAGCCCGAACTGTCGGGCAGGGCGGTGAAATCGCCTTCGGCGATGCACCCCGAGGCGTTCACCAGCAGCGTGATGGGCCTGGTCATGGAACGGGAAAGGAAAAAGACGGCGATCAACGTCAGGATGCCCAAGGCCAACCCGAGCGCCACGATTTCGTTGCGGGCCTTCACGCTCTGGGCCAGCACTTCCTCCCGTTCGATGAGCACGGCGACGCGCCAGCCGAAGCTGGGGTTGGTATGCGTCTGCGCCAGATAGGCCTTGCCGTTCATCGCGTATTCGAAGGAGGACGCCCCGTCCGGGGACAACACCCGTTCGAGAAGCGCCTTTTCCCCGACTTCCGCCAGATTTCTGAACACCGTGTCGGGCGCGCCCGGATTGGCCAGGACGAGGCCGTCCCGCGCGAGCACGATCACATGTCCCGTGCGGCCGATTTTCAACTCGGACAGGTAGTTGGTCAGGCCGGAAAGGTTGAAGTCTATGGCCAATACCCCGACAAGCGTGCGCACGGGGTCGTAGATCTTGTGGGTGACCGAGCACACCAGGTCCCGGGAGGTGGAGATATAGGGCGCCGATATATTGGCGTCGTCCCCCTTCTCCACGGCTTGCATGTACCAGGGCCGCTTGCGGGGATCGTAGCCGGGGCCGAAGGCGTCGTTGGCCCCGCCGGGTTCGTTCGCCTCCACGATGGCGCCGTCGGAAAACCCGGCGAAGATCAACCCGTAGGACGGATCGCTGAGCTGCACCTTCTGAAATTCGTCGTATATCAGCTTTTCGTGATCGTTGTACATCTCATAGCGATTTTCCGTCACCTCCGTTTTGTCCATGAAGGTGTTGGCGACCTTGCCCAGACCGTTGGCGACCGCCGGGAGCTCGGCCAGGCGCCGGGCGCTCCTCTTGCCCGCATCCGCATACTGCGCGAAAATGTCGTCCATGCGGAGCAACTGCCCCCTGGCCGAGGTCGCGAAGTTTTCCACGCCGGTCTTTTCCATCTCCAGGACGACCAGAATCGTGATGCCGCCGATCAGGATGAAGCACAGGAAGAAAAACGCGAGGAAGAGCCTGCTGCGTATACTCATTTCAATTCCTCCTTGCGGACGCGCCGATCGCCGCCGTTCGGCGCGGCATTATGCCGTTCGCGGTCCGGAGCCGCGATTCCCCCGACCGCGCGCGGCCGTGAAGCGGCCAAGGGAAGCGGATGCGGAACGGGGCGCCCCCCCCGTCCCCCATCATCGCCGCAGTTCCGGGCCGCGCCCGGCATCCCTCCACGCTTCCGCCCTAGCGCGCGTATTCCGTGACGCGGAATTCCCGCACCAGGGTGACCTTGACTTCGCCCGGATAGGTGAGTTCCGCCTCGATCTTTTTGGCGATGTTCCGGCACATGCGCGTCGCCTCGGCGTCGGAGATCCTGTCCGCCCTGGCGATGACCCGGAGCTCGCGCCCGGCCTGGATGGCGAACGAGCGTTCGACGTTCGGGTAGCTGTTGGAAATGGCCTCGAGCCGCTCCAGGCGCTTGACGTATTTCTCGAGCGTTTCCCGGCGCGCGCCCGGCCTGCCGGCCGACATCGCGTCCGCCGCCTGGACGATCGTCGCGTACAGGCTTTCCGCCGCCGCGTCGGAATGGTGCGCGACGATGGCGTTGACGACTTCCTCCGGCTCGTTGCAGCGCCGGGCGACTTCGCCGCCGAGCTCCGGATGCGTCCCCTCCTCCTCGTGGTCGACCGCCTTGCCGATGTCGTGGAGAAGGCCGCAGCGCCGCGCCAGGGATTCGTCCAGCCCCAGCTCGGCGGCGACGATCCCCGAGAGGAACCCGACTTCGCGCGAATGGTCGAGAACGTTCTGGCCGTAGCTGGTGCGGAACTTGAGGCGGCCGAGCAGCATGATCTCGCGCGGCTTCAGGTTGCGGACGTCGAGCTCGAGCGCCGCCGCCTTGCCCGTTTCCTCCACCACCTTTTCCATTTCCTCGCGCGTCTTCTGCACCATCTCCTCGATCCGGCTCGGATGGATGCGGCCGTCGGAGACGAGCTTCTTCATCGCCCTGACCGCGATCTCGCGGCGGATCGGCTCGAACCCGGACAGCACCACGACGCCCGGCGTGTCGTCGACGATGACGTCGACGCCGGTGACGTTTTCGAAGGCGCGGATGTTCCTGCCCTCGCGGCCGATGATGCGGCCCTTCATTTCGTCGGACGGCAGCTCCACCGTGGACACCACGTGTTCCGTCGTGTAGTCCACCGCCAGCCGGTTGATCGCCATCGAGATGCAGCGCTGCGCGTTTTCCTCGGCGCGTTCCCTGGCCCGCGCCTCCGCGCGGTCCGCGAGGACGGCGATCTCGTGCTCGAGATCGCGTTCGGTGCGGTCGAGGACTTCCCTGCGCGCCTCCTCCACGGTGAGGTTCGAAATGCGGCGCAGCGCCTCTTTCTGCTCCTCGATCGCCAGCTCGATCCGCGATTCGCGCTCGTCGGCGGCCAGCGTCCGCCGCTCCAGCCTTTCCTCGAGCTGGCGAAGCTGCGCCTCCTTTTCGTCGATCACTTCCGCCTTGCGGTCGAGGATGTCCTCGCGCTTGGCGAGGCGTTTTTCCGTCTGGCGAAGTTCGTTGCGCTCCCCCTTGACGTCGTTTTCCAGCTGTTCGCGCGCGGCGAGAAGCTCGGCCTTGGAGCGGACCTCCGCCTCCTGCCTCAGCTTTTCCGCCTCTTCGCGGCCCAGCCTGATTATCTCCCCGGCTTCGTTCTCCGCCGACCGCCGGCGCCGCGCCCCGTACGCGTGGCGCACGACAAAGCCGACGCCGGCGCCCGCCAGCAGGGCCAATACAATCCACTCCATTGCCCACCGCCTTCCGAAAACAAAATAACTCGATCCCGTTCGCGCGGAACCGGTCCGGGTCCCGGCGTGGCGATGGAATCGAAGCAAGCGGCCGCGCCACACAGCCCTCATTCACCGTACAAACAAGACGGCGGCGTCCCGAACCGCGTCGCCGCGAACCGGGGCGGCCCACGGCCGTCGCGCGCGCCGGCGGGAACGATTCCGCCCGAAAGCGCGACAGGGAGGCCGACTCTTTGCGAAAAACGCGCCAAGGTCATGCCGCGCGCCGCTCGAAAATGCGAGATAGATAATAGATACCGGAAACGGACCATTCGGGTCCGCATGGCGGGATGGTACGCGTGGGAGGCGGTTGAATCAGGAGGCGGCAACCCTCCGGAATTCCCCTCCCGTTTCCAAAATATCGGGAGTAGACGGCTGCTTCGGGGAAGACCGGGAAAGTTTAGGTGTAATCGCGAAAACGGGGATGTCCGTGGCGACTGTACGGACGGCAAGGCGGCGGTTCGAGGCCGGCGCGCCCGGCATGATCGCGTACGCCGGACGGACGCGAAGCCCGAACCGGCGGGCGAGCGCCAGCGTCAGCATGATACAGAGGAAGGAATCGACAGCTTCCATCACAGCCTTTCGCCGTTTCACGAAGAGCTTCCTGAGAGACCACCGGGAATAGCGTTGAATTCCACGCGACAATCTCATTGTATCTATATAACCATACGGGCGGCATTGTCAATGAAGAAAGCGGCGAAGACCTCATGCGTCGTCCGCGCGGCCGCCGGCCCGCCGTCGTCGGCAGGGTGGTTTGCGCCCGACCTTCGCGATGTCCGATAAGACGCCGTGCATTGCCTGGACGCCGGTTCCGATATGCCTTCGGCGACCCCCCTTGGGGGCGGGTTCCGCCGGCGGCGAATGAAAAACAGTGGATTTCAGCGGGAACGTTGCCGCTAAATACAGTATATACTGGAGTGCGACGGCGGCGTCCACATGGCGCATTGCCCCGGATCGGCGGGAATGACCAGGCAGGAAAGCGAAGAACAGCCGAAAGGCAGAATGCTCTTCACCGACTTCGACGCCTCGCATATGGGGCGTCCGTCCGCGATCGCCGTCGAGACGCCGACGCCGGCGGCCTCCGTTCTCCCATCTCTCGAAGAGGTCGTCTCCAGAATCGACATCGCGTTCGAGGACGACGACGAGTCCCCGCCGGGGGACGGCGGCTTCGACCCCGCCTCGCTCCTGCGCGGCCGGGCGCGCGCATCCCGGCCGCGCCGGGCGGAGGACGGTCGCGGCGACGGCGGCGGCGAAGCCGCGGCCGGCCGCGACGGCGACGAATATGCCGATGCCGACGGCCTTGCGGGCGATCGGGACGACGCGGACGCCCATGACCGGCCGTGGACGGCCGCGGGCGGCGAAGCCGGCGCTTCCGTGTCCCCCGACCCGTTCGGCGCCGGATGGCTTGACGACCTCGATTTCGGCCTTGAGGGCGATCCGGAGGATGTCGATATCCTTGCCCTCGTGCCGCCGGTTCCGGAAGCGGCCGCCGCTCCCGCGAAGAAGCGCGGGCGGAAGCGGACGGCGCGGAAACCCCCGGAAAAGCCGTATGCCGGGGTGGAGCGGGTCAAGGATTGGTTCCAGCCGCCCGGGGACGCGGACAACGGCGGGCCGCCCGGCCGCCCGGAAGCGGTCGGGGACTGGTACGAACCGCCGGAGGACGCGGACGCCGACGCGCGGTCGGCGGACGACCTTTTTTCGGATGTGGACCTGTCCGGGGCGTGGCGGGGGAAAACCGGCCGGAAAAACGAAGAGCCCAAGGCGGTCGAGTTGCGGGAGGACGCGGAGGACCTTTTCGCCGATCTTATCGGCATTGTCCCCGCCGCGCCGGGAGCCGGACGGGCAAAGTGGGAAAAGGACGACCGGGAACTTCTCGGCTCCGGCGCCGCCACCATCCTCGTTCCGTCGAGGGAGCTCAGGGAGCTTGTCGAGGTGGGTCTCGACCGGGAGGGCGGGGAGGGCGCGCGGGAAGCGACGGCCGATGTCCCTCCCGGTGCTGCGGACAAGCGGACCGCGCCGGAGAATGCGGAGCATTCGGAGACGGAGGAAATTCCGGAAAAGCCGGAGCCGTCCGCCGATCGCGGCGATGCGACGACGGTGTTCGGGTTTTTGGATCGGGACGCCGAACGTTCCGGCTCCGGCGGCGCCGAACCGGAGGCCGCCGGGGATCGGTATGGCGCGGAGGCGGAGGCGGAGGATCCGGATCCCGGCATCGATACCGTCATGCTCGATCCGGAACCGGAGATCGACGATTATCTTCCCGCCGAACCGGACGGGCCGCTCGCCGGCGTCGCGCCGCCGGTTTTGAGCGACGGCGACCTTGTCGGCGATTCCGGGCCGCCCCCGGCGCGGGACGGTTCCGGCGCGCGGGAAGCGCCGCCAGCCATGGCGGACGGCGGGGCCGACGATGAAGGGGGCGGGGAGGAACAGGGCCGGGCCGTCGATCCGCTCGACGTCTTCGCCAACCTTGACGCGGACGACTTCGACGACGGCGGTCTCGACGACGACATGCAGGCCATGCTGGCGGAGGACGCCGGGGCGGCCTTGGCGGAGGGAACGCGGGACGGGGCGGCGCGGGACGGTTCCGGAGGCGAAGCGCCGCCCGGCGGGGCGCGGGGCGTTCTTCGCAAGGCCGCGAGACCGTTTGCCCGCGCGGCGGCGAAGGCGTCGCCGGCGCGGCTGGCGCACCGGTTCCTCGCGGCGGCGGCGTTCAGGGAAAATTGGCGGTTTTACTGCGATTTGATCGCGGCCGTCATCGCCACGGGAAGCCTGGCGGTGATCGCGTCGTATCTTCTGTGGTATAGGTAAGCCGCCGGCCGGACGCTACGCGAATTCGTGGCAGGCCGTTTCCTCGCCGGCGTAGACCGGCTCCTCGCGCAGTTCAAGGATGTCGCCGGCGGTGCGGTTGAAGCCGGAGACGACGTCGGCGAAGTCGTTCGCGTCGCCGATGACGAGAACCAGGCCTATCGCGGCGAGTCCGGAGGGAAGGACGAAATAATGCAGCGCCTCGCCGAAGGATTCGTCGCCGAGGCACATCGACGTGAAGGCGACGCCGTTCCGGTCGAGGCCGCCGCATTCGGCGAGGCTGGCGAAGGCGCCGTCCATGCGTTCCGCGCCGTCGCCGCGGCAGATCGCCTGGACGCAGCCATGGGAAACGAGCGTTTTCGCGTATTCCCCGAGCACCGCGTCGTCCCGGTCCGAGCAGATGGTGACAAGCGCGGTGAAGGGTTGCGGGCCGAAGGGAAACTTCAAATCCGGCCCGGCGGCCTTGAGGGCGAAAAACTTTTGTCCGTAGAGCGTCCCCATGCATTTTCCCCCGAATTCACAAGAGGCGGAGTCGAAGCCGCCCTGCTCCTTGGAAAAGAAAACGTCCGTCACGTCCCATCCCCTTCAAAAACATGGCGCCGATTCCGCCGCCCGCGGGCCGGGATCCCCCAGGATTCCTTCGTCCCTGCCCCGAAAACGACGCGATAAATCCATGGCGATCCAGCGTCCGCAGTTCGAGGAAAACGCGCGAATGCGTTCCCCGCGCGCTTCCATACCCGGCTGGACAGCCGCCAATGATGTCCCCGGACTCGCTCCGGCCATGCATTATTTATCGGACGCGTGTTTTCGTCAAGGACAAATCGTCGCCTTGGGCAGGCTTTTTGCCGTTTCCCCGGCGAACGGCGGACGTATGCCGCGCGCGGCCCGAAATCGCGAAAATGGGGGATGGGGCCGCCCCGTTCCCCATCCGTTTCCCCCGGCCGCTTCGTGGCCGGGCGCGGTCGGGGGGGGGGGGTCTCTACTCCGGACCGCAATACGGCCCATTTCGTCCCGCCGGAGACGATGGTTGCGGCGCGGACGGGACGGCGGTATACTGGATGCGGACCGGAATCGCGAAAATGGGGATGGGGGTCGCCCCGTTCCGCCTTCGTCCCCCGGGCGCGCCGCCCGCCGCGGACAGTCCGGGGAACCGCGATTTCAAGGGGCAAACGGCATATATAGGATGCGCTTCAGGCGCCGGAGACGGGATGTCTGGCAGGATTCTTGACGGGACGAGCGAGGCCGGGGCGGTCCTCGACCGGGTCGCGAAGGCGGTGGAGCTGCTCGCGGCGTCGGGGAAAAAACCGCGCCTGGCCGCCATACAGGCGAACGACGATCCGGGGACCAACTGGTACGCGCGCGCCCAGGAAAAGCATTGCCGCGAGAACGGCGTGGATCTGCGGCTGGTGAAGCTGGCGGGCGGCGCCGCCGAAGGGGAGGTCGTCGACGCGGTCGGGAAGGCGGGCGACGACCCGGACGTCTCCGCCGTCCTCGTCTTCACGCCGCTTCCCGACAACGTGTCGCAGCTGCGGGTCGTCGAGGCGATCAAGCCGGAAAAGGACGCGGAGGGCGTGCATCCGGCCAACCTCGGACGGCTTCTCGTCGCTTCGCGCGCCGATCCGGCCCCGTGCACCGCCATGGCCTGCCTGCGACTCGTCAAAACGGCGCGTCCCGACCTTTCCGGCGCGCGGGCGCTTGTCATCGGAAGAAGCGCGACCGTGGGAAAGCCGCTGGCGCTGCTTCTCCTCGCCGAACACGCCACGGTGACGGTCGCCCATACGCGCTCCGACATCCGGCCGATCATGCCCGAGGCGGAAGTGGTCGTCGCCGCCGCCGGCGCGGCCGGGGCGAAATGGCGCGCCTACGAACGCCGCCGCCGGCGGTGGCGCGAGGGCGGCGGCGTTCGCCCCGTCCCCCCGAACCTCGATCCGCTGGTCAGCGTCGACATGGTGCGGCGGGGCGCGATAATCGTCGACGTCGGCGACAACGACGTTCCGCTCGGCCTCGACGCGGACGGCGCGGCGCTCGTCGACGAAAACGGCGAGCCGGCGATGCGCTACGCGGGCGACGTCGATTTCGACAAGGTGAAGGACGTCGCCGGGTTCATCACCAGGCCGCGCGGTTCGGTGGGCCCGCTCACGAACGCGTTTCTGCTCTGGAACGTGGCGCGGGCGGCGTTGGCCGCGGCCGGGATCGACCCGGCGGAGGCGATGCATGCCGCCCGCGGTCCGGAATCGTGATTCCCCCGGCCGCGCGCGGCCATGACGCGGCCGGGGGAAGCGGACGCGGAACAGGGCAACCCCATCCCCCATTTTCGCGATTTCGGGCCACGCCCGGCGCAAATCCGGGCGCGCGTCTTTTTTATTGCGTAAATCGCGGATGATGATTCAAATGCGATGTCGGCAAGGGTGTCGGGAAAGAGGTCCTTTTTTTCGCGTTTTAAAACGACAGTCGCCCTTCGCGCCGCCGCGCCGCCGTTGCGGGCGGCGGGGCGCGGGGATCGCTTTTTTTAAAACGCCCTAGGAGCGGAAATGGCGAACAACCCGGTTTTGCGCGTGTTTTCGATTGTTGCGATGCTTGCGGTCATTCTCGCCGGCGCGGCGACGGCCGTCGCCGCGGGAGACCTTCCCGGCGTGACGATGAGCCCGGAGGAGATTCTCGCGGCGCAGGCCAAGGAACCGCCGCTCGAGCGGAAGGATATCGACGACTATATCGCCCTGTTGCCGTCCATCCTGGCCATGCAGGGCGTGACCGAGGCGGAATTCGACGCCGGCGCCTTCCAGGGCGCGATCGAGGCCCAGGGCGTCACCCCCATCCGCTTCGGCGTCCTCATGTCGAAGGTTTCGCTCGCGACCATGCGGATGCTCGGCATCGATCTCGGCCCCCAGCTCGAGGCGTTCCCCGAGGCGCTGCGCCCGAGCGAGGCGGAGGTCAAGCTGGTCGAGGACAACTGGGACAGGATCCAGAAGGCGTACACGGACTTTCAATCCGCGCAGGCGGCGGACTGAGCGCCGGTGATCGTGCTTGGCGTCGACCTCGGCGGCCGCCGGGTCGGATTCGCCGTTTCCGACGAGGATGAACGCCTCGCCGTGACGTCCGGCGCCGCCCGGGTCGGGTCGCTCGACGACGCCCTCGCCGCCGTCCTCGAAAAGGCGGCGGCGGAGCGGGCGGAGCTTGTCGTGGTCGGGCATCCGATCGCCATGAACGGCCGCCGGGGGCCCAAGGCGCGCGAGGCGGCGCTGTTCGCGGAGCGGTTGCGCGAGGGCGGCGTCGCCGCCGAACTGTGGGACGAGCGCCTGACGACGAGCGCCGCCGAGCGCAGGCTCAGGGACGCCGGCCTCGATCGCCGCCGGCGCAAGGCCTTGATCGACGAAAACGCCGCCCAGGGCATTCTGTCCTCGTTCCTGGAGTGTCGGGCGCGGCGGCGGGAGCGGGGCGGCATGGGGAACGCATGACGAAAAATCGACCCGTTGCATCGCACGCGGCGCCGCCTTTGGGGGAAATCGGGGGGCGGCCGGCCGAATTTTCCCCAAAAGTCCGCGGCATGCGGCGAAAAGGAAGGGGGACGCGACAATGACCGAGGGGAGTTTCGCCGGGCACATCTGCCGGGGCACGCCCGAAAACACATTCTCCGCGCTGTTCGGCGACGATCCGCGCCAGAACGTGATCGTCGAAAAGATCGCCCATTCCGGGGCGATCAGGGAGTTGCGCATCCATTGCCCGGTGGTCGCGCGCTCGGCCCGCGCCGGCCAGTTCGTTATCGTGCGCGGCGACGAAAGGGGCGAACGCGTGCCCCTCACCATCGCCGACTTCGACCGCGGGAGGGGGATTCTCGTCCTCATGCTCCAGGTGGTCGGCCTCGCCAGCCGCAAGCTGGACGAACTCGACGCCGGCGACAGGATCCGCGACATCGTCGGCCCCCTCGGACGCCCTTCCGAAATCGAAAATTTCGGCACCGTGTGCTGCATCGGCGGCGGCCTCGGGATCGCCCCCGTGTTCCCCATCCAGCGCGAACTCAAGCGCGCCGGCAACCGGGTCGTTTCCATCATCGGCGCCCGCTCCGGGGACCTCGTCTTCTGGGAAGACCGGATGCGCGCCGAGGCGGACGAATTGATCGTCGCCACGGACGACGGTTCCCATGGCGAGAAGGCGTTCGTCAACCAGCCCCTCGGGCGCATGCTCGAGGAAGGCCGGAAAATCGACCGCGTCATCGCCATCGGCCCCCCCGTCATGATGCGCGCCGTCGTCGAGACGACCCGCCCGTTCGGGGTCAAAACCATCGTCAGCCTCAACTCGATCATGATCGACGGCACCGGCATGTGCGGCGGCTGCCGCGTCGAGGTCGGCGGCGAAACGCGCTTCACCTGCGTCGACGGCCCCGAATTCGACGGCCACGCCGTCAATTTCGAGCTGCTTCTCAGCAGGCTGTCCGCCTATTCCGACAAGGAGGCCGACTCCTACCGCGCCCACCGCGGCAGCGGGGAGGCGATCGTCGGGAAGGCGAAATCGCGCACTCCGATGCCGGAGCAGGATCCGCGGGAACGGGCGCGGAACTTCGGCGAGGTCGCCCTCGGCTACACCCGCGACATGGCCCGGGCCGAGGCCGCCCGCTGCGTCCGGTGCGCGAAGCCGCCCTGCGTCGAGGGCTGCCCCGTGAACGTCGACATCCCCGGCTTCATCGGGGAAATCCGCGACGGCAGGAACGCCGCCGCCGCCCGCGTCCTCAAGAAGACGAACAACCTGCCCGCCGTGTGCGGCCGCGTCTGCCCGCAGGAAACGCAGTGCGAGGCGCGCTGCATCCTCGGGAGGAGGGGCGAACCGGTGGCGATCGGCCGTCTCGAGCGCTACGCCGCCGACGCCGAGGCGGAGGCGGGGAGCGCGGCCATTCCGGAAATTCCGCCGAACACCGGCAAGCGCGTCGCCATCATCGGTTCCGGCCCCGCCGGCCTCACCGCCGGCGCCGACCTGGCGCTCCTCGGCCACCGGGCGATGATTTTCGAAGCCCTCCATTCGCCCGGCGGCGTTCTCGTCTACGGCATTCCCGAGTTCCGCCTCCCGAAGGCCATCGTCCGGCGCGAGTGCGAATACCTCGAAGCGCTCGGGGTCGAGTTCCGCATGGACTATCCGATCGGCCCCACGATCACGGCGCCGCAGCTGCTCGAGAGCGGCTTCGACGCCGTGTTCGTCGGCTCCGGCGCCGGCCTGCCGTGGTTCCTCGGCATTCCGGGAGAGAACCTCAAGGGCGTGTATTCCTCCAACGAAATCCTCACCCGCGTCAACCTGATGAAGGCGTACCGGTTCCCCTTCTACGACACGCCGGTCCTGGTCGGGAAGAACGTCTGCGTCGCCGGGGGCGGCAACGTGGCGATGGATTCGGCGCGCTCCATGCTCCGCCTCGGCGCGGAATCGGTGACGATCGTCTACCGCCGCACCAGGAACGAGCTTCCCGCCCGCGCCGAGGAGGTCCGCCACGCGCTCGATGAAGGCGTCAAGCTCATGGAGCTGGTCGCGCCGACGCGGCTCGTCGGCGACGGCGACGGCTGGCTCGCCGGCATCGAGGCGCTTGACATGGAGCTGGGCGAACCCGACGCCGGCGGCCGCCCCCGCCCGGTTCCGATCAAGGGGTCGGAGCGCGTCATCCCCTGCGACCAGCTCATCGTCGCCATCGGCAACGGCCCCAATCCGGTCCTGACCCGCAGCTTCCCCGGGCTGGCGCTCGACAGGCGCGGCAACATCCCGGTCGACGGGAACATGATGACCAACGTCCCCGGCGTCTTCGCCGGCGGCGACATCGTCACCGGCGCCGCGACCGTCATCGAGGCGATGGGCGCGGGCAAGAAGGCCGCCGCCGCGATCGACAGGTACGTGAAAAGGACCGCGTAGCCGCTTCGCCGGTTTTCCCCGATCCGGGCCAAACCGGGGATCCTGGAGTATTGCCGGCCGCCGCCGGCCGCGGACGGCGGCGGACCGTCCGGAGGCTTTGATGAACGAGGAAGCGCTGCAATCGCCCGCCATCGCGACGCTCCGCGAGGGGGACGTTTTCGAGGGCTATTACGTTTTGCGCGAGGCGAGCCTGCACACGGCCGTCAACGGCAGGAATTACATCCGTCTCGCCGTCGGCGACGCCACCGGCCTTCTCGGCGGCAATATCTGGGACGCGAACCCGGAGCTGTTCCAGCTCTGCGCGCCCGGGACGGTGGTGAAAATCCAGGCCGCGACGGAATCGTACAAGGGCAGGCCGCAACTGCGCGTCGCCCGCTTCCGCCCGGCCCGCGAGGGCGAGTTCGACGTCGATTCGTTCCTTCCCAAAAGCAAACGCCCGATCGACGAGATGCGCGGCGAACTCGACCGCTTCCGCGCCGCGATCGCCGATCCGTGGTACGGCGGGCTTCTCGCCGCGTTTTTCGACGACGCCGGCCTGCTGGAGCGCTTTTTGCGCGCGCCCGCCGCCCGCGAGGTGCACCACGCCTGGGTCGGCGGCCTTGTCGAGCACACGCTGAACGTCGCGCGTCTCGCCGCGGACTTCGCCGCCGGCGGCGCGGTCGACCGCGACCTTCTTCTCGTCGGGGCGCTTCTCCACGACATCGGCAAGATCGAGGAATTGTCCATGGGGCTGACGATCGAATATACGGACAGGGGCAAGCTGCACGGCCACCTGTTCATCGGCGCCGGGATGGTGGGCGTCCGCTCGCGCGCCATCGCCGGCTTCCCGGAGGAGAAGCGCGACCTCGTCCAGCACCTCGTCCTGTCGCACCACGGCCGTCTCGAATACGGGTCTCCGGTATCGCCCAAAATTCCGGAAGCGTTCGCGCTGCACCACCTCGACAACCTCGACGCCAAGGTCGAGACCGCCAACCGCCTGATCGCCGCCGTCCGGGATCCGGGCAAGCGCTGGACCGAGTATTCCCGCACGATGGAAACCGCGCTCTATCGCGCCGGCGCCGGCGCGGGGGAGGCGGCCGATGCCTGACGCGCCTTCCGCGCCCCCGGCCGCGCCGGGAAAGAGGGTGTGGCGGAAATTCCTCAAGAGCCGGGGCGGCAAGGCCGGCCTGGCGATGATCGCCGCCTTCATGCTTGTCGCGCTTTTCGCGCCGTTCCTCGCGCACCGCCTGCCGTTCTATTGGCGCGACGCCGCGACCGGGGAGACGTCCTATCCGCTGCTCCGCGAATTTTTCGCGCCTTCCGACACGACGGAAACGTTCCTGGAGACGGGGATCAATTTCCTGCTCCTCTACCTGCCGCTCGCATTCCTCGCCTGGCGGCTCATGGGCAGGTTCGTTCCCCGCTTCGTCAAGGGGGAGTCGCGGGCCGTCTCGCTCCTTTTCGGCGTCCTTTGTTCCGTCGCCCTCTGGTTCGGCCTCGGCGGCATGATCGTACAGGTCGGCGGGTCGGACTGGCTCAGGCGCGAGACGCCGCCGACGCCGGAAGTCGAGGACCTCGAGTCCATGGACGCGTTCGCGTCGCCCGCGCCCGCGAAGGACGAAACGGTCCGCCGGGCGCGCGAGATCGTCGCCGCGGGGATCGCCGGGGCGGGCGGGGAAGCCGGGGCGAAGTTTCCCGGCGACGCGCCGGACGGGAAGCGCGCCTTCGTCATGGCGGTCCAGTCCGTCATCGACGGCCCGGCGCTGGCCGGCGTCGCGGAAATGACGTCGTCGGGCGCGATCGACGCGAGGGGCCTCACCGACGCCTCGCTGACGTCCGGCTCGAACACGGCGCGCTGGAACCGCATCATTCTCGACCACGCCTATCCGGGCCTGTTTCCGCCCTTCGTGCGCTACCGCACGGCTTTTCTCGTCGCCGCGGCGTGCACGCTTCTCGTTCTCGCCGGCATGACGTTCATCTTTCTCGCCGGCGCGGTCCAGTTCGCGGCGTCGCCGGCGTGGCTGGCGCTTCTGGCGCTCGCGGTCGCGGTCGGGCTGCCGTTCGCCGGGAGGCCGCGAAACGATCCCACGCCCTACCGCCAGCTTATGGCGGAAGGCAGGGGCTACGGCATTTTCCCCCCCATCCCGTACGGCCCGAACGAACAGGGCTTCGGCCCCCGCCTGCCGCCGGGCTGGCGCTCGCCCCCGGCGTCGCTCGCGCCGGGGGACATCGCCAGTCCGGACCGTCTGCGCGCACTCCTGGACAATCCGGGGACGCCGGCCGCGCGCCATATTCGGGACGTCCTGCTCCGGCTCGGCGGCCGCGCCGGCGGGCGCGCGCTTCCGGACGACGACGGCGAGGCGCTGGCCCTTCTCAACCGCGCCCTCGCCGACGACGGCTTCCACGACGCCGACGCCTTCTCGGCGGTTCGCGGCGACGTTTCGCTCCTTCCCTACCTCACGGCGGTGCGCGGGGGAACGGCGCTGTCCGCCGCGGACAGGCTGCGCATGAACCGGCTCCTTCTCGAGCGCGCGCTTCCCGCCTCGATCGAATCCGCGCCCGCCGGCCGCTGGAAAAAACCGCCGCACCTCGCCGGAACGCACCTCCTGGGCACCGACGAGAGCGGCCGCGACGTCCTGGTCAGGATCATCCACGGGGCCCGCGTGTCCCTGTCCGTCGGCTTCGTTTCCGTGGCGCTCGCGACCCTGATCGGGGTGGCGCTCGGTTCGCTGGCCGCGTACTACGGCGGTTGGGCGGATATGGCGATATCGCGCTTCATGGAACTGATGATGTGTTTTCCCTCGTTCTTTCTCATTCTCGCCGTGATCGCCGTCCTCGACCGGCGCTCCATCCTCAACATCATGCTCATCATCGGCCTGACGAGCTGGACGGGCGTGGCCCGGCTCATCCGGGGGGAGGTGCTCAAACACAAGAAGATGGAATACGTTTCCGCCGCGATCGCGCTCGGGGCGTCGGACGCGCGGACGATATTCCGGCACATCCTCCCCAACGCCATGACCCCGGTTCTCGTTTCCATCTCCTTCGGCATCACCGGGGCGATCCTCACCGAGGCCGGCCTTTCCTTCATCGGCTTCGGCGTCACGCCGCCGACGCCGACCTGGGGGCAACTTCTCGGCGAAACGCGCGAATCGCCCCTCGCCAACTGGTGGCTGGCGGTGTTTCCCGGGCTTGTCCTGTTCCTCGGCGTCTTCGCCTACAACCTTGTCGGCGAGGCGCTTCGCGACGCCCTCGACCCGCGCACGTCGATGTAACAAATAACTTGCCAAGCCCCGGGAAACGCGGTAACCTGAAGGGACGGCGAACCGTCGCGGCGTGTCGGGTCGGGATTCATGCATGCCGGGCGCGGCCCGGAATCGTGAAAATGCGAGGTGGGGGGGCGCCCCGCTCCGCATCCGTTTCCCTTGGCCGCTTCATGTTCATGGCCGCGCACAGTTGGGGGAATCCGGTTCCGGACCGTGAACGGCGCAATTTCGCGGGGAAGCGCCGCTTCGCATTCCGGCGCGGCGGAACGCGTTTTGCCGCATTTCGACCCGCCCGCCGCCCCGTTGCGTCCATAGTCCGGGCGGATTCGCGGAGACTCCGCGCGATGGCCGCCGGTGCGCGCCCGACGTGCCCATTTTTTTGGAGATCGAGCATGGCATGTACCGTGTCGCGGGCGGGATGGTTGACCCTGGCCGCTATGGTCGTCCTCTCCGGTTCGGCGGGCGCCGGCGAATTGTTTCGCCCGGTTCCCCCGGACGCGCAGGTAACCCGCTTCACCAGGTTCAACATCCGCTACACGCTTCGCGACATCATCGCCGACAGCGTGGAAAGGGTCGAATTCTACCTCACCGACGACATGGGCAACACCTGGCGCCGCTACGGCGAAGACTCCGACCGCACCTCCCCGATGACGGTCCAGGTCCCGGGCGAGGGCGTTTACGGCTTGGTCTGCATCGCCACCGACCGCTTCGGCAATCGCGAACGCGAACCGGGTCCGCGGATGCGCCCGGAAACGGTCGTCGTCGTCGACCAGACGCCGCCGTCGGCGAGATGGGTCGCTCCGCTGCAGGACGTGCTCGGCAAGGGCGCGCCGATCGACTTCCAGTGGGAGGCGGCGGACGCCTATCTGCGCGATCGCCCGGTGCGCATACAGTTCGCGCGCAACGCGCGTTCCAATCACGACCGCGACGCGGTTTGGACCGACCTGCAGGCGAATCTGCCCGCCGCCGGGACCCTCTCCTGGGCGCCGCCCGCCGAAGCGTCGGGGCGCTATAATTTCCGCCTCGTCGCCGAAGACCGCGCCGGCAACCTCGGCATCGCCTACAATCCCGCCACCTTCATCGTCGACACGATGCCGCCGACCGTCGCCGGCGTGCGGCCGCTGCGTTCGAATCAGCTCCGCGTCAACCTCGCGGTGACCGCCGAGGACGACCCGGCCGGTTCCGGCATCAAGGAAATCTCCCTGTACACCAGCGACAACGCCGGCGTCGACTGGCAACTCCTGAAGGAGCGCTCCGACGCCGGCGAAAGCGTTCCGGTGCGCCGCGGCCCGGAACAGGCCGTTCCCTTCGAGGCCGAGCGCGCCGGCGAATACGCGCTCTGGCCGGTGGCGTTCGACCAGGCCGAGAACGGCAGTCCGTTGCCGTCGGCGGGCATTCCGGGGCCGTACATCCTCGTGATCGACAACGAGCCGCCGAGCGTCACGCTGCTCAATTCGTTCCTGGAGGGCAGGAGCGCCATTCTCGCGAACGAAACGCGCGTGGTGGAATGGACTTCCTACGATCCGCATCCGAAGGAGGGTTCCGGCATCGTCCATCTGTCGCTCGACGACGGCCGCAACTGGCAGGAAATCCGGTCCGGGCTGTCCACGTCCGGATCGGCCGTGGTCAATTTCCCGTTCGGTTCCGTGAGCGAGCGGGCGATGCTGAGGGTGACGGTCGAGGACGACTTCGGCAACGTCGGCGAAGGGCTGTCGCAGAGCTTCCGCCTCTCCGCCGCCGACACCGTCATAACCGGCGTCCAGACCCCGGACTACCAGCCCCCGCCCTATGGACCGCCGGCGATGCCGCCTTCACCGGAAGCGGCGGGCTTCGGCCCCTTCGTCGACCCGATGCAGCCGCCGCCTCCGGCGTCCGATCCCTGGTCGCTATACAATCGGCAGCCCTACGGTCCGCCCGCGCCGCCGTTCGTCGGCGCGTATCCGCCGGCTTCCCCGCCCGTCGGCGAGTCGACCGCCGGTTCGTTCCCGTCGGCGATGCTTGGTTCGGGCGGCCGTCAGACCGCGCCGCCGGCCCCGCCGCCCGCGCCGCCGGTTCCGCCTGCCGGCTCGGCTCCGACCTGGAATCCGACGCCGGCGACGCCCCGGGCGACGGCGCCGTCCGATCCGTCCGCCTTCGGGGGAGGCGCCGCCGCGCCGTCGCGGAGCGGCCTGCCGGGCTTCTTCGAAGCGCCGGACTCCTCCTTCACGGCGCCCGATCGTCCGTCGTCCGTCGCGCCGGCCCCGTGGGAGACGCCTCCCGTCGCGCCGCCGCCCCCGGCGGTACAGGATTCGTCGACGGTCGCCTTGCCCCCGCCGCCGGGCGGCGGATTCGAAACGCCGTCCGCGCCCGTCGCCCCGCCGGCGCCGGTCGCGCCGCCGCCGCTTCCGGGAGGCGCGCCCGCGCCGTCCCTGCCCGGCGGTCCATCGACGGACGATTTCTTCGGCAGCTTCAACGGCGACCTCCAGCCGCCGCCGTTGCCGAGCGAACGCGCCGGCGCGGCCGGTACGCCCGCCGTCTTGCCGCCGGCCGGCTTTGTCGCGCCCGGGCCGGCGACGGCGCCGTCAATTCCGGCGGCGCCCCCGGCTCCGACCGCTCCGGCCGGCGTCACTCCTCCTCCGCCCGCGTCGGCGGCTTTGCCGCCGACGCCGTCAGTCGCGCCGCCGAGCACGCCGCCGCCCATCCCGGGCATGGCGGATGAATTCGGCGGCTCCCTGTCGGCGCCGCCGGCTCCGTCAGCGGCCGGGCTGCCGACGGATCCGAGGCAGCTTTCGAACCACTACGCCGAGGAGGCGAAGAACTATCTCGACGAAGGCAGGGTCGACCTGGCGCTCGAGTCCGCCACCCGCGCGGTCGGTTCGGACGACGCGAATCCGCTCGCGTATTCGCGTCTCGCCCAGGTCTTTGTCCAGCAGGATCCGCCCAATTTCGCGCGGGCCGCGACCCTGGCGAAGGAAGCCACCGACCGGGGCATGGACTGGCATTCGTGGTGGACCTGCGCCGACGTGTTCTACCGCTGGGCGCACGCCAGGAACCGCATGGTCCAGGCGCAGCTCCGCGACGGACAGCGGCCTTCGGCCGATCTCCTCGACGAGCGGAATCAGGCGCTGAACAATGCGCGGATCGCCATCAACAACGCCGGCAAACTGGTCCGCCCCGGGGACGAGGCCGATATGGAGCAGGTCGCCCTCACCCAGGGAGAAATCACCTATCTGCGGGCGCTTTCCGTCCCGGAACCGGTCCGTCCGTCTCCCGATCAGCCGGCCTCCGCGCAGGCGGAATACGGGAACTCGTTCCTCGTCTACAAGAATTCGGTGACGCCGATTCTTCTTGAGGCGCTGCCGCATTTCCAGACCGCGCTCGGGCTCGGCGGCGCGCCGTCGTACCGCGAGGCGTTCCATCTGGGCATCATCAACTTCCGGCTTGGCGGCCTGGAAAAGGAGGCCGGGAACGCGCGGCAGTCCGCCGATTACTACGAAACGGCCGCCAGATGCCTCGAGGAGGCGACGACGGCGACGAGAGTGCCGGCCGAGGGCCCGCGCGAGGCGTATTACATGCTCGCCTACTCGCACGACCAGCTCGCCGACCAGCCGGGACGCGACGGCGGCCGCCAGAAGGAATTGGCGCTGCGCTACTGGCGGCGCACCGCCGAGTTCTACGCCTCCGGAAGCGCCTACCGCGACTTCGCGGAGGGCCGCATCGCCGCGCTCCAGCGGGAGCTCGGCATGTAGCGCCCGGGATTCATGCTATACTGTGCGCGACCAGAAATTGTGAAAATGGGGGATGGGGGTTGCCTTGTTCCGCATCTGTTTTCTTTGGCCATTTCATGGCCGCGCACAGTCGAGGGAATCACGACTCCGGACCGTAAACGGTATGCGATGGGGCATAATGGTGCATTTGCATGCCCCAAATGGCGGGTTTCCCCGCTAAGTGGCGGGTTTGGCCTTCCTTTGCGATGATTTTCCGCTTGGCTTCAATCCAAGCAGGACATGGCCGCGATCTCTGCCAGTCGCGACTGCGCCGATCGGTTTCGAGAAACCCCGGCGCGGAGAACGGTATTATTCCCTTTCGCCGACATGGATCGCCAGCCACAGCGTTTTTTTCTCCGTCGATTTGACGCGGTGGACGCAGTTCGCGGGCAGATACACCCAGTCGCCGGGCCCCATTTTCACCTCTTTCTCCGGATCTTTCAGTTCCAGCACCGCCCCGCCGGTCATGATCATGACCCATTCGTCCCAGCTCTGGTCGTACCAGAATCCGTCCGGCGACGCCTGCCCTTCGGAAAAGATCCGTTCCACCGCGACCTCGCCCGGCGCCATGACCAGGATATCCTCGAACATCTCCTCGTCCGTCGCGTCGAGGGGATCGGCGCTGATGTTCCCCATGGCGAAATGGCCGCGCTCGGCGGCTTCCGCATTCGTGTTCATTACGATGCCCCAGCTTAGAAAGACCCCAGTCAGCACCGCCGCAATCAATTTTCCCATGCCCATACCCTCTCCCTCCGCCTATGCCGAAACGAAAAAAAACCACCCGCAACGCCACGTCCGCGTGCGGATTGGAAAGAAGAAGCGCACGCGCCGCCGCCGCTTCTTTTCCTTGCTTTGGCGCGGCACCCATCCTTTGTGCGCGTCCGTCGCCAGATCCCGGCGGTTGCGTCCAGCGGGGAATATCCGAACGGCACGTCCGGCGCTTGAATTCACCGGGAGCGTATGCGAGTATGCCGGAGCTGCATGAAAATTCGGCTTCTTGGATGCCGCCGACCTTGCAATCATTCCCGACGTACCATGGAAACCCAGGAACCGTTGGAGGGAATCAAACGGCGGTTTGTTTGATTCCCTCCAAAAGTCCACTCGCAGAAGTACTCATACTATGGGCGATTGTCAAGGGTTGGGCATGTATATCATGACTTGAAGCCCATTTTATTGTACTGTAAAAAACCGAATAAGATATTCACAGGTATCACTGTTTTTTGCCGGGTGGAGAGGGTCGTGTCGCGGCTGTTCCAGTCAAAAATACCGTGGTCGGTGGTTTACTATTGGCACTTGTATTTGAAGCGGGTTTAGTCTGTCCTCTGATTGCTCCGTCTTGAGCCATTGTGCGAACAGGACCACGTGTTTGTCCGTTCATGGCGTGCGCTTTTTTTGCAGTCATCTTTGATTCCTTAATGAAACTCGATTTTTATATTTTGGGGGTCGAGCGTAATATAGAGATTCGGAATGATACACATAGGCTCTTGCAGAGCGCCATAGGTATTTATATCAAAAACATAGACGTTTGTGAGCATCAATTCCGCATCGCGAAAAGTATCTGAAAAAGCCTCCAGAGTACCAACATATACAAGTTGCTCTTTATGGTCAGTCAGCTTTACCCACTTGCTCTTAATTAAAAGATTATGAGTATAATTCCATATATCATCTTCAAAGCGGTTTGAAATACGAAACTTTGAAGCAAGGAACGTTATAACCCGATACTTTTCAGCAACGGAAAAGACAACAACAGCTATTATAGCCCATACTGTCGCAGAAAACACGTTTCCCTGTAAAAAAGTCCAATTCCCCTTTCCTAATTCGAGGAAGTAATTTAGTGAGGGTAACGAAAAAACGATAGGGCCATCGTGACCGAAACCTACTACAGGAACACATGCAAATGCTACAATGCCAATTACATAAGAGTAAAGAAAAAAATATGGCAATGTCCTGCGCTTACAGGGTCTGAACCGCATCAAAAGGAATGTCCCAATAATCCCCGGGAAAAAAATTATCCCCAAGTTGATGAGTGTAATTAAATACCTATCTGTTTCCATGATCCGACCTAATCAGATATTAACGCTTCAAATGTG
>JAIRTL010000029.1 GCA_031254915.1 Planctomycetota bacterium
GGAGAGATTTTCAGCAAGGGGTCCGCATGCACGTCGTGGAAGCGAAAGGCATAACCAAGACCTTCCCGGGCGTGGTCGCGCTCGACAACGTCGACCTCAACCTCACAGCAGGGAGCGGCCACTGCATTGTCGGCGAGAACGGCGCGGGGAAAAGCACCCTCGTCAAGGTTCTTACCGGTGTTTACCACCCGGACGGCGGCGAGGTCATCATCCACGGCGTAAACGCGGTCGAGGACCCGGAACTGTTCAAAAAGATCGCCTACGTCCCGCAGGAAATCACCCTTTTCCCGCACATGACGGTGGCGCAGAACCTGTTCATGCCTTTCGAATACACCGGCATGGCGGGACGTCTCCTCATTCGCCCAAATGAAATGCGCCGGGCGGCTGCACGGCTGATCGAGCGTTTTCAGATTCACGCCGGCCCGGACAGCCCGGTCAAAAACATCCGCATTTCCGACCAGCAACTTCTCCAGATCGCCCGGGCCTCCACGATACGCGGCTATGACGTCCTCATCCTCGACGAACCGACGACCTCGCTTTCCGCCAAGGAGATAGACCGCCTGTTTGACGTCGTGGCGGAGATCAAAGCATCGGGCGTCGCCGTCGTCTTCATTTCGCACAAACTTGATGAACTGTACCGTGTAGGCGAGGAAGTGACGGTGATGCGTAACGGCCAAAAGATCGGCCACGCCTTCCTCAAGGACCTCGACCAGCGCAGCATCGTCAAGTCGATGGCTGGCGAGGACATCGACGTCGACGAAATCTGCCGGCCGGAAAAACCGGCGGGCGAGGTGGTGCTGAAGGTGGAAAATCTGGCGGGCGAAGTGTTCGAAAACGTCAGCTTCGAGGTACGCGAGGGGGAAATACTCGGCTTCGCCGGTCTTGTCGGCGCCGGACGATCGGAAATCATGCAGACGCTTTTCGGCTATTTGCCCTGCAAGTCGGGGAGCGCGGTGATGAACGGCCGGGTCTGGCAATTCGACCAGCCGAATTTCTCCGTCAAGAACGGACTGTATTATCTTCCCGAAGAGAGACGCCGCCTCGGCATCTTCCCAAAGATGAGCGTCAGGCACAACATCGGCATCACCCTCGGCGACCAGACAGCGCCAAGGAACATCATCTCGCTTGCCAAGGAGCGGGCACTTGTCTCGGAAATCATCGACCGCTACGGCATCAAAACGCCGACGATGGACAAATCCATCTCCAACCTGTCGGGCGGCAACCAACAAAAGACCATTATCGGCCGGACGCTCGCCAATGCCCCCAAGGTCCTCGTCTTCGACGAACCGACAAAAGGCATCGACGTCAAGGCGAAGAACGAGATATACCATCTGCTCAAACGCCTCGCCGAGGACGAGCGCCTCGGAGTTATCCTTATTTCGTCGGAAATCAAGGAACTCCTCAAGTGCGCCAACCGCATCCTCACCGTGTATGGCGGGAAGGTGAACGGCGAAATCGCAGTAACCCGCGACACAAAGCAATCGGACGTCATGCCTGGAATCATCGGGTATCTGCAGGACTGACGGGCATCATTTTCCACACGAAAAAGCGATAGATACAACATTTACTTTACAAGGACGCGACCATGGGCCAGGCCGATTTCCAACGATCCTTTTTCAAGCGCATCATCACCCATCAATTGAGCGGCATTATCCTCGCCCTGGTTCTCATCTCGGCGGCGGCGTGGTGGTGGTCGGAATACTTTCTCACCGAATACAACATCATCATCATCATCCGCACGCTCGCCTTCGTCGGCATCGTCGCCATCGGCCAATCCATGCTCCTCATCCTCGGCGAACTCGACCTGTCGCTGGGCGCCATCGCCGGGTTGTGCGGCGTCATCGGCGGCATCCTCATGGTCGACGTCGGACTGAATCCGTTCCTGTCGTTCGGCCTCGGCCTCCTTCTTGGCGCGTTCTGCGGACTGATCAACGGCCTCTTCGTCACCCAGATCAGGCTGAATTCGCTCGTCGTCACCCTCGGCATGTCCGGCGTCTACAAGGGGATCAACCTCGTCATCACCAAGGGCAAGGCGATCGTCAACATCCCACAGGAAATCCATTTCCTCGGCAAGGAAAACCTGTGGGGCGTGCTCCCGGTTCCGTTCGTCATCCTTTTCGTCGTTCTCGCCATCATCGCCTTCATCGCCGCCTTCACAATGTTCGGGCGCTACATGTACGCGATCGGCAACAACCTGGAAGCCGCGTCCATTCTCGGCATCAGGGTGAACCGCATACGGACCGTCTGCTTTATCATCGCCGGGTTCCTGGGCGCTCTCGCCGGCATGCTGATGGTGGCTCGTCTCGGTTCGTCGCAGCCTTCCATCGGCGAAGTGTGGGTCATGCCCTCCATCGCGGCGCCGGTCATCGGCGGCGTCCACACCACTGGCGGCGTCGGCAGTCCGGTCGGCGCGGTCATCGGCGCCCTCGTTATCGGCGTTATCGAAAACATCATCGTCCTATTCGGCGTCTCGCCGTACTGGCAGAACGTGGTCAGCGGCGTCATCGTCGTCGCCGCGATCTCGCTCGACTCCCTGTCGCGCCGCTACCTGAAGAAGGATTGAGGAGCCTTGGACAGCGCCCTCCCCGCGTCCCGGCTTGTTCCCGATCGGGGTTCCGGGTATACTGGCGGCAAGCGTCCATCCTCCCGTTCCGGAAGTCCGCCATGACCATGCACAAGACCGTTCTCGTCGTCGACGACAACGAAAACATATACAAGAGCCTGCGCCTCAATTTCCGCCAGCGCGGCCTTGATTGCGTCTGGGCAAAAAACGGCGGCGAGGCGCTTGAAGCGGCACGGAACGGTGACGTCGCCGTCGTCCTCCTTGACCTTTCCCTCGGCGCGGAATACGGCATCGACGTCATGCGCGACCTGTCGCAGGTCAATGCGTCGCTGCCGGTCATCATCATTACAGGCTACGGCACTTTCGAAGCGGCGGTGAAGGCCGTGAAGCTGGGCGCGTCCGATTTCCTCGCCAAACCGCTCGAGTTCGCCAAACTCTACGCGGCCGTCACGGAAGCCATGAAGGTATCGCCGGAAGGCGGCGATAAAACAGCTGAACCGCATATCATCACCGACGACAAAACGCTCAAGGACATCCTTCGCCGCGCTGCGCAACTCGCCAAAATCGACATCGCCATCCTCGTCACCGGCGAAAGCGGCACCGGAAAGGAACTCCTCGCCTCCATGCTGCACGCCGAGTCTCCCCGAAGCGGCAGGCCGTTTCTCCGCATCAACTGCTCCGCCTTCGCGGACACGCTTGTTGACAACGAACTGTTCGGCCACGAGAAGGGATCGTTCACCGGCGCGCACGGCGCGCACCCGGGACTGTTCGAGCAGGCGGACACGGGAACGCTCCATCTGGACGAGATCGGCGACATGTCCCTCGCGACGCAGGCGAAGCTGTTGCGGGCGCTCGAGGAAGGCGTCGTCCGGCGGATAGGCGGCGTTCGCGACATCGGCGTCGATGTCAGGGTCGTCGCGTCGACCAACAAAAACCTCGAGGACTTGATTTTGGCGGGCGCGTTCCGTCAGGATCTCTTTTACCGGCTCAACGCCGTCACCCTCTGGATGCCGCCCTTAAGGGAACGGACCGGGGACGTGCCGCTGCTTCTTGAACACTTTCTCGCCGAATTCGCGGAAGGCGAACCGAAATCGTTCTCGGAGGACGCGGTGGCGATTCTCGCCGCCTACCCCTGGCCGGGGAACGTCCGCGAGTTGCGAAATCTCGTCAAGGTCTGTTCGCTTGTGTCGGAATCCGACGTCATCGATGCCGACGACCTCCCGGCCTATGTCCGCCATCCGTCGCCGTCCAGGTCCGGGAGGCTGAACATCGCCGAGCGCGACGTCATCCAGCGTACGCTTTTGGAAAGCCAGGGCAACAAGTCGCTGGCGGCCGAACGCCTCGGCATCAGTCGCCGCACCCTGTACAACAAGATGGAACGTTATGGCATCACCTGACGCCGTCGCCTCCGGGTTCGCCCTTCGCAGCGTGTCGCTGAGGCGAGCCGCCAGAGAGATGTTCCACGACCTCGACTTCCGGGTCGAACGCGGCGAGATCCACGCCCTCGTCGGCGGCAGGCACGAGGGCAAAAGCGACCTTTGCTCCCTTTTCGCCGGCGAGATCAAACCGGATTCCGGCGACGTCGTCATGGACGGCGGACGCTGGGCGGCGAAAGTCACCGATTCGCCGTCGGTCTTTCCCAATCTTTCCGTCGGCAACAACCTCATCCTGTCGCGCGACGGCGGTTGGCGAAGCTGGCTTTCCCTCAAGCACGTCCGGCTTACCCGGCTTCGGGAATGGCTCGCGGCCAACGACATGGACATCCCCCTCGAAGATCCCCTGTTCCGCATGCCGCGCGAGGACTGGGTCTTTATCCAGATACTCAACCGCCTGTACAATGAACCGCGCCTGCTCATTTTCGACGAAGCGCTCGAGGAATTGGCGCCGGCGCGCTTCCGGCAGTTATGGCCTCTTCTGGAAAAGAAGCGCGACGGCGGTATGTCGTTCCTGTGGGTGACGAACAAGATCGAATCGGCGCTTGTCCTCGCCGACCGCGTATCCGTCATCCGAGATAGAAGGATTCTCCTTACCGACTCGGCGAAGCGGCTCGACCGCATCGGCATTATCCGCCTTTGCCACGGCTTTCTTGAAACGGAACAGGACTTCCCGACATCGGAAGAACAGTTCCATCAGATTCTACGAAATACGGAAGCGCTGCTGCGCGACCTCCCGAATGCGGTCGTCATCACTGACATGGACATGACTGTCCGCTTCGTCAACCAGAGCGCAGCCAAGCTGTTCGGCATACCACAACGCTGGACAATGAACAGCAGGCTCGCGGACATCGTCGGCGCGCAAAATACGCTTCTGGCCGAGCGCATCAACGAAGCCCTCGCCGCCGGCGACGACCGCGAATGGCACTGCCTGCCGGTGGAGCTGGACGGCGACAAGCGCCTTGTCGATATGCGCATCCGCCGTTTTCGCGAAGGCGAGATCCCGGTCGGACACATGGTCGTAATCGAGGACGTCTCGATGCGGGAGACGTTCCGCCAGCGGCTTATGTTGTCGGAAAACCTCGCATCGGTGGGGCTTCTCGCCGCCGGCGTGGCGCACGAGGTGAACAATCCATTGGAAGTGATGGAAAATTATCTCCATTATCTGAGCGAGACGGAAGACGACGGCGAACGACGGGACATCCTGGCGCAAATCACCAACGAAACACGGAACATCAAGGAGACGGTCAGGCAGTTGGTAGCGTTCTCCGGTCAACGGAAGAACGCGCGCGTCAAGACGGACATGCCGCGCCTCGCCCGGGAATTGTGTTCGTTGCTTCGCTTCCAGGTCAAGGGCAAGGGCATTGATTTCGAATGCACCGGACCGAACAGGAAGGCGCTCGTCGTCGCCGCGCCGAACGAAATGCGGCAAATGCTTCTGAACCTGCTTCGAAACAGCATAGACGCGATGCGCGACGGTGGTGTGATCCGCGTCGACCTTGACGTCGAGGAACCGGAGCCTGGCGTTCCCCTGCTCCGCCTCAAGATCGATGACGAAGGCACCGGCATAGACGCCGAGCGCATTCAGGATATTTTCCTCCCGTTCGTCTCCACGAAGCAAGGCATGGAAAACCACCAGGGACTGGGACTGTCGATCGTTTACGCGATTGTCGAAAACTGCGGCGGCAAAATTGGAGTCGAAAACCGCGAGGAAGGCGGTTGCCGCTTCGTCGTCACGTTGCCGTGCATGGCGGGATAGTCGGGAAGAAATGCGTTGCGTATCGTCTGTTCCGGGAGTCGGAGTTTATTCCATACCGTTCACGGTCCGGAGTTGTGATTCCCTCAACTGTGCGCGGCATGATGTGGTCAAGGGAAGCAGATGTGGAACAGGACTACCCCCTTCCCCCATTTTCGCAATTTCGGGCCGCGCCCAATATGGCATGAACAGCGAGGCGGCAAAACAGCGCGACAGCCACGCGCTGAGAGCTTTCTAAATGTGAAGTAAAATGCTCTAATCCAGCATTCCCTTGAACGAGGCGTTTTTTTGCGGTTCTCTTTGACGAAAGGAACAGGCATGAAATTCAGGTTCGGCGTCGATTCGTTCATCTGGTCCGAGAATTTCACCGAAAAGGATTTGTGGGTTGTCGCCAAGGCGAAGGAGCTCGGTTTCGACTACATCGACTTCGCCATCGCGCACCCTGACGTTTTCCCACTCGAAAAGGCGGTCGCCGAGGTGAAGAAGGCCGGCATCATCCCCGTCACCACCACGACGCTCGGGGCGGTGACGAACCTCATCTCCCCCGACGCAAAGGTGCGCGAAAACGGCGTCGCCAACCTCAAGAAGCTCGTCGACATCAACTACAGCCTAGGCTCGAAAATCTTCGGCGGCGTCAACTACGCCGGATGGGGCTGCCTTACCGGCAAGCCGCCGACGGACGAGGAATTCAAGTGGTCCACGGACGCCATGCGCGAAGTCGCCGAATACGCCAAGTCTAAGGGCGGCCTCGTGATCGCGGTCGAGGCTGTGAACCGCTTCGAGACGCACTTCCTCAACACAGCCGAACAGGGCGTGCTCTACTGCAAGGCTGTCGGGTTGCCGAACGTGAAGGTCCACCTCGACTGCTTCCACATGAATATCGAGGAAACGAACATGGCCGACGCCGTTCGCCTGTGCGGCAAGGAATACCTCGGTTACGTTCACGTCAACGAATCGAACCGCGGCATTCCCGGCACCGGCTTGGTGCGCTGGAAAGAACTGTTCAAAGCGCTCGCGGAAGTCGGCTATTACGAACCGCTGACGATCGAATCCTTCGATCCCAACTTCGAGGAATTGTCCAAGAACTGCGCCATCTGGCGGCGCTTCACCGATACCGGCGAAGAACTCGCCATCAAGGGACTTGCCAATCTCAAGAAAATCTCGGCAGAAGTCGCGTAGGTTGTTTTCGGTCAGCCACAGCAACTACCCTGGAGGCGGCTTTGGGCCGCCTCCGCATTTTATATTGACAAAAATCCGTATTCGGGGCAACTGTGAACATATGGACGATATGCCTTTTGATCCCGGACTGTTCGCATATCTGTATCATTCATGAATCGGACCTGCACGGTGACGGAAGTGCCCGAATTCTATCTTCCCTACCGCCCTCCCTATGAGTGGGACACGATTCTGGCCTTTCTCGAAAGCAGGATCATCCCGGGAGTCGAGATGGTGCGCGACGGCGTATATCGGTCCATGGACGGTCGAATACCTTGCGATGCGGGTGCTCGGTTGTCCGGATGCATTTCCGCATACCGATCATTGCATTAAAAAGCGCATGAACGGAAGAAGCCCGAAGGAAACACTCGCCCTCGCCGAAACGTGGTGCCTGTGGCGCTCCTATGCGACGATGTCGATGTGGAACTCTGCGTAATCTCAAAGGAATCCGGCAATGAGCATCTATGTATACGACTATGCATCGCCACTTGGAACGCTTGCGATCGCGAGCGACGGGCAAAACGTCACCGGCCTCTGGATCGAAGGGCAGAAATATCAGGGCCCGACATTGCCGGAGACGTATGAACGCAAGCGAGTGCCGCCTATCGCGCAGACGGAGAGATGGCTGGACACGTATTTTGCCGGGAAAAATCCGGCGATGACGCTTCCCCTCATGCCGGCGGGAAGCGACTTTCGTCAGTCCGTGTGGCGGGCGCTTCTCCGGGTACTTTACGGCGAAACGACCACATACGGCAGTCTCGCCGCACGTATCGCGGGAAAAGAACGCAACGTCTTGGCGATGGCGCGGGCGGTCGGCGGCGCGGTCGGCCACAACCCGATATCGATCCTTATCCCCTGCCACAGGGTGGTTGGCGCGAACGGCAAATTGACCGGGTACGCCGGCGGTCTTGAGCGAAAGAGATGGTTGCTTGAACTGGAACAGGGAGCGAGGCGACCGGCGCTATAATAAGGTTTTATCGAAAAACGCCACCAATTCATCGCCGATCCGCGCGTGAATCGCTTTGCGATCCACACCCGGGGCGTCCCGGTAGAACTCCGGGCACTTGTCCGCGAAATCGTCCGCAGCCGGCGCGATGAATACGTAATGGCCGCCCGGCGTAATTGCCGGCTCGCACGGCCCGGAGACACCCTTGAGAACGGCGAGCGCGTTCCAGTCGTTGACGGCGATCGAGTCGTATTCGGTGTAATAAAGACGAAGCGGCGTCGTGATCGCCCGCAGGCTTTCCTCCGTATACGGCATGGCGAAGGGCGCGAAAAGAACCGCCGCTTTCACGCCAAAGGCTTTTGCCGCATCCCAATCCGTCCGCCCCGGAGGAATGAGTTCGGTGGCGTCGCCGAAGGGGCGGAGTATTGCCGCATCCCGATGGTCGGAACAAAATCCACGCCATCGTGTGAAATTCGGCCTGGCGCCAAGCAGAGCCAGAACCGTATACCCGCCGGTGGAAAATCCCATCGCTCCGATTTTGTCCTCATCAACACGCCCGGAAAATCTTGAGTCCCCGAAGAGGGTGTCCCGGGCGGCAAGCGCCTGCATCGGTCGTTCAAGCAATTGCGCCCCGCTTTCGTGCGGCCCCTTGCGGCCATGGCTGTCGCCGATGTGACGCGGAGCGACGACCACGTATCCGCGGCGCGCAAGCGTTTCCGCCCAATCGTGATGATTGACGTCGCTGCCGCCGCTGCCATGCGAGAGGAGAATGAGGCCGCCATTGCCGTCGACCGGCGCACCTCCCGGAGAAGACGAAATCTCGTATATTCCCGCCCGGCGGACGCGTTCGCGATCGCCGGTCGGATACCACACGGAGGCGGGGATTCGGTGGGCACCGGAAGCGGCGACTGCGTAAATGCGCGTCAAACCGGCGTTGAAGGGCGCTGCGGTTTTGTGGACGGTGGTTCCGGTCATGCCAGTTTACCCGCCGGAAGGTCGTCGGCAATCGAGGACACGCGATTGCGGCCGCTGTTTTTGGCGTGGTAGAGGGCGGTATCGGCGCGGTCGATGAGACTGGAGGCGGTGTCGCCGGGGCGGTACTCGGCAACGCCGAGCGAACAGGTGACGGAGAGGCGGCTTTCGCCATACACGACGCTTCTGTTTTCCACTTCGATGCGAATGCGCTCGGCGACCGCCACCGCCTGGTCGAGCATGGTATAGGGCATAATGATCGTGAATTCCTCGCCGCCGTAACGCGCCGGAACATCGACGTTTTTCCGCAACGATTCGGAAAGGATCGACCCCATTTCGCGGAGCACGAGGTCGCCGCAGTGGTGACCGTGCGTATCGTTGAAAATTTTGAAATGATCGATGTCGAGAACCGCGAGCGAAAGAGGGTGCGGATTGCGCTGCGTTTGGGCGAGGGCTTTGTCCAGCTCCACCAGGAATTGGCGCCGGTTGTACAACCTGGTGAGTACATCCGTCGTCGCCATCTGGTTGAGCTGCCGCACGAGTTGGGCGTTGTACAGGCTCGATGAAAGAAGGTCGACGAACATATGCGAGACTTCCGCGTCCCGGTCCGAGAGGCGCACGAGGCTGTTGCCGAGAATCAAGCCGCCGAGACGAAGCTGCGCTTCCTCGGAACGGCTGATGGACAGGGGGAAGACGATCGCCGTTTCCCCGAGAAGCTCCCGCCAGACCGGGTCCTCGACCCGAACTTCCGGCGCGTCGTCGGAACCGGAGTTGACGACGTAGCCATCATCCGTCCGCTCGATAATATAAGGTTCGTCGTTGCAGGTGAAAAAGCGGTACAAAAAGCCGCCGGTATCCGAATCTCGGCGCACCATCTCGCCTTCAGGAATGGGATGCGACGCCCGGTTGAGTTCGAAAGTCGATGCGGTCGGGTTGAACAGATAAAACGCCGCAAACTGACAATTCAGATATTGGGGCAGTTCGTTGATGGCGAGGTTGGCGATCGATTCCAGATCGGAGGCGTTGAGGTAATGCGCGATCTGGGTGACGCGGGCGAAGCGAAGGAGGATTTCGCTCGACTCCTTCAATTCCCAGGAAAGGAACTTGCAATCGCCGTCCAATTGCATGCACAGTTGTTGCAGGGTCTGACAATGCCCCATGAGCGCGGCGGGATCGAGCTGGCGCAGTTCCTCGTCGGTATATACCGGAGGCAGAACCGACTCGCCGCCGATCCGGTTCTCGTCCATGCCCCAGTCAGAATTGCTCACTTCCGGTATTTCGTTCAAATGATGACAATCCCCGCAACTGTCCAGCGTCGCTCCAAACCCATTTATGCCGTCACCCTCGAACCCGTCGCCCGGGGAGATCGGGTCACAATTCCGCGTCAGCGTATCCGTCGGGATGCGTCGAGTGCCATTGCCATGCGCTGCCGACTATCGATTTCAGGTCGGAGATTTCCGGCCGCCAATTGAATGTTTCGAAAGCCCGTCCGGGGTCCGCCACCAAAACGGCGGGATCGCCGGCGCGGCGCGGCTTGATTTCCGCTGGAATAGCCGCGCCACTTGCACGGCGTGCGCATTCGATGATTTCCCGCACCGAGTGCCCGTTGCCGGCGCCCAGGTTGAATGCCCCCGAGGCGCCGCCGTTGGCGAGGTGCTCCATCGCCTTCACATGCGCCTTGGCGAGATCCCAGACATGGATATAGTCGCGGACGCAGGTGCCGTCCGGCGTATCGTAGTCGTCGCCGAAAATGCTGATGGATTTACGTTTCCCCAGGGCGGTCTGAAACACCAGAGGAATGAGGTGGCTTTCAGGATTGTGGTCTTCGCCGATGGTTCCGTCGGGATGAGCGCCGCCGGCATTGAAATAACGAAGTGCGATAAAGCCGAACTCCGTTTGCCGCGCCAGCCACGAACAGACCTGTTCTACGATCAATTTGCTGTGACCATAGACGTTGATGGGCGCCAAAGGCGCGTCCTCGGCGATGGGGACTTTTTCAGACTGTCCGTAGGTCGCGGCGGTGGAACTGAATATGAATTTTCCGACCCCGTTTTCCTGCATCGTTTTCAGCAGGGATAAAACCGACATCGTATTGTTGGCGTAATACTTTATCGGATCGACCATGCTTTCGCCGACTTCGATATAGGCGGCAAAATGCATGACCGCCTCGATGGAGAACTGCCGGCATGCACGCGCCACTAATTCGTGGTCGAGCACATTACCGAGAATAAGTTCGGCTTCGCCAACCGATGCGGCGTGCCCATGCTCAAGCGAATCAAGGACAATCGGCGTATGGCCGGCTTCAATCAGCGCCCGCACCGCGTGCGAACCAATATACCCCGCGCCACCCGTCACCAGGACGTTCATGGGATCATTCTCCAATAGACGCCGTCAAACTGAAAAAACCGCTGCTACTTCATGCCGCTTCGGCGACCCCAACCCAAACCGGTCGCACATTCAAATGCCGGCGTATTCATATACCGTTCATGGTCCGGAGTTATGATTGCCTCAACTGTGCGCGGCTGTGAGAAATGGCCGGGGGAAGCAGATGCGGAACAGGGCAACCCCCATCCTCCCATTTTCATCATTTCTGGCCGCGCCAGTATAATACCGCATGGTGCCAAAATTGCCCGGAAGCGGGGACCGGCGATCAGCCAAGACTACAGAATTTCCCCCCGAATAAGATCCGCGTACGTCTCCCTTTCCCGAATGACGCGTGAAACTCCATTCTCGGTCAACACTTCCGACGGGCGCGGTCTGGCATTATATGTGCCGGACATCGTGAAGCCGTACGCGCCAGCCGAAAACACGGCCATGATTTCCCCCCGCTCCGGCACGGGAATACGTCTCCCCTTCGCGAAGCAGTCGGAAGATTCACAGATGGGACCGACAATGTCGGTGAGGATCAATCCGCGCGAATCAATGTCGCGCAAGGCCTGGTTCGCGCCAGCCTCTTCATCCTCGCGGGCGAAATAGGCATCCGCGTCAGGCGAATCGAACAAAGGCGAAGGCGGCTGGCCATCGAACCGCGCCGGCCAGCAGAAATGATAGGAATCGTACATCGCCGGACGGACAAGGTCGTTCATTCCGGCATCGATGATAGTGAAATGCTTAAAGCCGTTGTCCTTGACATAAGTAACGCGGGTCAGAAGAACGGCGCTGTTCGCCGCAATGGATCGTCCTGGTTCGACGATGAGTTTGCACCCGGCGGCCTTGACGTATGGGATGATGACCGACGCATACTCGGCGAATGACGGCGTGTTTTCATTTCTGTACACAGATCCGAAGCCGCCGCCGATGTTGATATATTCCAGAACCGCCCTTGGCGAACGGTGTTCGCGCACGAAGGCGGCAATTTTCTCCACCGCTTGTCGATACGGCGCAATCGAGTTTATGGGACTGCCGATATGGGCATCGATCCCGAGAAGCCGGACGTTCGGATGCTCGGCGATGTTCCGAACCAACCGGGACGCGTTCGCGAGGTCGATGCCGAACTTGTTTTCCTTTTTCCCGGTTGTGGTTTTTGCATGGGTCTTCCCGTCGACGTCCGGGTTCAACCTGAGCGCGACCGGCGCGACCTTTCCCATGGCGGCGGCGATGTTTTGGATCGCGTCCAGCTCGGACTCGGACTCGACATTCAACATGAGAATATCCAGTTCGAGCGCCCTGGCAATTTCTTCGTCCGTTTTCCCGACGCCGGCGAAAACGATCTTGCGCGGATCGCCGCCGGCAGCGGTCACCCTGAAGAGTTCGCCACCGGAGACGATGTCGAAACCGGCGCCCACGTCGCGCAACACTTTGAGAATCGCCAAGTTACCGCATGACTTAATGGAAAAACATATCGTTGTCTGCACGCCGGAAAAGGCGTCGCGAATATCGGTAAACGCATCGAGCAGCCGTTGCCGCGAATAGACGTACAATGGCGTTCCATACTTTTCCGCTAATTCCCGCGCCGACACCCCTTCACACCACAGTTCGCCGTCGCGGTATTCAAAATGCGTACGCTTCATGTCAGACTAGCCTTCTTTTCCATACACTTTTTCGGGATCGAATACCTTGAAGCCGTCTTCCTTGAGATCGCCGTCCTCGACTTTGAAGTAAAAACATGAACGCATGCCGGTATGACAGGCGGAGCCGCCGTTTTGTTTTATTTTGATGAGAATGCAGTCCAAGTCGCAATCGAAGCGCATCTCCTGGATCTCTTGGGTATTGCCGCTCGTTTCACCCTTGACCCAGTATTTTTGCCTGCTGCGGCTCCAATACGAAGCCAGCCCCTTCTCGATGGACTCCTTGAGGCTGTCCCTGTTCATGTAGGCGACCATAAGCACTTCGCCTGTCTCCGCATCCTGTGCGACGCAAGGAATGAGACCATTCCGATCATATTTCAGCCTCTCCAAAAATTTAATATCCACCATTCCTCCAATACATTCAAAATTCCACGCGCCGCATTTCCCGTCGCGGAGTTTGCGGCGCATCCGCGATTATGTTACCTGTAAAAGCTGGTTTTGCAAGGTAAAACCGTTAATATCATCTTTGCGCTATTGGCATCCAACGTATCGCAATCCGATTTTGGAATCCCATCAACCAGTCCCCTTCCAATTTTCTCCGAACAACATCGGGCAGGACAGCTTCCTCCATTACGGGGAAACCCAAGCCGGCATGAAAACGCGCATTCCGGGGTAGACGTCTGAAGGTCGTGAGGTACAACCCCGGGCTTCCTTCGCCTCGGCAGACGCAAAGGCGGCATTCACGGGCGTACTCCGGAAGGACATAGACCGCGCGCAACAACAGAATGCCATTCACGATGTCCGACAAAAGAAAGACGACCGGTCCATGCGCCGTCGCCGCTTTGGCGATCCGAAGATGCCCTTCACGCCAAGCCCGACGGTAGGAATGTCCGATGCCCCGTTTCCGATGCGTGTCGGAAACGAACCGGGCGGGAATACCGCTTCCGCCGCGTTTGATCGCGTGCAAATACGGATTATCGCTTTTGTCGGCTAGGACGACCGTATAGTCCGGCGACACAATTTCACCCATTCGAGTCCCACTGGACAACACCCCAAAAATTGGATATAGTAACAAGGGACGGACTTCCGGACTGGCGGAAGTCCGTCGGCTTTGAGCATGCCGGATTATCATCGGAGCGTGGAGGCGGTTCGTGCGCTTGCGACGAAGCGCGATGCGATTTCGACGTCGATGAAGAGTGGCGGAACGTGCTTGTTATTTCCATTTGGAGGCGTCGCACCATGAACGAACAGATCATCCAGATCGCCGCTCGCATTCGCGAATTGCGGGAAATCCTCGACATAACGCCGGAGGACGCCGCGGCCAATGTCGGATTGCCGGTCGAACAATACCTCGAGTACGAGAACGCGAAAGGCGACATTCCCATCGGCGTATTGTATGGCGTAGCGACCCACTTCGGCGTCGACCCGACAGTTCTGATGACCGGCGACGGCCCGCGAATGGACGAATACACCGTCGTCAGGGACGGCCAGGGCATAAAGGTGGAACGCTATCCCGGCTACTCCTTCTCGGCTCTTGCCTTCAATTTCAAAAACCGGCAGATGAATCCCATGGTCGTCACCCTCTCCCACACCGAAGCGGCGGAGCTGGTGTCGCATCCGGGACAGGAATTCAACTTCGTTCTCGAGGGCAGGATCAAGGTTGTCCTCGGCGCGAAGGAGTTCACCCTTGACGTCGGCGATTGCATTTATTTCAACCCTGCCGCGCCGCACGGCCAACGCGCGTTGACGCCGACAGCGAAATTTCTTACCGTCATCAATGAATAGAAGCGAGGGGAAGAATGCTTGACCGTTTTCTGGAGCGGACCGAATTTTCCAGCTATGAGGATTTCAAGCGCAATTATCGCCTGAAAATCCCTGATAATTTCAACTTCGGATACGACGTGGTCGACGAGTGGGCGAGATCGTCCCCCGACAAGCCGGCGCTCGTTTGGTGCGACGATCTCGGCGACGAAAAACGATACTCCTTCGCCGACATGAAGCGCTGGAGCGACAAGGCCGCCAACATGTTCCGGAGCCTCGGCATCCGGAAGGGCGACAAGGTCATGCTTGTGCTCAAGCAGCGGGCGGAAGTGTGGTTCTCCATGATCGGTCTGCATAAACTCGGCGCAGTCGTCATTCCGGCGACGTTTCAACTAACGGCCAAGGATGTCGCCTACCGCTGCAACGCGGCGGAAATCAAGGCAATCTGCGCCGTCGACGAGCCGTCCCTCGTCCAAGAGATCGACAAGGCAAGGCCGCAATGCCGCACGCTGCAATGGGTGAGCGCCCTCGGCGACACGATTCCTGAGGGCTGGCGTTCCATGCGCCGCGACCTCGACGAAGCTTCGGAGGATTGGATCCGCCCCACCGGCGCCGAGGCGACCACCAACCGCGAACACATGCTCATGTATTTTTCGTCCGGCACGACCGGCATGCCGAAGATGATTCTCCACGATTTCGATTATCCGCTCGGCCACATAACGACAGCGAAATACTGGCAGCATGTCCGCGACGGCGGTCTGCACCTGACGGTCGCGGATTCTGGATGGGCGAAATTCGGGTGGGGTAAAATTTACGGCCAATGGATCTGCGGCGCCGTCCTCGTCGCCTATGACGACAAGAAGTTCCATCCGGTCACATTGTTGAAAACGATGGAGCGGATTCGCCTCACCACGTTTTGCGCGCCGCCGACGGTGTATCGATTCCTCATCCAGGAGGATCTTAAAAAATACGACCTTTCGAGCATCAAGCACGCCGAAACAGCCGGAGAACCGCTCAATCCCGAGGTCTACGACAGGTTCATCGAGGCGACGGGCCTTCCGATCTGCGAAGGATTCGGGCAGTCTGAAACAAGCGTCATCATCGCCAATTTCGAGTGGTTCCCAGTGAAGCCGGGTTCAATGGGCAAGCCTTCACCCCTGTACGACATCGACATCGTCGACGAGGACGGCAATTCCTGCGAGGACGGCATCGTCGGCGCCATTGTTGTGAAGCATACGGACAAGGTTCACCCCACCGGCCTGTTCCGCGAATACTATCGCGACAAGGCGGCGATGGAGGAGAGCTGGCGCGACGGCACCTACTCCACCGGCGACACCGCCTGGCGCGACGCGGAAGGATATTACTGGTTCGTCGGCCGCAGCGACGACCTCATCAAGTGTTCCGGATACCGCATCGGCCCTTTCGAGGTTGAAAGCGCCCTTCTCACCCATCCTTCCGTCATGGAATGCGCGATCACCGCGGTTCCGGATCCGATGCGCGGGCAAGTCGTGAAGGCGACGATCGTCCTCGCCAAAGGCTTCACCGGTTCGGACAAGCTGAAAAAGGAGTTGCAGAACCATGTCAAGCGGGTTACCGCACCGTACAAGTACCCAAGGGTGGTCGAGTTCGTCGCCGAACTGCCGAAAACGACAAGCGGCAAAATCAGACGCACGGAAATTCGATTCCACGACGCGAAAAAATGATTCGAGGAGGATGAGTCGCAGTATCGCGGAAGTAAAGAATCCACGGGCAGAACCCGTGGATTTCCCCCTAAAAGGAGTCTCGGCAACGCTGGAGATAAAGCGGCAGGCCAACAGGACGCTATTAGAAACATTCTGGGACTCCATAACGCATCTAATTCAAGAGCTGCCTGCCGTCAATAAACTCATAACCGATTTACTATAAAAGAGTAATCGTGCCGGAAAGTGAAAAATGATGGCGCGAGTGTTAAAGACTGAGTGCGGCCCGAAATTGTGAAAATAGGGGATGGGGGTTGCCTGTTCCACATCTGTTTTCTTTGGCCATTTCATGACCGCGCAAAACAGCAAAGGGTAACAGGGCAAAGTGCAAAGGGCTATTGGTCCAGGGCAACACGGAGCCCCAGGTAATTGAGGCGAAGGCCGGGCCCGAGCCTGCTGCGGTAGGCGGAGCGGCAATACCTCGGGTAATTGAACCACGAGCCGCCCCGGTAAACGCGAAACGTGCCGCTTGATGCTCCTTGCGGATCCCTTGTTTTTGTCCTGTCATATACATCAAGCCAGTCCGAACACCATTCTAACACGTTCCCGTGCATATCGTAGAGACCCCAGGCATTTGCCGGAAAACTCCCCACCCGCGTTGTCCTTTCCCGAAACACCCCTTTTCGACCGCCGCGACCTCTTTCGTACGTATTAAAGCCGAAATAATTTGCCTGATCCGAATGTATGGTCTCACCGGTGTTGAACGGCGTCGTCGTGCCCGCGCGGCAGGCGTACTCCCATTCCGCCTCAGTCGGCAACCGGAAACGACGGCCCGTCAACTCGGACACCCTCCGGCAAAACTCCATGGCGTCATCCCACGACACATTCTCCACAGGATTGTCGTCACCCTTGAATTTACTCGGGTCGCTTCCCATCACCGCCTTCCACTGCGCCTGCGTCACCTCATATGTGCCCAGATAAAATGCCTTGCTGATCGTCACTTCGTGTTGAATTTCATCATTCTCACGTCCCGCCTCGGATTCCGGCGACCCCATCATGAACGTCCCCGCCGGGATCAATTGAAGATCAAGCGGCACCCCTCCGGGAAGCGTCACCCGAGTTGCATCGCCAGCGAAGGCGGCGCATGGCATGTATGCCGCG
>JAIRTL010000034.1 GCA_031254915.1 Planctomycetota bacterium
CTCGACCATGCCGTCGACATGCTCGATGAACTCGCCCGGTGGCTGCCCGAACATGACTTCCGCCGTGTCGCCGACGGGGCTTATGCTCCCTTGGCCGGAAGACTGCCGCCCCGGGTCACCCTCGTCTCACGATTGCGGGTGGATGCCGCCCTATACGAGCTGCCATCGCCTCGAAAGCCAGGCGAGCGTGGGAGACCACGCCTCAAGGGCGCCAGACTTCCGAAGCCGTCGGAATCGGCAAGGACGCCTCCAGTGAGCGAATGGATGCTGCTGCAAACCTGCGAACGGGGAAGCATCCGCGAACGTCTGCTGTATGTCCGGCAAGTGCTGTGGGCATCGGTGTCGAAGAAGCCCATCCTCCTCATCATCTCCCGCGATGCGGCGGGGAAGGAAGCGGATGACTTCTTCTTCTCGACCGACGTGACCGACTCCCCCGCCTTGTCGGCGAGCGACTTCTCCGACCGCTGGTCGGTGGAGGACACTTTCCGGAACGTGAAGCAGTATCTGGGAGCCGAGCAACCCCAAAGCTGGAAGAACATAGCGCCGGAACGGGCGGGAGCGTTTTCATACCTGGTGTGTGGGGCGGTCTGGCTGGTCCGGATAGAGCGTGAAGGCGAAAAGACCGCCGCCATCCTACGCGAATGGTACGGGGAGAAGGATTGCGTCTCCTTCCTCGATGCACTGGCCGATGCGCGCCAACAGCTATGGCGCGAGAGAATTATTGCCATGTCGTCCTCACGCTCCGACCTTACGATAATTCAGGAATTGCTTGTCAATACACTCGTTTGGGCAGCATAATTTCTAAAAGTCCACTAAAGAATAGGTTATGATTTTCACTATAACGAAAACCTCCCGCTTTTATCCATTCGAGTAAAACTTCGCAAATTCTTGGTAAAATAATCTCCGGCGGTTCGCAAAAATAAGAACCGCGTTCGTCCTTCTTAACCAGAACGATTTTGAATGGTCGATGGACATGAATTACCCCTCCGCGCCGGGAATTTCGCGAGAAGTAGAAAGGGGGGCATGCGGTCGCGGAACCGCTGTTCGGGCCGACACCCTAGCCCCCCGAATGATGCGCTATTTCCTCTGCATTCTCCCAGTATTCGCGAGGTTCGTCAACCGCTTCCCTTTTCGACGTTCCCTTGCCCGAAGCCATTTAAAGGATTCGATTACCAAATTCTCCGCATAATTCAACGATTTCCCATGCTCATCAGGCATAGCCGCCAGCGCAACCGGTTGTTGCCGTTCACCTTTTTTCGAGAGAAAAAACACCCGGCGGATGTCCCGCCCCAAAAATTCGCCCGCCGCCTCGATGACAAATCTTATATCCGAATGATCGGACATGAATATTGGTTTTCCATTATTGTTTTCATGCTTCACCCAATGGTTGTCCAGGTGAACATAACATAAGGCTCGCCCTCGAAATCGGACTCGGCGACGAAACCCTTGGGCAATTCGTACTTCAACATGGCTTTCCTCCGATCTTTTCGACCATTCCAGTCGATATTATAATGGGCCGTCCGCCTATCTCCGATCGGGTTGGGCGGTCAAGTCTTGGCGAGGTTGCACCCTCGCCAAGGCGCTTTTCTGCGTCACCTGACGCAACGGACCCGAAAAATCCTCCTGTCAGTTGTTCGGAAATCCTGAATACCTCAAAAACGGCACACAAGGCCGCGAACCATTCCACCCTGCCCCCCGATGCACTTCGAACCAATCAAAACATCGCTACGGGCGTTTGTGGGGGTTTGGCGGCCTATTCCGCCAAGGCGGGTTCAAGGGCCTTGACCGGCTTCGGTAACTTGCGTAGGCGTTTCATATTCTCTCTATCGCGGGTGAAATCATGATCGGCTTGGAGTCTCACCCAAAATTCGGGGCCGGTGACAAGCGCATCGCCCAAAATGATCGCCAACTTCGAAGATACTCGCCGTTTGCCCTGAATGATCTCGTTTACCGTAGGGGCTGGAATGCCGGTTTTACGCGCAAATTCCGCTTGGGAAATACTCATTGGCTCAAGATAGCCTTCAAGAAGCATTTCGCCAGGATGCATGACAATTCTATTTTTGGGAAGCATTATGAAACCTCCTATCAATGATAGTCGATGATTTGGACTGCCGCCGGTCCCGTGTCAGTCCATTTGAAAATAATCCGCCATTGGTCATTGATGCGGATACTCCAAAACGCCTTGCCTTTTCCGCGTAGCTTTTCAAGTCGGTTGGACGGCGGGATCTGGAGGGATTCAACCCGATTCACATAGTTCAACTGTTCAAGGCGAATGACGGCGTTGCGAATGAATTCGGGCGGAAAGCCTCGGGGTGTATCGCCATCATATATCGCCCGCGTTCGTTTGTCTCCGAATGACTGAATCATTTCGTACCCTCCGATGATTAGTATATTATCAAAATAGATAATGTCAAGTCATTGCACTTAAAAATCACTGTCCCACCGCATTAAAACGCATCTCCATGGCGACACGCCAGTTGCACGATCGGCATTCGGAAAAAATATCCCGCCCCTGCGAAAGGGCGGGAGGAAAACAACCGATCGTCCTGTCGACGGCAACGTCATCAAATCCTTCGAGGGGAGTGAAGGAGCAGTCTTCACTCCAAGGGAGGTTGTTAACGGACCGGACAACAGTATAATCGTTGCCCATAGCCATACGAACAACCCGTGCTTTTCGGCCGACGATTTGCAGACGCTGTGCGAGGCGAGGGCCATCAGGAAAATGCACGTGATAGCCTCCGGCGGTCGCGCCTATTCCATTTCTATCGGTGATGGGGAGAGGCCGGACGCGGAGACCTTGGCGAGGGAGTATAAAAGCGCCACCAAAGAAGCATACAGTTTGATATTGGAAAGATTGACCAAAGGCAAAAATGATTGGGAAGCGGCGATAAAACAGATATCCGTGTTTCCACCGAAAAAAAGATATGGCGGGGCGTGTTGCCCGCGCCAAAGCCGGGACGATGCCGCAGGGACGAAAAAGGGTTGTTCCCGGCGGTCTTTTCCCATAGCATGAGAGCATTGGAAGGTCCGGGAGTTGAGTAATGGTTCGGCTTGACGCATGAATCAAGGAGAGCGAAGTGAGCCTCAACCTTATTCAGGACAATCTCGTCAAGGTGGACATGGTCCAGCATACCCAGCACCGGCACGACGAGGCGGCGCGAAGCCAGGAAATCGCCCTGACGGCGGCGCAGCAGGAACAAAACCGACAACATGACCAGGTCGTCCTGACGACCCGCGAGACGGAGCAGGCGAACATCAATCCCGACGAGCGCCGCGAGCGGGAGGAGGGGGAAAAGAAACGCCGCCGCCAAACCGCCGAGGACGACGAGGAACAGGAGGAAGAGCGGGTCAACCCGCACGCGACCATGCATCGGATCAACATCGTTGTCTGACCTGTTGTCCATATTTGACGCGAATACGCAAGACAAGGAACGGGTCCGGTCATCCGGACCCGTTCCTTTTTCACGCTTCGAATCCCGATATCAGGCGAGCTTGTAGAGGCCGCGCCCGACGTTCTCGATCCTGTCCTTTTTCGAGGCGAGAACGATGGAGACGCGCTTGCGGGCCTCCTTGACGTCCTCGACCTTGAAGCCGGCCCCGGGAAGGGCGTCGACGATATCGCTGGCGCGCAAGGGTTCGGCGGCCGCCTCGAGCACCTTCATGACGCCTTCCGTGAGCCCTTTCCCGCGCCGCGGCCCCTTGCGCCGTCCGCGCGGCTTCGCCTCCGCCTTTTTCGGCCTGCCGCGTTTTTTCGCCGCCGAAGGCGCCTTCGCCCCGACGGGCTTCCCGGTCTCCGCCTCGGGTTCGCCGCCGAACTGGGCGATCCGCCTGTCGATCCTCGCGAGCTCCGCCGCGACTTTCCGCCGCTCCTTGCGGAGCTCCTGCAGCTTCTTGCCGCCGTCCCTCTTGAGCTGCATCAACTGTTCAAGTTCGCGCTCTGAAAGCTGCTTCGCGATATCGAGCAATTTCCTCTTCACGGAATCTCCTAACGTAAAATAGACAACGCTGCTTTTCTCCACGACATGTCCACGATAAACGAACGGGAGATCGATGTCAATCTCTTCGTCGCCAAAAAATAGAAATATGGCGTTCACGGTCCGGAGTCGCTATTCCCTCAACCGAACGCGGCCATGAAATGGCTGGCGCATCGTAACCAATTGTTGCGAATGGCACGGCGTTTCGGGATGCGATGGGACAAACCGAAATGCGCTATGGAATGTCTATTCAGATTCGCAAAACGCCCCAAGGGAAACGGATGCGGAACAGGGCGGCGCCATTCACCCGTTTTCACAATTTTAGGCCGCGCCCGGCATAATTTGAGTTGTCACCAATCACCGGCCATGATATATATGGCGTTCACGGTCCGGAGTCGCGATTCCCTCAACCGCGCGCGGCCATGAAATGGCTGGCGCATTGTATCCAAATGTTAAGAAAGACACGGCGTTTCGGGATGCGATGAAGCAAGCCGAAACGCGCAATGGAATGTCCATTCAGTTTCGCAAAACGCCCCGAGGGAACGGATGCGGAACAGGGCAGCCCCCCATTCCCCATTGTCACAATTTCGGGCCGCGCCCGGCATACTATCCGCATCGCGCCGCCGGCCCCGTTCCGGCGGCGCGACGTGAAGGCCGTCTCTACGAAGGGAAAGACCATGAGCATATTCGAAAGCTTGAAGAACAAGGCGCTCGGGCAGTTCATCGACGTCATCGAATGGGTCGACGCCGCCCGCAACACCTTGACCTGGAAGTTCCCGCGCCACGACAACGAAATCAAGAACGGCGCCCAGCTGATCGTGCGCGAAAGCCAGGCGGCCGTGTTTCTTCACGAGGGGGAGCTTGGCGATGTCTTCGGTCCGGGGCGCCACGAACTCACCACCAACAACATCCCGATCCTTACCACCCTGAAAAGCTGGAAATACGCCTTCAACTCGCCCTTCAAGGCCGACGTTTATTTCGTCAACACGCGCCAGTTCGTCGACCAGAAGTGGGGCACCGCCAATCCGATCATGATGCGCGACGCGGAATTCGGCCCCGTCAGGCTGCGGGCGTTCGGCAGCTACAGCTTCAAGGTCGTCAATCCGGGAGTTTTCATCAGGGAACTGTCCGGCGCCGCGCCTGAGCTGGTGTCGGAAGAGGTCGCCGGGCAGCTCCGGAACATCCTCGCGAGCCGTTTCGCGGACGCCCTCGGCGAAGCGAGGATTCCCGCCCTCGACCTCGCCGCGCAATACAACGAAATGGGCGAACTCCTGCGCGGCATCATCCAGAAGGATTTCGACGGCTACGGCATCGAAATTTCAAAATTCCTCATCGAGAACATCAGCCTGCCGCCGGCGGTCGAGGAAGCCCTCGACAAGCGCACCCAGATGGGCGTCCTCGGCGACATGAACAAATACACCCAGTTCCAGGCCGCCAACGCACTCGGCGACGCCGCCAAGAATCCCGGCGCCGCCGGCGGCATGGTGGGCATGTTCGCGGGAATGAACCTCGGTCAGACCATAACCGGCAACGTCCAGGCCGCCAACGCCCAACCCGCCGCCGCGCCCGCCGCTGGAGGAACGCCGCCTCCCCTGCCCGACGCGAAGACCTGGTACGCGGGCATAAACGGCCAGCGGGAGGGGCCGTTCCACGAAGGCGTTCTCAAGACCAAGATCGACGCCGGCGAGATGGACCGCGACACGCTTGTCTGGTCGCAGGGCATGGCCGGCTGGGTCAAGGCCGGCGACGCGCCGGAGCTGTCCGCCCTGTTCGACAGCATGCCGCCGCCCCTGCCCCCGGCGTAACCGCCAGGCGCACGCTCTCTTTCGCGGACAACGGAACGACCGGCGGTCAGGAGTCCGAACCATGCCCTACGACAGCGCGGCGGGGCCCCCCCCGTTCGACCCAGCCCAACCCGGCGGCGTTCCGCCGGGAGAACGGGGCTGCCATGCCCGCACGCACGGGCATCCCGCCGCCGGGGCGCCGGACATGGAACCGGCGGCGGCCGGGCAGGACGGCGACATCCCCGCGGGCGCCAGGCGCTTCGCCTGCGGGAACTGCGGCGCGTCCCTGGTGTTCACGCCCGGCACGGCCTCCGTCGAATGCCCATACTGCGGGACGAGCAACGAGATCCCGGACATCTGCGCGGACGGCGCCTATCTCCGGGAACACGACTACCTCGAGGCGCTCGAACGCGAAGAGCAAAAGCAGAGCGACGACTCGCCGACGACGGAAGCTGTGCATTGCCCCGCCTGCGGCGCGAACACGACGCTGTCGCCGGAGCGCACCTCCGACCGCTGTCCGTATTGCGGAAGTCCCCTGGCGACGCAGAACCATTATTCGATAAAGCTCAACGTCCAGGCGCTTCTTCCGTTCGTCATCCCGTACGACGGGGCGATGGCGATCTACAGGAAATGGGTGGCGTCGCGCTGGTTCGCGCCGTCCGATTTCGCGCGCCGGGCGACGCGCGAAGAGGCCCTGAACGGCGTCTACATGCCCTACTGGACCTACGACGCGAACACGACGACAAGCTACCTGGGCGAGCGGGGCGACGCGTATTACGTCACGCGGACGGTGTACGTCGTGGAAAACGGCAAGCGGGCGCCCAGGCGGCAACAGGTCCGCCAGATCCGCTGGAGCCCGGCGTCCGGCGCCGTCGGCGTCGTCTTCGATGATATTCTCGTTCCGGCGTCCGGCTCGCTGCCGTCGCATCTCGCCGAGCAACTTGTCCCCTGGAACCTGTCGCAACTCAAGCCGTTCGACCAGGGGTACCTTTCCGGCTTCGTGACGGAATCGTACCAGGTCGGCCTCGAGGAAGGCTTCCAGGACGCCAAGCGCCGGATGGAATCGTCCATCGACCACGCGATCCGCCGCGACATCGGCGGCGATGAACAACGCGTCCACCAGAAGCGGACGAATTACGCCAACGTCACCTTCAAGCACATCCTCCTGCCGGTGTGGCTGTCCGCCTACGCCTACGGCGGCAGGACGTACCGGTTCATGGTGAATGCGCAAACCGGCTCCATCTCCGGCGACAGGCCGTGGAGCGTGTGGAAAATCGCCCTCGCCGTCGCCGCCGGCATCGCCGCCGCCGCGGCATCCGTCCACTTCCTCGCCGGGTGACGATTGAACGAAAGTTTGCGGCGCGGAAAGACCGCGGCGGACCGGTCGATCCGGTCCGCCGCGCCGTTCATATCCCCGCTTCGGATATTTACCGGAGAAGTTGCAGCACATTCTGCGCCATGGAGTTCGCCTGCGTCAGCATGCTCACGCCGGCGTTGGAGAGGATCTGGTTCTTGGTGAACTCGGTCATCTCCGCCGCCATGTCGGTGTCGCGGATGGCGGATTCGGTCTTGGTGATGTTCTCGATCGCGACGCGCAGGTTGTTTTCGTTGGTCTGCAGCATGTTCGACTGGACGGCGCCGAGCTGGGCGCGAACGGACGCGACGTCGCTGATCGCGACCTCGATGATCTTCATCGCCGACACCGGGTCGGTGCCGAGCGCCGCGAGTTGCCCGCCCATGACGTCCTTCACGGCGAGCGTCCTCGTCTCGATGACGGCGCGGTCGGGATCGAACTGCTGGGTCAACTTGATGCGCCCGAGGCTGGCGGTGGACAGCGACTTGATGCCGAGGACGGTGCGCTCCTGGTCGCCGGATCCTTCGCCGAGCTGCAGCTGCATGCCGCCCTGGAAGTTCTTCACGTTTTCATTCGTGTTGTGACAGGCGTTGTTGAGAAGCGCGGTGAAGCCCTCGTTGTTGACCGCGTTGGATCCCTGGTCCGCCTTCGCGATTCCCGATTGGTCGAGCGCGTGGGTGAAGGTGAGCGCGGTGGCCTTCGTGAAGATCGTGCCTTCGTTGTACCCGACCTGCGCGATCGTGGTGGTGCCGGTATGGCCGGAGTTGAACTGGATGTCGGCCATGATGTCGGCGGTCGCGAGGTTGAGCTTGAGGCCCTTGGTCTTCATCTGCGCGCCGTTGACGTTCAGGGTGGCGTCCTGCCCGAACTTGCGGTAGGTGACGCCGCTGCCGCCCGCGTCGATCAATTTCGCGCTGTCGTAGTTGCCGGGTTCGTCGTAGTTGACGAACAGGCCGCCCGTGAACTGCTGCACCTGGATGAAGGCGTCGGAACCGTAATCGCTCGAAGAGACGCGCGCGCCGAGCTGAAGGAACTGGACCTCCATCGTCTGCGAAGTGTTCGTCAGAGTCGGAATGGCGTTGACGGCGAGGGTCAGGCCGAGGCCGGTCGCCGCCGAGTGTTCCCGGTTCCAGATTTCGTCGAGGACGATGCTGCTGCCGACCGCGAGGTCAGCATTGGGAATGTAGTCGGCGGTCTTCGCGACCAGGTGCTTTTCGTCATAGCTGTCGTCGTTGTAGGCGGCGACCATGACGTTGCCGGCGGCGTCGAAGGTGGTCTTGATGAAGATCTTGCCGCTCGAACTGGTGTTGATTCCGAGCTGCACGCCGGCCGCGGTGGAGTTGTCAAGCGCGAACATGGTCGACGCGTTGCCGGAGGCGGAGGCGGAAACGCCGTCGAGCGCGATGCTGCCGAAGGACAGCTTGAGGACGTCGCCGTAACTGGCGCTTGCGGTCAGGTCGACCTTGAGGGACAGGCCGGAGTTGTTGTGCTGGTTCGAGGGGGAGCCGCCGACTCCGGAACCGATCAGGGATTCCTTCGAAAGGCTCGCGTCCTTGTACAATTCGTAGCCGGCGTTCGCGCCGTTGCCGATGATCTTGACGTAGACGCTGCCGTGGCCGTCGGTGTTTTTGCCGTAGATCACATCGCCGCTGTCGATGGAGGCGCTGTCGGCGACCAGGTACTGCGTGCCGGTCGTGGTGTCGGTGGTGTAGTTGTTGTACATCGTAATCGCGCTGGGCGCCGAAGTCGTCGCGACGCCGACGTTGCCGGCGGCGGCGGCGTCGGTCGCCGCGTTGATCTGCTGGTCGCGGTTGAAGATCAGGCTGGCGTCGATGCCGGTTGATCCGGAGACGTTGTTGATCTGCGAGACCAGCGTCGACACGTGGGTGCCGGCGGACATGTTGAACTGGCGGGAACCGAGGGTTCCGGTGAGGATGAACGACTGCGCCTGGGTGAGGTTGCCGTCCTTGTCGACCTGGGAAATCGATTCCGGGTAGGCGTCGACCTCGAGGTAGGATTTCATGGCCTGGGTGTTCATCGCGGCGTCGCCGATGCCGGTGGCGGCGTTGGCGCCGATGGCGCCGGTGAAGCTGAAGGACACCTGATAACCCTGGCGCTTGAAAATCTGGTTGAAGGTGGACATGCCGGTGTCGACAAGCTGGTTGTTCTGCGTGCCGCGGATGTCGGTGCTGACGTTATAGGTGATTTCCTTCGAGCCGTTGAGAAGGAACTGGTCGGAATATTTGGTCGTGTTGGCGATGCGCTCCAGAGTCTGGATGCCGGAGTCCATTTCGGCCTGGTCGGCCGCGACCTGCTCGGGACTGGTGATGCCGTTGTTGGCCGCGTGAATGGCGAGAGCCTTCATCTTCTTGAGGATGCTGTTCATTTCGTTCAACGCGCCTTCGGCGATGGAGAGGACGTTGATGGCTTCGGTGGTGTTGCGCACCGCGCGTTCGAGGCCGTGCGCCTGGGCGCGCAACTGCTCGGAAATGACGAGGTCGGCTGGAGCGTCGGCGCCGACGTTGATGCGGTAGCCGCTCGAGAGCTTCTCGAGAGACTTGTTCATCATGCGGTTGGAGCCGTAGAGGTTCTTGTTGGTGTTGATGGCTGCGAGATTGTGGGCGACAATCATGGACATGGTTCTTTCCTCCGTGAAAGAATAGTGTGTTCGTTCCTTGCTGGCGGCGTCCGTGCCGCCGAATATCCGCTTCGCATCCATGCCCGGCGCGGATAGGTGCCGGTCAATGCAATTACGCAATTACATACCGCAATACATATCCATAGCTACAATTAGTTATGAATAAAACACAACTTAAATTTTACTTTTATAGACTACCAAATTTCCCCTATTTTGACCTCCTCTCTTTTTCGGTTACGCATCTGTTTACGGAGAAGCGGGTTAAAACTTGAGTATTTTTGTTTTCGAGCGAGCGCCTCGAAACGTCATCCACAACAAAATAGCGGGGTTGCGGGAAAATGAAAAAATGGAAAAATTCCGTTTCCAGCCGCGTCCGACGCAAAAAAGGCAGACTGTCCGTGGACAGTCTGCCTGATCGTTGGCACTGTAACCGCTACCGCGCAAAGAGCGCGTTTCCCGGGTTCACGCCGCCGGCTTCATTATCTCAGAAGCTGGAGGACGTTCTGCGCCATGGCGTTGGCCTGCGTCAGCATGCTCACGCCGGCGTTCGAGAGGATCTGGTTCTTCGTGAACTCGGTCATCTCCGTCGACATGTCGGTATCGCGGATATCCGATTCCGTCTTGGTGATGTTTTCGATCGCGACCCTCAGGTTGTTCTCGTTGGTCTGGAGCATGTTCGACTGGACGGCGCCGATCTGGGCGCGGGTCGCCGAGACGTCGGAGATCGCCTGCTCGATGATCTTCATCGCCGACACCGCGTCGTTGCCGAGGGACGCCACCTGACCGCCCATGATGTCCTTCACCGCGAGGGTCTTCGTTTCCACGACCGCCAGGTCCGGATCGAACTGCTTGGTGATCCTGATCCGGCCGAGGGTGGCGGTGGAGAGAGCCTTCAAGCCGATGACCGTCCGTTCCTGGTCGCCGGAACCTTCGCCAAGCTGCATCTGCATGCCGCCCTGGAAGTTCTTGATGTTCTCGTTGGTATTGTGGTTCGCGTTGTTCAGAAGCGCGGTGAAGCCGCCGTTTTGGTCCTTATTCGTACCGGTATCCGTGACAATATCGGCCAGCGTCAGCGCGGTCGCCTTGGTGAAGACCGAGCCTTCGTTGTACCCGACCTGGGCGATCGTGGTGGTGCCGGTCTTGCCCGCGTTGAACTGGATGTCGGCCATGATGTCGGCGGTGGCCAGGTTGAGCTTGAGGCCGTTGGTCTTCATCTGCGCGCCGTTGACGTTGATCGTGGCGTCCTGGCCGTACTTCCGGAACGTCACGCCCGTGCCGCCGGCGTCGATCAGCTTGGCGCTGTCGTAATTGTCCTTTTGGTCATAGTCGACGAAAAGACCGCCGGAGAACTGCTGCACCTGGACAAACGAATCGCTGCCGTAGTCGCTCGCCGATATGCGGGCGCCGAGCCGAAGGAACTGGATGGTCATCTTTTCCTCGGTGCTCTGTAGACCGACCGCCTTGCTGTCGAAATTCAGCATCAGGCCAAGGCCGGTGGACGCGGTCTTGTCCTTGTTCCAGATTTCACTGAGAATGGCGGAGGCGCCTGCTGCAACGTTGCCAGCCGCGATCTTTTCCGATTTCGCCACAAGCGACTTGGCGTCCATGGCTTCGTCGTTGTACGCGTAGATGGTCAGGTTGCCCGACTGGTCGTACACGGACTTGACGTAGATCTTGCCGTCCGAACTGGTGTTGACGCCGAGCTGCACGCCAGCGGCGACCGATTTGGTTACGTCGAACAGCGTGCTGGCGTTGCCGGTTGTCGATGCGGTGGCGGCGTCGAGCGCCACGTTGCCGAAATTGAGCTTGACGACGTCGCCGTAGGCGGCGTTGGTGTTAAAGCTCAGGTTGAGCGTAAGGCCCGAGTTGTTCAGCGCTGTGGAAGTCGACCCGCCCCGACCCGAACCGACGAGCGATTCCTTCGACAGGCTCGCGTCCTTGTACAGTTCGTAGCCGGCGTTCGTGCCGTTGCCGATGATCTTGACGTAGACGTTGCCGTGGCCGTCGGTGTTCCGCCCAAAGGTGGGGGGGGCCGAGACTGATGCATTGGTAATGATCTGCACGGGGGTGCCGCCACTGCCGAACTTGGAGTTGTTGTACACGCCGATCGTCGACGCGGTGGCGCCGGACGCCACACCATTAGCACCGATTGTCGCGCCGCCCGCACTGGTGTTGATCTCCTGGTTGCGGTTGAAGATCAGGCTGGCGTCGATGCCGGTCGAACCGGAGACGTTGTTGATCTGCGAGACAACCGTCGAGACGTGGGTGCCGGCGGACAGGTTGAACTGACGGGAACCGAGCGTGCCAGTGAGAATGAACGACTGCCCCTGGGTGACGTTGCCGTCCTCGTCGACCTGGGAAATCGATCCCGAGTAGGCATCGACCTCGAGATACGCCTTCATGGCCTGGTTGTCCATGTTGGCTTTGCCGATGTTGGTCGACGGGTCCGCATTGATCGCGCCGGTGAAGCTGAAGGACACCTGGTAGCCGTCACGCTTGAAAATCTGGTTGAACTTGGACATGCCGGTATCGACGAGGGCGTTGTTCTGGGTACCCTTGATCTCGGTCTGCTGGTTGTAGGTGATTTCCTTGGCGCCGTTGAGCAGGAACTGGTCGGAGTACTTCGTGGTGTTGGCGATGCGCTCGAGGGTCTGGATGCCGGAGTCCATCTCGGCCTGGTCGGCCGCGACCTGTTCGGGGCTGGTGATGCCGTTGTTGGCGGCGTGGATGGCGAGAGCCTTCATCTTCTTGAGGATGCTGTTCATCTCGTTCAACGCGCCTTCGCCGATCGACAGGACGTTGATGCCTTCGGTGGTGTTGCGGACGGCGCGTTCGAGACCGTTGACCTGGGAACGCAACTGTTCGGAAATGACCAGGTCGGCGGGGGCGTCGGCGCCGGTGTTGATGCGGTAGCCGCTCGAAAGCTTCTCGAGAGACTTGTTCATCATGCGGTTGGAACCATAAAGGTTCTTGTTGGTGTTGATTGCCGCGATGTTGTGCGCAATGACCATAGACATGGGTGTTTCCTCCGTGAAAGACTGGTATTCATTCCGTGACGGCGGCATCCGTGCCGCCGGCGATCCGCTTCGCATCCATGCCCGGTGCGGACCAAGACCGGTTCGATTCGTTCACTTCCTTTTTTTACCTGAAACACAACTTCATTCGTAACCGAAAAAAAGAATGCCCAAACAATCTCCCGTACGTGTTCAGCGTCTCAGTTTCGCCCTCCTTTCGAATTATCGTCATTTTTTATACATGCATGGAACATCACACGCTTTGCGTTGACCATGATTTCGAATTCAAATGTATTAGCGGACGAATCAACGCCGAACTTTAGCGACATTTCACTTTTTTTCGCCAGCACATCAAAATCGCAACAATACACCATCACTACATATTGACGCTCTTCCGATAATGCCGGAGTCCGGCGACAATTGTCGATTTCATCGCATGAGACATGCCATCACGCCTGGTATATCCGGGTAAAACCGCTCATTTTCGCAATCCAACAATCACATTATATGTCTTATTTTCAGTACGCAAACAAAATAGTATCGGACCGCATCGTCAGGACGCGCCTCTCCCGCCACAGGCGGAAACTCTCCGTCCCGCACTCAGGACCGATCCCGGCGACCCAACCGCTTCAGCACCCGAATCCCCGCGGCCATTGTTGATGTCAACCGGACGCGACACCCCGCTCCCACATCCGTATTCGGGAAATGAGAAAAGACGACAGGATGAGACGCCATTGGCCAAATACCAGCCCGCGCCGCTCGGCGGCGGAGAAAAATCGCATCCTGACGGCGGCGGCGGATCCGCCTGGTGGCCCGATCGGGGTCGCCTCACTGCATGTAGGCGTGTCAATGTCCGCCCTGGCGGCGATTGCGAACGGAGAGTGAGGGAATCACCCGGCGGCGAACCCGGCGGAGCGCCGCCATGCGGTTTGCGTCGATGGAATGCAATGCATCTCTTCGCCCGAGACACGGGGCGCGAACGGGTAGTCCGGACGGAACCAGGCAATGCCGGTCCCCCGTTGCCGCCGCTTGGGGCTATCGCGCGTGACGGAAAACAACCGGAAACGATGGGTATTCCGCAACGCGTTCGCGCCGGCGGTCGATAGGCGGCAAAGTGGAAAAACAACCGAAGCGGTCCGCGCGCGTCGATTGGCGGATCGCTGGCCGAAAGGCGTTTTGGAGTGGGATCGTGCCCTTGTGCCGCGAGCGGCGGGGCATTCACCATTCTCATGAGGCGGTCATCCTTGACGCAACGCTCTATTCCGTGAAGGGCGGCGTCCATGCCGCCCAATCCGCTTCACATCCATGCCCGGCGCGGAAACAGCCGGTCGCCAAGTCTTTCCTTCCCCGGGAAGGCATCCTGCCTCGGACGGGAAGAGACCAGTGGCTCTCGTTATTAGCGGCGGCCCGAGTGGATCCTTGAGCGATTTTTCTTTTCTCGAGGAAGAATCTTCCTCTTGCCGCATCCGCAAACGGCAAATGCCGCCGGAAGAACGCCTTCACATCGCCGAAAACAATGCCGGGCGAAATCATCAAATCCACAACAAATTGCGAAACAAGGCATTACAAATAATTCATCCAGGGAGGGCACAATGGCAATCGCATTGCTTTCTTTGCCGACAACAGATTGCGCTCGAGGAGAAAAACAATGGCGGTATGGGTCGAAGGGCTTATTCAGCGCGAGTCGGCGCCTCTTCTCGAAGCGGCGATGAGCTTTTCGTTCCAGCGCCATCTCAACATCATAAACAACATCGCCAATGTCGAAACGCCGTACTACAAGCGAAACGTATTGCCGGAGGAAGGGTTCAAGCGCGCGATGGAAAACGCCCTCGAGGAGCGCCAGCGTTCGCACTGGAACGAATTCACCCCGCGCGCCGGTATGGGCGTCGATTTTTATCTCAACCACCTGCCCCGCGTCAACGCCCGCGAAGGCCGGGAGTGGGGACCGGAAAGGCACGACGAGAACAACGTCGTCATCGAGAAGGAAATGGCCGACCTGGCGAAAAATTCCGCGTACATGGAAACGCTGCAACAACTGTTCAAGAGCAAGACCAACGGGCTGAAGAGCGCGTTACGCGACAGGATTGCATAGCCGCCCTCCCCCGACGGAGCGAAATCGGTACGAAAGGACGCGAAATGATCACCCTGTGCGACGAACCCACCGCCAAATTCATGAGCGAATCCCTCGCCAACCACGCCCGGGAAATCCGCCGCTACGCCCACACCTACCCGGAGGCGTGCGCCGCATTGCCCGAGGCGGAGCGGGAACGGCTGATGGGAGCGTTCGTCGAGAACGTGGACCGGATGGTGAACGAGATGTACTCGCTCATGCTCATGGCCAGGCACCGCGGCATCTCCCGTTACTGCAACCATGAACAGATCGAAGCGTACATGATGGACGCCTATTCGGTTATCGAAGCGCTGCGCGCGAAGCGGGCGGACCTGGTCCCCGCCTCCCTGAACTGACCACGACTTCCGGAAAGGAACGCCCATGTCCATGCTGGTCGGCGGCATCTTCACCATGTTCGACGTCAGCGCCTCGGCGCTCAGGGCGGAACGCGCGCGGATGAACGTCCACGCCAACAACCTGGCGAACATCAACACGACCCGGGACGAAAACGGCAACCCGAATCCGTACACCAGGAAGCGCGTGTTTTTCCAGGAAGGTGCGCCGGAAATCACCGGTTCGCCGCGGCTTGGCGTCCGCGTCGCGAAGGTCGAAGAGGATTACGAAACGCAATACCAGATGAAGTACGAGCCGACGCACCCGGATGCGATCCAGGAAGGGGAATGGGCCGGCTACGTGAAGCTTCCCAACGTCCATGTGGCTGTGGAAATGGTGGACATGATGATGGCGTCCCGCGCCTACGAGGCGAACCTGACGACCATGGACACGGCGAAGCAGATGCATCAGGGAGCGCTGCGGATAATCGCGTAATGCCTTGTGAAGTGGATTCGCCCCCCGTTTTCCACGCGCGCAGCGCCGGTGAAAACGCATACAAGGGGAACATCCCCCTTTCGCCAAGTCGGCATGGACGCGAAATATGGGGCTGGGCGAAAATTAGCCTTGAAATCGGCCAACGCTTTTCGGATAGTAAACGATGTGTCGCGCACAGCCTTGTCGATACGCCGGAAGTTGCGGATGGCGATCGGCGGCGGGTTTTCGAATCCGGAGGGTTAAGCGCGGAGACGTCGCGACCGTATACGTATATGTATGCTGTAACGGAACGACGTTCGCGATTCGCGCGGGGAGATCTACGCCATGGCCATCGATCCAACGACCGGGAGAATGGAAGGACTGGGCCGCGCGGCCGAGCGCGCGCCGCGGCACACCGAACCCGCGTCCGGCGTGGAGTTCAAACAGTTCCTCCTCGACAATCTCAACAAAGTCAACACCATGCAGCAGGATGCGGGCAAGCTCGTCTCCGATATGGTCATGGGGAAGGAACAGGACATCACCAAGGTCGTGACGGCGATGGAAAAAGCCGACGTCGCCTTCCAGACGCTCATGGCTGTCCGGAACAAACTGGTCGAGTCGTACCAGGAAATTCTCCGCATGCGGATTTGACCGTATTTCTTTCGGCGCGGCGCGACCGCGCCGTTTTTTTGCGTTGCGCGCAGTTTTTATCGGACCACGAAAAGCGCGTTATCGGACGGAGCGCGCGTCCGAGGAGGAACCGCAGGCGTCCCGCTGCGAAAGCGAAACGTTCGTTCGCCGGCGGGTTGTCCGCGTTGCCGCGCGGCCAAGGGGAAATTCGCCGATTTCGTCGTGGGGGCGGGGGAATCGGGGAAAACGCGGCGCGGCGTGGGAGTCGGGAGCGGACAGGCGCGTCGCCGGAAAGCGGGGCATATCGCGGCGCGTCCCCCTCTTGACGACCGGCATCCCGTGATCCGCCACTTCCGGGGGAATCGCCATGGATATTCTCAGACAGCTGTGGCAGGACGCGCAAACCGTCCTGAGGGACATGTCCACCACGCAACGGGTGGCGGTGACGTTTCTCATCGTCGCGGTCGCGGGTTGGTTCACGTTCGCGGCCTGGATGGGCGCGACGCCGTCGGAGGTCGGCCACAGGCCGCTGCCGATGCAGGTGGAGCCGGGCGACGTCAACGACATGTTGGCGCGCCTGAGGGAAAAGGGCGTGGCGTCGGCGGAATACGATTTCGATTCGCGCCGCATCCTCGTGAGCCAGGACGAGGAGAAAAAAGCCGTTATCGCCCTCGCCGAGGAAGGGCTTCTTCTCGGAGCGCACCAGTACGGCTTCGAACAGATGCTCGAACGCTGGTCGTTCGCGGACACGCGGTTGAAGTCGGAAGAGGCGATGCGCCTGGCGCGGTCCCACGAGGTCGCCCGCCTCATCGAGCAGCTCGATCCCATCGCCGAGGCGCAGGTCATCTACTCGGACGAAGTGCGCACAACCCTTTTCGGGCCGGCCCAAAAGAAAAGCGCCTCCGTCCGGGTGACGACGAAACTGCAAAAGCCGCTCACCGACGACGCCGCCAACACCATCATCGCCGTCGTCTCCGCCGCCAAAGCGGGGCTTGATCCGCGCGATGTCGTCGTCACCGACCAAAAAGGCAACAAATTCCACGCCAGCAGCGGCAATTCCCTCGGCGCGGTCGCGAAGCAGAAGTGGGACACCGAATTCGCGCTGAACGAGGAACTGCGCCGCAAACTTGAAAACCTCATGCGCACCTTCGTGCCGAACATCCAGTACGAAGGGGACGTCAACGCCTTTCCCAAGCACGAGGTCGATTTCGATCTCACCGAAGTGATGTACCACGAAGTCCTTCCCGGCCAGCCTTCCCGCGTCCTCAGCGAAAAGCAGAGCGCCCGGAGTTCGAGCCGACCCTACGAGGAACCGGGCGTCAATCCGAACGTCCGCCGCGTCGCCAATCTCAACAACAACGCGTCGTTCTACGTCACGGAGACGAGCGAGGACCGAAAGCTGGGCGACCGCTCGAACCAGAATTCATGGCGCCAGACCGCGACCAAGGTCGGCCCCAAAGTGACGAACCTCACCATTTCCGCCATCATCCATCTCCCCTACCGGTTGAAACGCGACGCCGAAGGCAAGGCTGTCCAGGCGATGAACGAGTTCGGCGAAGCCATCATCGATCCGGAAACAAACGCGCCGATGTGGGAGAAGGAGACGATGGATCCGATCTCCGACGACCGGGTCGGGGAATTGAAGCGCCAGATCGCGCACGCCGCCGGCATTCCGCTGGCCGAGATTCCCGAAAAAATCGAGATCAGCCAGGTGCCGTGGACGGCGCCCGTGTACGCGCCCACCGGCGCGGAATCCTGGTTCGCCAGGAACCTGCGGATGCTCAAGGACAACACCGGCAACATCGTCCTGCTCGGCGTCTTCGCGCTGGTGATCCTGGTCGCCGTCTATTTCTTCAGGCGGCCGATCCCCACGGAAGTCGACGAACCGCTCGACGAGGGCGAACTGTCGCTCGCGCTCACGGCCGAAGACGAGGACGAGGACCTCGTCGACGACGAATGGGAAAGCCTGCGCGCCAAGGTCGCGACCGCGATCGCCGAGGACCCGAAACGCGCCGCCAACCAGGTGAAGCGCTGGATGCGGAAGGATTGACGCATGGCCAAACAAGCGAAGGCCGAGGGCCTCACCGGCATCAGGAAAGCGGCGGTTCTCATGATTTCGCTCGACATGGAATCGAGCGCGAAGATCATGGCCAACCTCGAGACCGACGAGATCGAGCGCCTGTCGATGGAGATCGCCCGCATCGACGACGAAATTTCCCCCGAAGTCAGGGACGCCGTCGTGCGCGAATTCTACCAGACGCACATGGCGTCGAAGTACCTCGAAGTGGGCGGCATCGAATACGCCCGCCAACTGCTCGAAAAAAGCCTGTCGCCGGACGAGGCGGCGAAAATCCTCGCCGCGCTCGAGAACACCATCCAGCAGGCGCCGTTCCACTTCCTCAAACAGGCGGACAGCGAACACCTGCTCATGTACATCCAGGACGAGCATCCGCAGACGATCTCGCTCATCATGGCCCACCTCCCGCCGAAGCAGGCGTCCGAGATCCTCAGCGGCCTGACCCCGAAAAAGCAGCTCGAGGTGGTCAAGCGCATCGCCAGGATGGAACAAACGACGCCGGAAGCGATCCGCCTGGTCGAGCAGGGGCTGGAATCGCGCCTCGCCTCCATCGTCACCCAGGACCTCGAATCCGCCGGCGGCGTGCAGTCGGTGGCGGAAATCCTCAACCTCTGCGACCGCACGACGGAAAAGGGCATTCTGGAGAATCTCGAGGAAGCGGACCCGGACATGGTGGAGCAGATCCGCAAACTCATGTTCGTCTTCGAAGACGTCATCCTCGTCAACGACAAGGGCATCCAGTCCGTCCTGCGCGAAGTGGAGAACGACGAGCTCGCCGTCGCGCTCAAGACGGCGTCCGAAGCGCTCCAGGAAAAGATTTTCAAGAACATGTCCACCCGCGCCGCCGAAATGATCCGCGAAAACATGGAATTCATGGGCCCCGTCCGCCTCTCGGACGTCGAACAGGCGCAACAGCGCATCGTCGACATCGTTCGCCGGCTCGAGGAGACGGGCGAAGTGATCATCTCCGGCCGCGGCGGCGACGACAACGTCGTCGTTTAGCGCGTAGGTCGCGGGGCGCTTTCACGAACCGCCGATTGGAAGAACCTCATGTCGGACTCGCGCGTCTTCAACAATTCGGACGACTTCCGGCCGATGCCGCTGCCGGGCGGCGTGGTGCCGGGCGAAGACGCGGAAAAACTCACCCCGGTGCCGTTCCAGTTTTCCGACATCCGCGCCCTCGCCGCGCGCATACTCAAGCGCGCCCAGGAACAGGCGGAACAAAAGCTCGCCGCCGCCCGTTCGCAGATCGCGGAAATGGAGAAGGCCGCGCGGGACAAGGCGTACGGGGATGCGTTCCCGAAAGGCGAACAGGCGGGCTTCGCGAAAGGGGAAAAGGAGGCCAAGGCGGCGGGCGAGGCTGAAGTGAGGAGGCGCCTCGACGACGAGCTGGCGGCCTTCCGCACCGAAACGGAACCGGTCGGGAAAATGCTCGCCGGGCTGATGAATTCGGTGAACGAGCACCGCCAGTTCCTCGCCGCCCAGGCGGAGGCCGACCTGCTTCTCCTTTCCGTCGACATCGCCAGGCGCATCGTCGGCCACGAATTGTCCTTCGACCCGGAGGCGATCCGCCCGCTCGCGGTCGAGGCGATCGGACTGGTCGCCGAACGCTCCAACATCCGGATGCGCGTCAACCCGGAAGACCTCGCGGTCATGGAAAAGGAGCTTCCCGACCTGCGCGCCACCTTCCCCGATCTCGGCGCTGTGCGGCTCGAGGCGGATCCCGCGATCGAACGCGGCGGGCTTGTCGCCGCGACGCGCGAGGCGGAAGTGGACATGCGGCTGGCAACGCGGCTCGCCGCGTTCGAGGAGGCGATTCTCGGCTTTTCCGGCAAAGAGGCCCAAGCGCCGTGGTCGATCATTTCGCCGCGGTTCGCGCCTCCCGCGGAAGCGGCGCCGGCAATCCCGCCCCAGCATGCGCCGGCGCCGACGGATTTGCCGGACAATCCGGAACAGCCGCCCGGCGCGGCGCAACCGTCCGCCGAGGCGGCTTCCGCGCGGACGGCGGAAGGGGCGAAGGGGTCTGCCCCGATTCCGCCCGAACCGGACGTGCCGCAAGCCGAACCGGATACTCCGGATTCGCCGGCTTCCAAAGCCGTCCCGCCGGACGACGCCATTCTCGACGCCGAATCCAACCGGCGGCGCACGGAGATTTTCGGCGCGGCCGATACGGAAGCGTAAGGCTGACATGTCCGTTTCCATGTACGAATACAAGCGCCAGCGCCTCGCCAACATTCTCCCCGCCCGCGTCTCCGGCCGGGTGCGGCGGGTGACGGGGCTTGTCGTCGAGACGACGCCCCTGCCCCTGCCGGTCGGCAGCCTTTGCCGTATCCACTCCCGCCTGTCCAGGGAAACGGTCGAGGCGGAGGTGGTCGGATTTCGCGAAAACGCGACTTTGATGATGCCGCTCGGCGAAATGCGCGGCATTGGTCCGGGGGACAGGGTCGTATCGTCCACCACAGAACAAGTCGTTCCGGTCGGTCCCCATCTTCTTGGCAGAATCATCGACGGCATGGGCAGGCCCATGGACGGCAAGGGGCCGATTGTGGCGACCGCGACCTATCCAGTCTACGCCGATCCTCCGGACCCCGTCCTCCGGCCGCGCATCGCCGACATTCTCTCCACCGGCGTCCGCACGATCGACGCCTTCATGACGGTCGGCAAGGGCCAGCGCATCGGCATCATGGCCGGCACCGGCGTCGGAAAATCCGTCCTGCTGGGCATGCTGGCGCGATACACCGAATCGCAGGTATCGGTGATCTCCCTCGTCGGCGAACGCGGGCGCGAAGTGCGCGACTTCATCGAGCGCGACCTCGGAGAGGAAGGGATGAAGCGGAGCGTCGTCGTCATCGCCACCAGCGACCAACCCGCCCCGGTCCGCGTCAAGGCGCCCTTCGTCGCGACGGCGGTCGCCGAATTTTTCCGCGACCAGGGCCTCGACGTCACCCTTCTCATGGACACGGTGACCCGCATGGCCATGGCCCAGCGCGACATCGGCGGATCGATCGGGGAAGTCGCCGCCGCCAAAGGCTATACGCCTTCCACCTTCGCCCTTCTGCCGCGCCTGATGGAACGCGCCGGACGCAGCCCCCAGGGATCGATCACCGGCTTCTACACCGTTCTCGTCGAAGGCGACGACATGAACGAGCCGATCTCCGACGCGACGCGCGGCATTCTCGACGGACACATCCTGCTGTCGCGCCGGCTCGCGCACCGCAACCAGTACCCGGCGATCGACGTCCTCGAATCCATCTCCCGCGTGCAATCCGAGATCGTCCCGCGCGATTTCCTCCAGGCCGCGCGCCGCCTCCGCGAATGCCTCGCCACCTACAAGGACGCGGAGGAACTCATCAACATCGGCGCCTACGTCGCCGGGGCGAACCCCGAAATCGACAAGGCCCGCAACGTCATGCCCAAACTCCTCGAATTCCTCAAACAGGACATGACCGAATCCACTTCCTTCGAAGACACGCGCACCCTGGCCGCGGAACTCGCCAAATTGAGCGAACAGGAAGTCCAAATCCGCCGCCAGCCGCCTCCCGGGCCACCGAGACGGTAACGCCGCCCACCGCTGCCGCGTTCACCTCCGTTTGGTAAGAAATTTCACCAATTCGGAACTTTTTCGAAGAAAACGCTTGCGAATCCGGCAATGTTATATTATGTTAATTATAACATTTTCGAACATTGATCCGGATATCGGAGCCGCATCGTGACCAGCCTCGCCCGCGCCCGGCAAAGCGAAATCGCCAGGCATATCGATGCCGGCGGACAGGCGATCGTGTCGGAATTGGCGAAGCGGTTTTCAGTGTCCGAAATGACCATCCGCCGCGATCTTCGGGCGCTCGAGGACCAGGGTTTGGCGGTCCGGGTGCACGGCGGCGCATTGGCGGCCGAAAAATCCCGCTTCTCGAACCGGTTGTCGAGCAACCTGCGCCTGAAGGCGAAGGCGATCGGCAAACTGTCCGGGTTCATCCCCGACCGGGGCTGCGTCTATCTTGACGGGTCCACCACCATGCTCAATCTGGTCAAGCATTTCAAGGGAAGAGCCGGCCTCAACGTCGTCACGAACAACGTCGAGACCTTCAACCGCCTCGCTTCCCTTCCCGGACCGACGCCGCTTCTCCTCGGCGGCGGTCTCGACTTGCGTACCGACAACCTCATCGGCCCGCTCGCCATTCGCTCGGTCGGGTCGCTCGCCTTCGACGTCGCTTTTTTCAGCGCCTGGGGTTTGGACGCGGCGACCGGATTGAACGAGGTGACGGTCGAGGACGCGGAAGTGAAGGAGCATGTCGCGCGCAGGGCGCGCGCCGTGCGCGTCGCCGTCGACCACACCAAGATCGGCGTCACTGCGGGCGGCGTGTGGAACCACGACTCCGGAAAGGCGGTCCTCGCGACCGATTTGGCGCCGGGCAATCCGTCGCTGGCGCCGTTTGCCGGAATGTTCAAACGGATCATATGACGCTTTTTCTTGTCGGCGATTTTCAGCGAAGAGAGGAAAGTGATGGCCACAGCAGTCCAAATGCCGAAGCAGGGCAACACGGTTGAAGAATGCCTTCTTGTGGAGTGGCGCGTCAAGGAGGGGGACTCGGTCAAAAAAGGCGATATCCTGTGCGCCATCGAAACGGACAAGGCCTCGTTCGAGGTCGAATCCACCGCCGACGGCGCGGTGCTGAAATTGCTCGCGCAGGCGGGCGATCTCGTTCCCGTCCTCACGGACATCGCCATCATCGGCGTAGCCGGGGAAAAGGTCGACGCCGCGGCCGCGCCCGCCGCCGGAAAGCCCGCCGAAGCCCCCTCCCCGGCCCGGGCCGGGGCGAAACCGGCCAAGCCCGCCGCCGCGGCCGCGAGCCAGGCGAAGGACGGCGCGCCCGTATCCCCCCGGGCGCGGAAGCTGGCGGAAAAACTCGGCGTCGACGCGTCCGCGATCCCCGGCTCCGGCATCAACGGCAGGGTGACCTCCCGCGACGTCCAGAGCGCGGTCGATTCCGGCGCCGCCAAGCGCGCCACCCCCCTCGCCCGCGCCGAAATGAAGGAAAAGAACCTCGCGCCCGCCGCCGCCACCGGCATCGGCGGCGTCGTCCGCGCCCGCGACCTGGCGGAAAAGCGCGCCGGAACGGCGCGTCCGACCGCTTCGGCCGCCGCGGCCAAAGCGCCGGAAGTCGTCCCATACAAGGGCATCCGCAAGCTGATCGGCGACCGCATGCACGCGTCCCTCATGGACCACGCGCAACTGACCCTGAACAGCGGCGCCGACGCGACCGCCATGATGGCGCTCCGGAAAATGATCAAGGAGCACGGCGAGGCGATGGGCCTGCCGCGCATCACCCTGAACGACATGGTGGCGTGGGTGGCGGCGCGGACGCTCCCCGACTTCCCGGAAGTGAACGCCGTCTTCGACAAGAAGGCCGCCACGCTCACGAAATACGGCCAGGTCCAGCTCGGCATGGCCATAGACACGCCGCGCGGCCTGATGGTGCCGGTGATCGCGGACGCGCATACCTTGTCCCTGGCGGAAATGTCCGTCGTCATCGCCCGGTACGCCGAGGATTGCCGCAAGGGCTCCATCAACCCGGATCTCCTGACCGGCGGCACCTTCACGATAACCAACCTCGGCAACCTCGGGGTCGAGACTTTCACGCCCGTCCTCAACTCGCCGCAGGTCGCCATCCTCGGCGTCTGCGCGATCAAGGACACGCCCGTCAAGACGCCGGACGGATTCAGGTTCCAGCCGCGCATGGGCCTGTCCCTGACGATCGACCATCAGGTCGTCGACGGCGCACCCGGCGCGCGCTTCCTCCAGGCCGTCGCCAAGGGGATCGAAACCATCGACGCCAGCCTGGCCCTTCTGGGCGCGTTCTAGGGGTCGAATCATGGAACAGGACCTTGCCATCCGCGAAGGCGTTGCGGAAGACTATCCCGCGGTGCTCGACATCCAGCGCCGCGCCTACAGGGAAAAGGAGGCGCCGCTGTACGGCGAGAACCTCCCCCCCCTGTTCGAGACGCCCGAAACGCTGGCGGAGGAATTGGCGGCGGGAAAACGGTTGCTCGTCGGCGTCTATGACGGCAGGATCGCGGCGTCGTTGCGCATGAAAACGCTCGAGGACGGTTCGGTGTATTTCGGCCGCCTCTCGGTGGACCCCGACCTCCAGGGCAAGGGGATCGGCAAGCGCATGGCGCTCGCGGTCGAGGACTGGCACCCGGAGGCGGCGGTTTTCGTCCTCGATTGCGGCGAAAAGAGCGAGGAAAACCGCCACATCTACGGAAAGATCGGATACCGGGAGACGGGCGAAGTCGTCGAGGTCGAGTACGGACCGCGCTGCGTCGTCATGAAAAAACGGCGGAATATTTAAGCTTGGTTCGCAGTGCGTACTGCGTGGGCAAACCGCGGGCCGCGCTCTACAGCGTTTTCGCAAATTGTCGGTCTTTCCACGGCGCGTTCCCGGTTGGCGCAATTGAGCCCGAAAACGCAGCGGCAAGGCCGACAATTTCCGAAAAACCGCTAAGCGAATGCGCGACGAAAACCACGAATCACGCACTAGGCACTGCGAACCGCGAACCAATCGAAGGTTTCACTCAATGATAAAGGGGTGCTGAAAATGTACGACCTCATAATCCTCGGCGCGGGCCCGGCGGGATACGTGGCGGCGGAGCATGCGGGGCGGTTGGGCAGGACGACGCTTCTCATCGAGAAGGACCTCCTGGGCGGCGTCTGCCTCAACTGCGGCTGCGTCCCGACGAAGAGCTTCCTCCATTCGGCGAAGCTGTACGCGCACGCGCTCCATTCCGAGGCGTTCGGCGTCGCCGTCAAGGAGGCGCGCTTCGACTACGGCAAAATGAAGGCGCGCACCGAGAAGATCCAGGACACGCTCAGGAACGGCGTCGCCGGCATGATGAAACGCCACAAGGTCGAGGTCGTCGTCGGCGACGCGACGGTCGAGAGTGCGAAAGCGGTTCGCGTCGGCGACACGGTCCATGAAGGCGCCAACCTGCTTCTGGCGAGCGGCTCCTCGCCGGCGCACCCGCCCATCCCCGGGCTCGCCGGCAACCCCTACGTCGTGGACAGCACCGGCATGCTCTCCGCGGGACAGCTTGTCGACCATCTCGCCGTCATCGGCGGCGGCGTCATCGGCATCGAATTCGCCAGCTTCTACGCCCTCGCCGGCAAAAAAGCGACGGTCCTGGAAATGCTGCCGCAGATCTGCGGCTCGACCGACAAGGAGCTCGCCGCCATTCTCCAGCGCAAGCTCGAGTCCATGGGAGTCTCCATCCACGTCGGCGCCAAGGTGGTGCGGGTCGAAGGCGACGTCGTCCATTTCGAGGACAAGAACGGCAAAACCGAGACCGTCAAGGCCGACATGATCCTTTCCGCCACCGGCCGAAAGGCGAACGTCGACGGCCTCGGCTGCGAAAAGATCAACCTCGACTTCGACAAGCGCGGCATCAGGGTCAACGAACGCGCCGAGACGAACGTTCCCGGCGTCTACGCCGCCGGCGACGTCACGGGCAGGATCCAGCTCGCGCATTTCGCGAGCCGCCAGGGGATCGTCGCCGTCAACAACATGTTCGGCCATCCGGACATCTGCCGCGAGGACGCCATCCCGGGCGTCATCTATTCCGACCCGGAAATCGCCGGCGTCGGCCTCACCGAGGCCCAGGCCAAGGAGCGCGGCATCGAGTGCAAGACGCTCAAAATGCCCCTGGCCGCCTCCGGCCGGTTCCTGGCGGAAACGGAAGGCGGGCGCGGCGTCGTCAAGGCGGTCGTCGGCGCGCGCGGCGAGGTGCTGGGCATGCACGTCGTCGGCAGCTACGCCTCCGAGATGATCGGCGCGGCGGCGATCATGATCGAGGCGGAATTGCGCGCGCGGGACGTCCAGGACATCGTTTTCCCGCATCCGACGGTGTCGGAAATCATGCGCGACGTGATGTTCATGTACTGACCGGCGTTCCGCCCTCGCCCCATCCCCTCCCCCGGGGGAGAGGCCGGGGTGAGGGCGGGACTGAAAAAACACCCCCCCCGGAGCGATACCGGGAGAATTCGAATTGCGGCGCCGGCGGCAAATTACATACGACAGCTTTTCCTTCTGCGCATATTTTTCTTTTGAAAGGATCGACCATGGTCAAGGAAATCGTCCTCCATCCCGACGACATCCGGGCGAAAGGCAAGCTCAAGTTCAAGGACATCGAACTCAACGCGTACGACACGCCGTTCGAGAAGGCGGCGAAGAGGTTCCCCAAGGCCGACCTCGTCCGCATGCACCGCGACATGGCGATCCTGCGCGAGTTCGAGACCATGCTCGACCGCATCAAGAAGGAAGGCAGGTACGAGGGGATCGAATACAGCCACAAGGGGCCGGCGCACCTCTCGATCGGCCAGGAATCGCTGTCGGTCGGCCAGGCCTACACCCTGACGACGGACGACTGCTCCTTCGGCAGCCACCGCTCGCACTCGGAGATCCTCTCCCGGGGGCTGCGCTCGATCGCGCAGCTCGACGAGCCGAAGCTCATGGACATCATGAAGAACTACATGGGCGGCCTCACCCTGTCGCGCGTCGAGAAGGACGCCAGGGGCGGCGTGCGCGAACTCGCCGACGACTTCTTCATCTACGGCACGCTCGCGGAAATCTTCGCGCGCGAAACCGGCTGGCACAAGGGACTCGGCGGCTCCATGCACGCCTTCTTCCCCCCCTTCGGCGTCTACCCGAACAACGCCATCGTCGGCGGCTCCGGCGACATCTCCGTCGGGGCGGCCCTCTACAAGCGCGTCAACCGCAAGCCCGGCATCGTCGTCGCCAACATCGGCGACGCCTCCCTCGGGTGCGGCCCGGTGTGGGAAGGCATCTGCTTCGCGACGATGGAACAGTGCCGCACCCTGTGGGACAAGGGCTTCAACGGCGGCCTGCCGCTCATCTTCAACTTCGTGAACAACCTCTACGGCATGGGCGGCCAGCCCAACGGCGAAACGATGGGCCTCAAGGTCCTCGCCCGCCTCGGCGCCGGCGTCAACCCGGAACAGATGCACGCAGAACGCGTCGACGGCTTCAGACCGCTGGCCGTCATCGACGCCTACGAGCGCAAGCGCAGGATTCTCGAGGAAGGCAAGGGCCCGGTCCTCCTCGACACCATCACCTACCGCTTCAGCGGCCACTCCCCCTCGGACGCGATGAGTTACCGCACCAAGGAGGAGCTCGACGAATGGCTCGCCGAAGACGCCATCCCCGCCTTCGCCGACAAACTCGTCAAGGCCGGGATCGCCGCCAGGGAGGAGATCGAAGCCAACCTCGCGCTCGCCAAGGAACTGGTGTTCAAGGCCTTCACCAAGGCGATCGACCCCAAGGCGTCGCCGTACCTCGATCCGGCCAAGGACCCGATCATCGAAAACGTCATGTTCTCGAACAACCGCAAGCTCGTCCTCGACGACCGCAAGCCGGAAGTGACGATTCCGCTCGCCGACAACCCGCAGATCCAGCGCCTCGCCAAGAAGTCCCGCTTCGGGCTTGACGAAAACGGCAAGCAGCTTTCGGGCATGAAGACGGTCGTCTACAAGGAAGCCGTTTTCGAAGCGATCATCGACCGCTTCTACGAGGACCCCACCCTCTGCGCCTGGGGCGAGGAAAACCGCGACTGGGGCGGTGCCTTCGCCGTCTACCGCGGCATGACGGAAAGCATCCCCTACCACCGCCTCTTCAACAGCCCGATCAGCGAGGGCGCCATCGTCGGCGCCGGCGTCGGCTACGCGCTTTCGGGCGGCAGGGCGATCGTGGAAATCATGTACTGCGACTTCCTCGGCCGCTCCGGCGACGAGGTGTTCAACCAAATGTCGAAGTGGCAGTCGATGTCGGCGGGCGTTCTCGAAATGCCGCTGGTGCTTCGGGTGTCGGTGGGCGCCAAGTACGGCGCGCAGCACTCGCAGGACTGGACAAGCGTCTGCGCCCACGTCCCCGGCCTCAAGGTCGTCTTCCCCGCCACCCCGTACGACGCCAAGGGCATGATGTACACCGCGCTCGCCGGCACCGACCCGGTGGTGTTTTTCGAATCACAGCGCCTCTACGACACGCCCGAACTGTTCGAAAAGGACGGCGTGCCCGCCGGCAGGTACGAGATCCCCTTCGGCGAACCCGCCCTGCGCCGCCCCGGCAAGGACCTGACGATCTGCACCATCGGCGCGACCCTCTACCGCGCGCTTGCGGCGGCGAAGATTCTCGAGGAAAAGTACGGCGTCTCGGCGGAAGTGTGGGATCTGCGCAGCCTCAACCCGCTCAACTACGAACCGATCATCGAAAGCGTCAGGAAAACCGGCAACGTCCTCCTGTCCTCCGACGCCTGCGAACGCGGTTCGTACCTCCACACGGTCGCGTCCAACATCACCGCCCTCGCTTTCGACCACCTCGACGCCCCCGTCGCCGTGGTCGGCTCGAAGAACTGGATCACCCCCGCCCCCGAGCAGGAGGATTCGTTCTTCCCGCAGGACTTCTGGATCGTGGACGCGGTGCACCAGCGCATCCGCCCGCTTCCCGGACACCAGGCGCAGTGCAATTGGACGGACGGCGAGATGTATCGTATAAACCGGAAAGGCGTCTGAGGTTAAACGGGAAATCCTTCGACACCGTTTCCCCGGCCCCGCGGCCGGGGTTTTTTTGGTCGTCCGATAAGGCGTTAATTTTAAGGTCCGATAAACTACAGTAAAATTTGGTTGAGTAAACCGGTAAAAGCGGCGCACTTGTGCGCACGCATGGTGAAAAATGCAAGAATATCGTTTTTTTTCCTGTAAAATAAATAATTATTGACGCGCGGCAGGTGAAAATGTACTATACTGACGTTGGCGCGGCCGGATTCCCGGGGAGTGGAGCCGCCCGCCATGGTCGTTAACTGCCACTCGTTAAGTTACTATTTACTGTTTGCGTCACAATCGATGCGAGAGACAAGACAAAGGAGAGATGAATGAAAAAGATCATGATGCTTGTTGCGGTCGGCATCGTCATGACCGGCGTGGCTTCCGCGTACGATCCATGCGGAACCTGCGCCCCGAATCCCTGCGCGAAGCCGAAGATCAAGTATGTCGAGGTCTGCGAGACGATCCAGGTCGAGGTCCCGGTGACCGAATACGTCGAGGAGCCCTGCGAGGTGAAGGTCACCAAGATGGTGCCCTGCGAGAAGGAAGTCGAAGTCTGCGAAGGCAAGTGGGTCTTCGAAGAAAGGATAATCCCCTACAAAAAGCAGGTCATCGAGTGCGAGGAATACACCGCCTACGAGACCCGCACCGAGATGCGCAGGGAAACGCGCACCCGCAAGGTCTGCCGCGAAGTCCCCGAGACGATCATGAAGACGGTCTATGAAGACGTCTGCGTCGAGGAATGCGACGCCTGCACCGGCAAGGCGAAGGCCGTCCACAAGAAGATCTGCAAGGAAGTCCCGGTCACCGTCATGAGGAAGGTCTGGGAAGAGGAATGCTACGAAGTCGACGTCCCCTGCAAGGTGAAGGTCCCCGTCACCAGGACCCGCCAGGTCTGCAAGCTGGTCGACGCCGAGAAATGCGTCCGCACCCCCGTCTTCAAGCAGTTTATGACCACCAAGAAGGTCACGGTCATGGTGCCCCAGGAAACGACCAAGACGGTCATGAAGAAGCGCGCCGTCTGCGCCACCAAGACGGTCGAAAAGGTCGTCCGCAAGAAGGTGCCGGTCGAAGAGCCCTGCACGCCCTGCCCCGCGCCCGCCTGCTGACGACGCAAGCGGTTTGAAGCGCCAACTGTATTGTGCGCGGCTCGAAATTGCGGAAATGAGGGTTTGGGGGGCCTCATTCCACGTTCGCTTCCCGAACGCATCGCTTGCCGCGCACGGTCCGGGGGATCGCGATTTCAAGGTGCTAACAGCATATCCACGAGGGTCCACATCGCAGTGGACCCTCTTTTCATTTTACACGCATTGCGCGGAGCGGTACCATTATCGTCTTCATCATGCGGCGGGCGAAGCCGCCCGCAGGGCAAAAAATAGGGTATTGCATGAGGATGACGCCATCGAATTTTGCAACGGCCGGCGTTCGCGCCGCCGACCCGGAGAAACGAAAATGACGAGAATAGCGTTGGTGCAGATGAACCCCACGGTCGGCGATCTCGAGGGGAACGCGGCGAAGATGCGGTCGATGTTCGCGGCCGCCATGGCGAAAAAGGCCGGCGTCGCGGTTTTTCCGTCCGGAGCGTTGTCGGGGGCGCCTGTCCTCGGACTGCGTCACGACCGCGACTTCCGCGAACGCGGGAAAACGCTGCTAAAGCAGCTTGCGGGCGAGTTCTCCCGCCAGGCGTTTTTCAGCGAATTCTTCGGCGCCACCGTCAACCCCTCGGTCGAATCGAAATTGACCGTGCGCTCGAGCGCCCTACCCTATTACCGCGGCTCACCTGAGGCGGTCTGGCGGGAAGGAGCGCGGTTCAGCGCCGACAACGGCGTCTGGCTGGCCGAATGCAACCTCGTGGGCGGTCAGGACGACGTCGTTTTCGCCGGCGGCAGTTACGTCGCCGGCCCGGACGGCACGATCGCCAAGGCGTCCGTGTTCAGCGAGGACATTCTCGTCTTCGATCTCGAATTCCCGCTCGAACCCGACGCCCGCGCGCTCGACGACACCCTCTACCTCAGCCGCGGGGAGACCCCGATGGAGGAATTCCACTTCTCGGCGAAAGGGAGCAGGGAGACGCACCCCGAGGGCGTGGCGGAACTTCACGACGCCCTCGTCATGGCGATACGCGACTATATCGAAAAATGCCGCCTCCCGGGAGCGGCGGTGTCGCTTTCGGGAGGCGTCGATTCCGCCGTCGTCCTCGCACTGACGGTGGACGCGATCGGCGCCGACAGGGTGCGCACCCTCACCCTGCCCGGCCCGTTCACCAGCGCCGATGCCCTCCGCGACGCCAAACTGCTTGCCGAGAATTTCGGCGTGCCGATCGAGGAAATTTCCATCGTCCCCGCCTACGAGGCGGCGAGGCAATCGCTGGGGACGCTTTTAGCCCGGGGGCTGGCCGACCCGGAGGACGTCGCGGGGCAAAACCTTCAGGCGCGGATTCGCGGCATGTACATCATGGCCCTCGCCAACCGCCACAACTACCTGGACATGAATTGCTCGAACAAGAGCGAGGCGATGACCGGATACGGCACGCTGTACGGCGACCTGGTCGGCGGTTTTTCGCCCCTCTGCGACGTGTGGAAGACCGATGTCTGGAACCTCGCCAGGCATAATAACGCCGCCGCCGGGCGCGAGCGGATTCCCGTCTCCATCATCGAGCGCGTGCCCTCGGCGGAACTGCGCCAAAATCAGGAGGACAGGCATTCCCTGCCCGACTATCCGATTCTCGACGCCGTGCTGGGCGCATTCGTCGATCGCGGGGAATCGTACAGCGAACTCCTCGAGGCGGGCTTCGATCGGGAGACGGTGGAGAAGTGTCTGAGCCTCCACTACCTAAGCGCCTTCAAGCGCCAGCAGGCCCCCATGGGGCCGTGCGTCACCGGCAACGCGGCCGGACGCTGGGAAGCGCCGCCGATCGTCAACCGGTTCAGGCCGTGGTGATGCAATCCCATCCGGGCGTTCTTTTTGTGGGGCACGGGGAAAACGGACATCTTGTCGCTTCGCGGAACCGTACGCGCTTGACCGCCCGCGAGTCGCCGTTCGGCCTGGCGCGCGAGACGCCGCCGGCCGTACCGGAAAATGCGCGGGAGGCGGGCGCCGAAAACGCAATCCGGGGGACGCTTGCGCGTCCCCCGGCGGTTTTCTTTTCGCATTCCCTGGCGCGGTTTTTTAGAACGGCGCATCCGGAATGTAGAATTCGCTCGCGTTTTCCCTGGTCACGAGTTCCGACGGATTGATGATGCGGCGCGGCATGGCCTTGACCTGGTAGATGTCGTCGTTGAGCTTCTTGCCCTGGACGCCGAGGACGGCATAGGAGATGCCGGCGGCGACGACGGAGTTGGGATAGGTGGAATCGGCTTTGACGAGCGGATGCGAATCGTTCATGATCCACTCGATCACCTTCTTGAGGCAGCCGCCGCCGAGGAAGTACTTGACGTCGTCGCGGCCGGATTCCTCGAATGCCTGGAGGGCGCCGAGCATCATGTCGTCGTCGGCGGTGTAGACGGCGTCGATCTTGGGGTACTTCTGGAGGAAGTTCTCCATCACGGAGAGGGACTTCTGGAGGTTCCAGTCGCCGGGCTGCTGGTCGAGGATCCTGATCCCGGGATATTTGTCGGCGACCGACTTGATGCTGGCGGTGCGGACGGTGTCGATGGGGGACGGGGTGCCGGTGATGAGAATGACGTCGCCCTGGTAGTTGAGCTGCTTGCACAGCCACTCCATGCCCTTGAGCGTGTAGTATTCGTCGTCGTTGGTGAGCCAGATGTCGTAGACGCCTTCCTTGCTCACGCCGCGGTCGAGGACGACGGTGTAGACGCCGTCATTGTAGGCGCGTTCGACGATGTTGGTCACGGAGGTGTCGTGGGGGAAGACGACGAGGGCGTCGATGCCCTTGACGAGGAGGTCCTCGATGTCGGCGACCTGCTGGGTGACGGTGCCGGAGAACTTGAGTTCGATCTCGACGTTGGGGGCTTTTTTGGCCCAGTCCTCCTTGGCGCGGTTGGCCCACCAGTTGGCGTTGCCCATCCAGCCGTGAGTGGCGCTGGGCATGGAGACGCCCACATAGTAGGACTTTTCCCCCGCCGGCGCGACGGCGAGCGTCAACAGCAGCGCGATCAACAGTGCGGCACACTTCTTCATACCGGTCTCCTTTTCGCTTCGCTGACCTGGACACGCGTCCGGACGCCGTTCCCGGCCCGGACGCCCCCCCGCCTCGATGCGCGTCGGACGTCCGGTCGAACCGGGCGCCGTATCGACGTTACTTCAAAAGGATATCGGCCAAATTGACCATGCGTAAAAGGTGAGTGACTTTGTCCGATGCGTTGACGACGCGCAGCGTCTTCCCCTTTTCGTGAAGACGCTGGTATACGGCGAAGATGGATCCCATCGCCATCGAGCTGATCATCCTCGTGCCGCCAAGATCGAGAACGAGTTCGTTGAAGTCCTCCTTCTCGCAGACGGTATTGAGGTAGTTCGCAAAGGTATCCGACACCGGTCCCGAGATTTCCGGGAATTTCGAACCTATTTCGAGAACGAGATCCATGCCCCCTCCATCCTGGCCATGCGTTGGCCACGCAAAACGAATTTCGACCGGCGCCGCGGCGAAGTGGACAACCGCATCCGAATATAGGGAGGAACCCGCGCCGGTCAAGCGGGAAACACCCTTTGAATGCAACAGCATTACAAAATACACTGCGGGAAATCAAATAAAAAATACGTTTTTCGTCAGTCCCACATTCTTGCTTCCTCTGATTTACAATGAAATTACAGGTAATTGGACGACACGCCGCAGGGACATGACGCTATCGCAACCGATTGATCGAAATCGTCGCCTTGCCCGGCATGTCACGCATTTTTATCCAAAATATTGCCTTTTCCCTCGGATCAATTCCTGGTTTTCGTCCGATGCCACACGAATTTTTGACAGTATAAACTGGGCTCGGTCCGAAATTGTGAAAACGGGGAATGGCGGTTGCCCTGTTCCACATCCGTTTCCCTTGGCCATTTCATGGCCGCGCCCAGTCGAGGAAATCACAACTCCGGACCGTGAACGGCATACTAAAGAGGCTCGGCGATCCGCAACCGACTCGATTTCGATATTTTTATCGCGATTATCCAAGTTCACTGTTGCGCTTTCGCGACAGCCATGGTATAATTCACCGGCAGTCGCGCATAATTATGTGCATTGCTCGTTCCTGTCGAAGCCCAGCCTTCGACGAGGGTGAAGTATATGCGCTCGCAAAAAGCGGTTTTTATGCGGTGGACGCCCGGATCCCGGGCGTTTTTATTTAGTAGGAAACGCGGTGTTCTGTTCCGGTTTTCGTTGCGATCTTTTCGCACATGTCGGCACTTTCCACAGGAGGTACTTTATGGCCAAGGTGATGTTCACCGAAACAGTATTGCGGGACGCCAACCAGTCTCTTATCGCAACACGCATGCCGTTCTCCAAGTTCGAGCCCACGCTCAAGGACTTGGACGACGCGGGATATTACTCCCTTGAATGCTGGGGCGGCGCGACCTTCGACTCGTGCCTCCGCTACCTGGACGAGGATCCGTGGGAAAGGCTCCGGAAGATCAAGGCGGCGTGCAAGAAGACGAAGCTCCAGATGCTTCTCCGCGGCCAGAACCTCCTCGGCTACAAACACTATCCCGACGACGTGGTGCGCACCTTCGTCGACCGTTCGATCGACAACGGCATCGACGTCATCCGCATCTTCGACGCCCTCAACGACCTTCGCAACCTCGAGGTTTCCGTCAAGGAAACGCTCAAGCGCGGCGGCGTCGCCCAGGTCGCGATCTCCTACACGACGAGCCCGGTCCATAACATCGAAGCCTACGTCAGGCAGATCAAGGAAATCGAGAACATGGGCGCGACCGCGCTCTGCATCAAGGACATGGCCGGCGTCATGAGCCCGAAGGAAGCCTACGATCTCGTCAAGGGCATCAAGGAGAACAGCAAACTCCAACTCCACGTCCATACCCACTGCACCACCGGTCTCGCCTTCATGACCTACCTCAAGTCGGTCGAAGCCGGCGCCGACGTCATCGACGCCGCGATCTCCTGCTTCTCCGGCGGCACCTCGCAGCCGGCCACGGAAACGCTCGTCTACGCCCTCAAGCAGTTCGGCTACGAAGTGAACATCGACATGGCGATCCTCAAGAAGATCAACGACTTCTACAAGCCGATCCGCGCCGGGTTCCTCAAGGACGGCACCTTGAACCCGCTCGTCATGGCGACGGACGCCGACGCCCTCAACTACCAGATCCCCGGCGGCATGCTGTCGAACCTCGTCTCGCAGCTCACCGCCGCCAACAAGCTGGACAAGCTCGGCGAAGTGCTCGAGGAAACGCCCCGCGTCCGCAAGGACATGGGCTACCCGCCGCTCGTCACCCCGCTGTCGCAGATGGTCGGCGTCCAGGCCGCGAACAACGTCCTTTCGGGCGAACGCTACAAGACCGTCTCCAAGGAAATCACCGCCTACCTGCGGGGCGAATACGGCCATCCCCCGGGGCCGATCGACCCCGACTTCCAGAAGAAGGTCCTCGGCGACGAAAATCCGAACACCGGCCGCTACGCCGAAACGCTCGCGCCCGGCATGGACCAGGGCAAGAAGGACGCCGGTCCGCACGCCAGGAACGTCGACGACGTCCTCAGCTATATCGTGTTCCCGCAGATCGCGGAGAAGTTCTTCGAGGCCCGCGAAAAGCGGGAAGAGAACAAGGTCAAGTACAAAATCGAAAAGGCGGGCTAAGCCATGACGAATCCACTGTCCAACATTTCCCTTGGAGTGGTCGACTCGTTCGGTATATCGCTCCTCGGCTTCGCCATCGTGTTCATGGTCCTGATCGTGCTCCTGGTCGTCATCAGGATTCTCCGCTCCGCAGTGGAAAGCTTCGAGGCGTCCAAGGCCGCTCCGGCGGCCGCGGCCGCGGTCCCCGCTCCGGCGGCGGCTTTGACGGCCGCGAAGGACCCGAACATGGTTCCCGCGAAAGGATCCCTCGGGGACATCAAACTCCACGACGTCGACGACAAGACGGCGGCGCTGCTTATGGCCATTGTCGCCGACGAGATGCAGGCGCCTTTGAACGAACTGCGATTCCTCTCCATCCGTGAGAAAAAGTAGGAGATCGACAACCATGAAATACAACGTGACTCTCAACAACAAGGTCTACGAGGTGGAAGTGGAACGCGGCGACGCCATTCTCGTGAACGTCTCCGAAGTCCAGGCTCCGGTTGCGGCCGCGCCCGTCGCCGCCGCAGCCGCGCCGGCTCCCGCCGCGCCCGCCGCCCAGTCCCTCCAGGCCGAACCGGTCGCGTCCCCGATGCCCGGCACTATCCTCAAGGTGAACGTCAACGCCGGCGACATGGTGAAGGCCGGCCAGGTGCTGATGATTCTCGAAGCCATGAAGATGGAAAACGATATTCCGGCCCCTCACGACGGCAAGGTGGTCCAGGTCCTGGTCTCCAAGGGCAGCACGGTCGACACCGGCGCGCCATTGCTGACCCTGGCGTAAGGGGGGAGCGAATCGATGGATATCGGCAATATCATATCAAAACTCGCGCAGGAATCGGGTTTCGCCAACCTGTTCCTGCACTGGGAGACGCCGGTGATGATCATCATCGCCTGCGTGCTCCTCTATCTCGCGATCGTCAAAAAGTTCGAGCCGCTCCTGCTCGTCGGCATCGCCTTCGGCATGCTCCTGTCCAACCTGCCCTTCAACGGCATGATGAACATGGAGCTGTTCCAGGGCGACCCGAAAACAATCGACTACATGAGGATTCTCCATGAGGGCGGTCTTCTCGACATCCTCTATCTCGGCGTCAAGCTCGGCATCTACCCCTGCCTCATCTTCATGGGCGTGGGCGCGATGACCGACTTCGGGCCGATGCTGTCCCGCCCGTCCTCGATGATCCTCGGCGCAGCGGCGCAACTGGGCGTCTACTGCGCCTTCATGTTGGCGCTCGGCCTCGGCTTCAACACCAACGAAGCCGCCTCGATCGGCATCATCGGCGGCGCCGACGGCCCGACCGCGATCTTCCTCACCGCGAAGCTCGCGCCGCACCTTCTCGGCCCCATCGCCATCGCGGCCTATTCGTACATGGCGCTCATCCCCCTCATCCAGCCGCCCATCATGCGCGCGCTGACGACGGAAAAAGAGCGCAAGACCATCATGAACCAGGACCTCCCCGTCTCCAAGTCGACGAAGATCATCTTCCCGATCGCGGTGACGATCTTCATCGTCCTCGTCCTGCCTTCGGTCGCCCCGCTCATCGGCTGCCTGATGCTGGGCAACCTGTTCAAGGAGTGCATGGTGACGGACCGCCTGTCCGACACCGCGCAGAATGCGCTCATGAACATCGTCACGATCTTCCTCGCCCTGACGGTCGGCGCCACCTCGGTCGGCCATCTTCAGGGTCCGGACGGCACGAACATCGGCTTCCTGTCGCTTGGAACCGTCAAGATCATCGTCCTCGGCCTTTTTGCCTTCTCGTTCTCCACCGTGGGCGGCCTCATCTTCGGCAAGATCATGTACAGGCTTACCGGCGGCAAGGTCAACCCGCTCATCGGATCGGCCGGCGTCTCCGCCGTTCCCATGGCGGCGCGCGTCTCGCAGGTCGAGGGACAGAGGGCGAATCCATCCAACTTCCTCCTGATGCACGCCATGGGCCCGAACGTGGCCGGCGTCATCGGATCGGCGGTCGCGGCCGGCTTCCTGCTGGCTGTTTTCGGCTAACGGGGCAATCCCGCCGGCTTAGATCTATCCGAATAGGGGCGCTTTTCGGGATGGACTCATTGAAAAATAACGGGGGTACAACAACCATCCCGCCCCACTCGGATTAGGGTCTTAGGGAAATCACCCCCGCCCCGGCAAGCCGGGGCGGTTTTTTTTGAAAAATCCCCCGCAGGACGAAACAGGGCGTTGTATAGTGTGAGTGCATCGCTTCCCCGACCGGGTCTTTCGCGACAATCGGTCACAATGCGCCGGTCGGCAATCGAATGAACGGGGTGCCATGATGAACAGGCTCGGGTGAGGGCAGTCCTATGTCCGGGAGATCCGCTCCCAGGAAGGGAATTTGCGGCAATGAACAGCGCTATAGCCGACGCATTCCGTCGGCAGATCATCATCGAGCTGGATTCCTGCTACCTCTATCTCCAAATGGCCCTATGGCTCCAGGAGCAGGCCCTTCCCGGCTGCGCGAACTGGATGCGCAAGCAGGCGCACGAGGAAGTCGGGCATGCCTTGATTCTCTATTGCCGCCTCGCGTCGCGTAAGGCGAACGTCGAGATCGGCAAAATCTCTCCGCCAAAACGCGAATTCGCCACCCTCGAAGGATGCTTCGCGCAATTCCTCGAACATGAAGCGCGGGTCGAGGAAAGCATCGAGCACATTCTTCGCCTCGCGCGCCACTGCCGCGACGACGGCGCGGCGAATCTTCTCGAGTGGTTCGAAGCGGAGAGCGCCGCCCGCGAGGAAGAGGTTGACGAAATCCTCAAACGCCTTAAAATAACCAATGGCAAGCGCGGCCCCGCCCTGCTCGACCTGGACGAATCGCTCGCCGAGCGCGAGTTTCGCCTGCCCGAGCCGTTGCGGAAAGGCGCCTGACCGGAGGCGAGGGGGTTTTAGGAGACTGTCATGTTTACCCGAAAAGACGAGCCGCAAGAACACGATAACGTCATCACTTTCCGGGGCAACCCCATGACCCTCGTGGGGGACATCCGACGGGCCGGAGACGCGGCGCCGAACTTTCCGGCGGTGAAAAACGACCTGACGGAGATGCATCTGCACGATATTCTCGGCATGAAGGCGCTTATCCTCTCGGTGCCGAGCCTGGACACGCCCGTTTGCGACCTCGAGGTCAGGCGGTTCAACCGGGAGGCGGCCAAACTGAAGAACGTCAAGGTCCTGACCATAAGCATGGATCTGCCGTTCGCCCAGGCGCGCTGGTGCGGCGCCGCGGGCATCGAGAACATCGTCACTCTCTCCGATTACAAATACCGCGGCTTCGGCCTTTCCTACGGCCTGCTCATCAAGGAGCTGATGCTTTTGACGAGGGCGGTGATCGTCGTCGACGAAAAAGGCGTGATCACCCATCAGGAGATCGTCAGGGAAGTGTCGGAGCACCCCAATTACGACGCAGCCATCATCGCGGCGGGTTAGAGCGCTTCCGGGGTCAATCCAGCAACGCCTCGATAGCGGACGGGTCGAAGACGGGAATGCCCGTCTTCCGGCGGACGTCTTCGCGTTCCGCGAAGGAATCGTCCACGAAAATGGCGTTTTCGCCTTCGCTTTCAATGAAATCGGACTTTGGAGCGTCATCAGGCGCCTCGACGACCAGGTCGAACAGTCCGGCGAGCCGGCGGCGACGCAGGATCGCCCCGACGTCCCCCCGGCGGCGGGTGAGGAGTACGACCCTGATTCCCCTGTTGAGACATTGGTACACGAGGCGGACGGCGTCGAGGTTGACTCCGCCGCGCACGACGAGCGTGTCGTCGAGATCGATGTACAGCGTGTCGTAGGCGACGGGAATCGCGTATTTGCCGGCGAGCGCCCGATCCATCACCACATCCTCGCCAAGCGTCGCGGCAATCTCGACGTCGACGTCCATCCGGTCGTAGAGGGAGAGAAGCGCCAGATTGACGCCGCGCGCCCTCTGAATGCCGCTCGCGCCCGCGATGCGGGGAGCGATCTCGAGCAGTCCCGGTTCGCCGTTGCCGTCCTCCCGCGCCTGGAGGAACCATGCCCCCCGCATCGCGAGTTCCCGGTTGACAGTCTCCGCCATGCGGACCAGCGCCGGCGACTCCACCGGCTCGGTGCGCACGCTGATGCCGTTGGCGACCCGCGAGCGAAGGCGGGGCGAACAGAATCGGAGCGCGCCGCGGCGGTCAGTGAAGCAGTCGACCGTGTACTCGCGCCCGGAAAAATATTCCAGCGCCAGATGACCGGGATATTCGCGCAGCCGCTCCCGCGCAGCCCTGGCGTCGCGGGCGAGAAACGTTCCCTTTCCGCCCTGCCCCGCGTCCGGTTTGAGAAACACCGGATACGACGCTTCCCCGAGCGTTTCCATGGCGTAAATCGCGGGAGTCCGGAGAAGTCCCGAGAAGCGGGCGTAGGTCGCCCGCTTGGAGCGGCACAGGGAAGCGGTCCGGGAGTCGGGAACCAGCGCCTCCGCCGCCAGCGCGCCGTCGTCCTGAAGGCGCGCGAGAAGGGTGAGGACGTCGTCGTGGGCGGGGAAGACGTACCCGATCGCGTTTTCCCCCAGCGCCCGGTTGAACGCGTCGGGGAAAGCGGGATCGTCCGCCGTGGGAAGGCCGCGGATATAGCGCGAAAAGGCGAATTCGCCATGGTCGGCGACGGATGAAGCGCCGAAAAGGACGACATGGGCGCTGACCGACAGCGATCTCCCGAGTTCGAGGCCGATTTCGCTGCCGCAGGGAAAAACGAGCGCCCGCTTCGGGAAAGCGTTCATAGCCCCGCTTTGACGAGGCACTGGGGAAGCTCCCCCCGGCTGCGGTGGTGGGTCACGCATTGGCAGCAGACGCCGTGGCGCGAGCACCCGGCGTAGGCGCAGGTGCACGGTTTCTTGTTTTCCGTCCGGTTGGGGCAGGGTTGAAAGTCGTTCGCCATTTTTCCTCCTTGCGTCGCCGGGAAGCGGCCACTAAAAAGTATAGCGTATAGCATCGCGCGTCACGTGTAAACATTGGAGGGCAAACATGAACCTGAAAGAGCTGCGCGACGAGGTGTACGAGGCGAACGTGCGGCTGGTCGAGGACAAGCTCGTCGTGTTGACCTGGGGCAACGCCAGCGGCATCGACCGCGACAAGGGCATTTTTCTCATCAAACCGTCGGGCGTCCCTTACGCCAAGCTCAGACCCGAACACCTGGTCGCGGTCGACCTCGAGGCCAAGGTTGTCGAGGGGACGATGAACCCGAGTTCCGACACCCCGACCCATGTCGAACTCTACAAGGCATGGCCGGAGATTGGCGGCGTCGTCCATACCCATTCGACCTACGCCACGTCCTTCGCGCAGGCCTGCCTGCCCATCCCCTGCCAAGGCACCACCCACGCCGATTTCTGTCCCGGCGACGTCCCCTGCGTGCGCGCGCTCACGAAGGATGAGGTGGAGGAAGGCTACGAGAAAAACACCGGCCTCGCCATCATCGAAGACTTCGCCAAGCGGCCGCCAATGGAATGCCCCGGCGCGATCCTGTCGCATCACGGGCCGTTCACTTGGGGCAAGAACGCCCTGAAGGCGGCGGAAAACGCGGTCATCCTCGAGAACGTCGCCCTGATGGCGCTTCTCACAAGACAGATCAACCCGGCGATCGGCCCGATCCCGGCGCATATCCTCAACAAGCATTATATGCGCAAGCACGGCCCCGACGCCTACTACGGGCAGAAGTGAGAAAGGCGGCGAATCGCATGGCGGGCGTGCGCATCGACTGCTTCGCCGGCTCGGACGACCCGCGTTTCGCCGAGGCGCGGACGGTGCGCACCAGGGTGTTTGTCGAAGAACAGAACGTCCCGCTCGAAGAGGAGTGGGACGAGCTTGACGCGGTTGCGACGCATCTTGTCGCCGTGGCGGACGGGAACGCGGCGGGGACGCTCCGCTGTTATCGCGAGGGCGACTGGTGGCGGGTCGGACGGGTCGCGGTGCTGCCGGAATACAGGGGCATGGGACTCGCGGCGCGCATGATGGAGGCGTGCCTGGGGCTGGCGCGCGAATGCGGCATGAAGATGTCGTGCCTCAACGCGCAATCCGACAAAATGGGGCTGTACGAAAAATTCGGCTATGCGCGAACGGGCGGCGAGTTCATGGAAGCGTCGATTCCGCATTACCGTATGGAGTTGTTTTTTTCCGGCCGCCGGCCGCGCGGTGACGCGGACGGTCCGGAGTTGATAGAGCATTTTTAGACTCTTCGTGAATATCTCAAAATGCCAAACCCGGGAGGACACAGCATGAAGTTGCGCAAACTCGGCAGTTCCGGCATCGACGCGTCCGTGATCGCGTTCGGCGCCTGGGCAATCGGCGGATGGATGTGGGGGGGAGCGGACGAAAAGGAGGCGATCGACGCCATCCACGCCGCGCTCGACAACGGCATCAACCTGATCGACACGGCGCCCATCTACGGCTTTGGCCGTTCGGAGGAGATCGTCGGCAAGGCGCTCAAGGGCGGCTGGCGCAAAAAAGCGGTCGTCGCCAGCAAGTGCGGCCTTGTCTGGGAAGGAACCGAGGGCATCCATAATTTCGATTCCTCGGAAGCGATCATCGACGGCAATCCGCGGTCCAAGTACCACGTATACCGCTTCCTCGGTCCGAAATCGATCCGCCGCGAAGTGGAAAACAGCCTGAAGCGCCTGGGCGTGGACGTCATCGACGTCATGCAAACGCACTGGCAGGAGTCCACCACCCCCATCTCCGAGACGGCGGGGGAACTGCTGAAGCTGAGGCAGGAAGGTAAAATCAGGGCGATCGGCTGCTCGAACGCCACGCCGGAGCAGATGGACGAGTACCGCAAGGTCGCGCCTCTCGACGTCGACCAGGAAAAGTACAGCATGCTCGACCTGACGCCCGAAAAGACGAACCTGCCCTATTGCGAGAAGAACAACGTCGCCTTCTTCGCATATTCGCCCTTGGCGCAGGGCCTGCTCGCCGGAGCCATCGGTCCGGACCGCGTCTTCTCCGACACCGACCAGCGCGCCCACGACGAACGCTACAGCATCGCGAACCGCAAGCTGATCATGGGTTTCCTCGAAGAGATCAAACCGGTCGCCGACAAGCACGGCCTCACCTACGGACAACTCGTCGCCGGCTGGACCGTCTCCCAGCCGGGGTGCTCGCACGCGCTCCTCGGGGCGAGAAGCGTCAAGCAGGTGATCGAGAACGCGAAGGCGGGATCGGCGAACCTGGACGCGGAGGACCTTGCCGCGATCAGGAAAGCGATGGACGCGCGCCTGGCCAACTTCAAGGATTAGGGCGCGACAAACATCCGTTTTCCGGGCCGGGATGGAAACGTCCCGGCCTTTTGGTTGCCGGATCGCGTTCGCGCCGAATATCCTTGACATCGTTTCCCGGTCTACTACAATCGCCTGTTTTGCACACCCGGTCTCCGGCCAGGGTGCGTCGGTTATGTCTTGGACCGGGACGGAAACGCCGCCGGGAGTGTCCCGCGCATGGCCAAAGAAGGCAAAAAACTCGAGCTGTACGAAATTCTCGCGGCCAAACGGGCCAAGGGAAAGCTCTCCATGCCGGTGGACAAGACGGGGCCGATGTACGAGGCGGATCGCGGCCTAGCCTCGCCGCCTCCCCCGCGGGACAGGAGACACTCGACCGCGGAGGAGCGGCTGGTCATCGTCGACGACGCGGTGAAGCCGGCGCCCGCGTCGGACCGGTCGCCGCCAAGAACGGAACGCCTGATCCAGCCAAGGGTTGAACTGGCGCCGGAAATGCCCAGGACCGCGCCTGTCGCCGCCTACGTTCCGCAGGAATACGTCGAACCGATTCCCGAACCGCGTCGGCGTTCGGCGCGGGAGGTCCATTTCGGGCTGGACACGATCTTCGTCCTGTTCGTCGTCGTTCTGGCGCTGGTGGGCAGCACGTATTTCCTCGGCTACAAACGGGGGCAGGAGGAAAGGCCGGCGGGATTGGTCGGCTTGTCGGATATCGAGAACGCGAATCCGAATATGTACGGGTTACGCAATTTCAGCCCGGCGGCGCGTTCCACGATCAGGCCGCCGGAACAGGATTTCACGCTGGTGCTGCGAACCGAGCCGGCGACGGACGACCCGCCTGAACGCCTCGAGATGGAACTCGCGGAGGCGATGGCGCGGGGATCGCGGGAAGTCGGAACCGAAGTCCCCGGATTCCTGTTCCGCAACACCAGAGGGGAGGACGTGCGTTACGTTCTCGCCGTCGGCCTCGCCAAAACGGCGAACGACCCGGAGTTGGAACGATTGCTTCGGATATACAATACCATGGAAGGCATATCCCTTTCCCGCGAACCGCGCCCGTACATCGGTTGCCAGATCGCGCAGGTCAGGGACCTTGGGACGCCGGTCGACTAGATGACCCGCCTCGCCCTCCGACGAAAGGCCGTGAACGAATGAAGCCAATTCCGGACTGCGTGCCCGACGCGTTGAAAATGATCATCGCAACCGCCCGCGCCGTCTCCGACGACGATTTCATTCACCGCAAGGTACTTATCAAGGTAATGGGCGAGATCGCCGACGACGGCGATATGGGCGCCAATCCGGCGGACTTCTATCTCCTGTGCTGGGAGACCGCCTGCCGGGCGTTGGGCGTCCGCGACCCGTACGAGAAGGAAAAGGCGCGCGGCAACAAGACGGCGATCGGCATTCTCAAAAGTCTGGCTCAGCGAAACCAGCCGGTTAAAGCGGATCTGCAGACGGCGGTGAACGTCTCGTTCGCGGGGGCGATGATCGGCTTCAGTGGACTCGGCCGATCGGATATCGAGGAAAAGATCGAGTATTATTGCCAGGCGAAGCCGGGCGTGAACGAAAGCAAGGCGCTTCTGTCGGCGATCGACAAGGCGGACAGGATCATGCTCGTCGCCGACCGCGCCGGCGAAATCGCCATGGACAAGCCCCTGGCGGAACGGCTCAAGGAGATGGGGAAAACCGTCTACCTGGCGGTGTCGGCGAAGCCGGTCTTCACCATGGCGACGGAAAAGGACGCGGAGACGGCCGGATTTTCCCCGCCCATCCGGGTGATCAGCCCGGGGACGGCGATGTACGGCCTTGTCCAGGAGCGCGCCTCCAACAGCTTCAGGGAGATATTCGACGCCTGCGACCTGGTGATCGCGAAGGGGGACGTCCATTTCTGCTCCATGTCGCCGCACGACAACGCCTTTTTCATCCTCAGGGCGCAGTCGAGGCGGGTGGCGGAGATGATCGGAGTGGCGCGCGGCGCCGGCGCGATAATCAAGAAGGAACCGGCGGCCGAAGTGCGGTGGAGTTGAAATCGTTCGCCGTCGGTTCCGGCCGTCGGACCGTCGGGGCGCCCGCGACGCGCGGCCACCGGACCGGTGCGGCGGATCGCGGGCGGCGGGCGAAGGGCAGTTGTTTTCACACAGGAGATCGGTTGTGAGCATTCATTCGTCGTTTCGCAGCGGAGGCGGCTCCTCCAGGCACCGTAACGTCCTCACCCGGCTCGAGCGCCTCGAGAAGCTCGAGAACGCCGGCCGCTGGGACGCCAGGGACCAGGGCCTGTTCGGCCTGCCGAAGGTTCGGTCCATCAAGGTCGCGATGAAGAAGAAGAAGAAGAAAGAGGTCGAGGAAGAGGACGCCAAGAAGTAGGCCATGCCGACGGCGTGTCGACCGGTCGTTTGATTGCGTGAACAGGCACGGACGCATCCGTGCCTTTTCATCGTATGTCCCGAAGAGAGAGGCGAACCACCACCATGGCAGAACTCGCGAAGCGCATGTCCGCGATCGAGGCATCCGGCATCCGCCGCATCTTCGACCTGGCCGCGAACCTCGAGAACCCGGTCAACCTGTCGATCGGCCAGCCGGACTTCGACGTCCCCGAACCGCTCAAGGAAAAGGCGGTGGAGGCGATGCGCCTGGGCAAAAACGCCTACACCCAGACCCAGGGCGGCCCCGAACTCCGCGCGGCGCTGAAAAACGGCCCGCTCAAGGGCTACGCGGACGACCAGATCCTGGTGACGGGCGCGGTTTCCGGCGGCCTGATTCTCGCCTATATGGCGCTGCTGAATCCGGGCGACGAAATCCTTCTCCCCGATCCGTATTTCGTCATGTACAAGCAACTGGCGCTGATGTTCGACGCCAAGCCGGTGTTCTACGACACCTATCCCGACTGGAAGCCCGATCCGGCGAAAGTGGAGGCGCTCATCACGCCCCGCACCAGAGCGATCCTGCTCGACTCGCCGTCGAATCCCACGGGAGCCGTGTACAGCCGCGAGGAACTGGCGGCGATAGCCGAGATGATCGAGCGCCGGAATCTCGTCGCCGTCTCGGATGAAATCTACGAGGCGTTCTGCTTCGACGCCCCCTTTGCGAGTCTGCGGGAAATTGCGCCGGAACGCACCGTCTCCCTTGGCGGTTTTTCGAAAAGCCACGCCATGACGGGGTGGCGGGTCGGCTGGGCCGCGGGTCCGGCGAACATCATCCAGGCGATGACCAAACTCCAGCAGTTCTCCTTCGTCTGCGCGCCGACGCCGTTCCAGTACGCGGCCGCGGCGGCGCTCGAATACGGCATGGAGGACCATATCGCCAGCTACAGGAAGAAGCGCGACCTCCTCTATAACGGCCTTATCGACGCCGGTTACGAGGTCGTCAAGCCGGCGGGGGCGTTCTACGCCTTCCCGAAGACGCCATGGGGCGCCGGCGGCGAGTTCGTCGGGGAATGCGTCAAGAACAATCTGCTCTGCATCCCCGGCAACTGCTTCTCCGAGAGGGATACGCACTTCCGCCTCGTCTTCGCCGCCAAGGACGAGACGATCGAGCAGGGAATCGAAATTTTGAGACGCCTGAAAAAAGGGAAGTGACGGAATCCCTATCCGTCCGCATCAATCACGCAGAGGAATGGACAATGGCTGAAAGCACCATGCAGAAAATCGTGAGTCTGGCCAAGCGCCGGGGCTTTATTTTCCAATCGTCGGAAATTTATGGCGGCCTCAAGGCATGCTACGACTACGGTCCGTTGGGCGTCGAATTGAAGCGGAACATCAAGGACGCCTGGTGGCGCGACACCGTGCACCGGCGCGAGGACGTGGTCGGCCTCGACTGTTCCATCATCATGCACCCCGACGTCTGGAAGGCGTCGGGCCACCTCGCCGGCTTCTCCGATCCGCTCGTCGACTGCCGCAACTGCAAGGAGCGCTTCCGCGCCGACAAGGCCCCGCGCGCCGAACCCGCCTCCAAGACGTTGTACCGCGAAGGCGGCAAGAAGGACGGCAAGAAGCTCGAAGGCGTCGTCGGCCCGCAGGGGTATGTCTGCCCGGTGTGCGGCTCCGGCGACCTGTCCCCCGAGCGTCAGTTCAACCTCATGTTCCGGACCTCCCTCGGCCCGGTCGACCCGATGCAGGAAATCCTCGACGCCGTGGACGACATCCACGCGCTCGACGCCAAGGCGCGGCGGGAAAAGCTGTGGTCCATCATCGAGCAGACCGCCGTGTACCTCCGCCCGGAAACGGCGCAAGGCATGTTCGTCAATTTCCTCAACGTCCTCAACTCCGCCCGCATGAAGCCGCCGTTCGGCATCGCCCAGTGCGGCAAGTCGTACCGCAACGAGATCACCACCTCCAACCTCACGTTCCGCACCTGTGAATTCGAACAGATGGAACTCGAGTTCTTCGTCGAACCGGGCACGGACGAAAAATGGTACGAGTATTGGCGCAAGACCCGTCTTGACTGGTACACATCCCTGGGCATGAATCCCGGACGCCTGCGCCTGCGCGACCACGACCAGTCGGAACTCGCCCACTACGCCAAGGCCTGCGTCGACATCGAATACTTCTTCCCGTTCGAAAATCCCCAGGGCGGGGGCGAATGGGGCGAACTGGAGGGGATAGCCAACCGCACCGACTACGACCTCAAGCGCCACGCCGAATTCACAGGCAAGGAGCTGTCGTACTTCGAAACGGAGACGAAGAACCGCTACGTCCCCTACGTCATAGAGCCCGCCGCCGGCGCCGACCGCGCCACCCTGGCCTTCCTCTGCGACGCCTACGACGAGGAAGCGGTCGACGCGGAAAAGAACGACGTCCGCACCGTGCTCCGCTTCCATCCCAGAATCGCGCCGGTGAAGGTCGCGGTGTTCCCGCTCGTCAAGAAGGACGGCATGCCGGAAAAGGCGAAGGAAGTGACGCGCGAACTCCTCGCCGAGGGCATCAACAGCTTTTACGACGAATCGGGCGCCATCGGCCGCCGCTACCGGCGAATGGACGAGGTCGGCACCCCCTGGTGCGTCACGATCGACACCGACACCCTCTCCAGCGGCACGGTAACGGTCCGCGAACGCGACAGCATGGAACAGTCGCGCATCCCCATGGGGGGGATTGCCCAATATTTCAGGAATAGGTTGAAATAATTCCTTTTTGCGTATAGCATTGTTGTTGAAAGACGCTGTGACGACAGGAGAAGCTCCATATGGAATTCAAGCTGCGCCTCACGAAGAAGCAAAAAGCCCAAAAGACCAAAAACCGCGAGATCGCCGGCTTCAAGCGGATCAAGATCCGCGGCCGCAAGCGCTGGGTCAAGGCGGCGGTTCAGAAGTCGGATACCGAGAAGGAGTAGCCCGCCAGTCAAGGGAAAAAGGGATACGTCCATGTCCGAAGACTTCGCAAAGCCGTCTCTGGAACGCTTCAAGGTGTTTGGAAACATCCTGAAGTTGACGGCGCGCTTCGATCCCCGCTACCAGCCCCGGGTGGGTATGGAAATGATGAACATCCTTTCCAGCCTGGCCGAGGAATGCTCGACGCCGGAGGTGGTGCTCGATATGTCTGACGCCGCCTCGATGCCGAGCATGATGATCGGCTTCCTGCACGAAGCGAAGGAGCTGACGAACAAAGCGGGAAAACAGCTCCGCATCCGTATAAAAACGGATACCTACAACCGGCTGCAGCCCCTGGGCGTATGGGGCGATTTCTCGCCGACCCCGAAGGCCGGCGGGGACTCGGGCAGCCTCGAACTCGTACCCGCCGCGCCGCCCGCGGACTAGTACGCAGACAATGCACTGGAGCATTTTTAGAATCTTCGTGAATTTCTTGAAATGCCATACCGTTCATGGTCCGGAGTCGTGATCCCCTCAACTGTGCGCGGCCATGAAATGGCCGAGGGAAACGGATGTGGGACGGGCGGTCCCGATTCCCCCGTTTTCGCAATTTCGGGCCGCGCCCACCATACAGGCGCCGTCCTGTACGCCGGAATTTGAACGCTGTCCCGGCAACTGGCCGCGCGGCTATTGACAAAGCCCCGGGGGCGCACTTCAGCTTCGACAGGCAAAAAAGGAATACGCATGTCCCTCGACGATCTCGGCGCGCCAGCGGAAGGCATGGATCTCGCCAACCTCTACAAGCAGGAAAATTTCACCGACCTCGGCCTCGGAACCATCCAGGTCCTCTCTCCCGTGACTCCCGACGGCCTCCCGGACGGGACGCGGCAGAAATTGTTCATGGGCACGGCGCAGATCATGACCGCGCACGGTCCCCTGCCCGTCCAGTGCGACATCCCCGCCGACAATTTCCGCGCCGCGTGCGAGGCTTTCCCCGACGCCATCAAGGCGGCGGTGAACAATCTCGTGGAACAAGCGAAGCAAATCGAGCGCGAACGCCAGGGCGGCATCGTCATACCGCGCGGCGGCAAGCTCGAACTTCCCTAAACCTCGCCTTGACGCGTTTCCGGGCCTGGCCGAGCCGGCCGGAACGCGCGGACGACATGGGTACGCTTTTCGTGAAAACACTGCGGGAATCAACCGGCATGGGCATGCGGGACATCCTCGACTTCATTGAACCGCGGCGCGACGCGCGCATCGCCGTCGTTTCGCACCAACGCCCCGACGGCGACGCCGCCGGCTCGGCATGGGGCATGGCATGGATTCTCCGCGCCCTGGGCGCCGACGCGCGCCCGGTAAACATCTCCCCCGTACCTCCGAACCTCGGCTTCCTCGTCGATCCCGAAATTGACGCCGTCCACCCGGACGAAGCCTGGCCGACGTTGTTTGACGCCATGATCGTGCTCGACTGCGGCGAGTGGCAGCGTCTCGACGCGAGAAGCCTCGTCGCCGAAGGGAAGCTCCCGACCGCGAACATCGACCATCACGCCACCAGTTCCGGCGTCGGCGAAGCGCGCTGGATAGAGGCTGACGCGAGTTCGACGAGCGAGATGATCGTCCGTCTCGCCGACGCGGCGGGGTGGCCTGTTTCCCCAAGCGCGGCGCTGGCGTTGTGGATCGGAATCGTCACCGACACCGGCAGATTTTCATACGAGAACAGCACGGCGGCGGCGCTCGAGGCGGCGGCGGCGTGCGTTCGCAACGGCGCCGATCCGGCGGCGGCCGCGACCCGCATCTACCAGTCGTCGACGCGGAGCGAATTGGCGCTTCGCCTGCGGGTCATGGAACACATGGAATTCCAGCAGAACGGCAGGCTGGCGACGTCGTGGCTGTCGCGGAGCGATTTCGCGGAATCGGGGGTCGGCGTCGAAGGAGTGCAGGATCTTATCAACATCATCCGCGACGTCGATGGCGTCGAGGCCGCGGCTTTGTTCTACGAAACGCCGGCGCGTGACGGCGTGAAGGTAAGCCTGCGCACCAGAGCTCCGCACGACGCGACCGCGCTCGCCACCATCCACGGCGGCGGCGGCCACCGCCGCGCCGCCGGCTGCACGGTGAACGGAGCCCTGGACGACGTGCGGCACACCGTCACCGGCAAGATGACGCAACTCTGGTTCGCGCCTTCTCAATATACTGGGCGCGGCCCGAAATTGTAAAAACGGGGGATGGGGGTCGCCCTGTTCCGCATCTGTTTCCCTTGGCCATTCCATGGCCGCGCACAGCATGAATCCTCCACGGCCTCGGAAGAACGCGTTCCGGGCGGAACAAATAAATGCCCACGTACTGCATCGTCAGTGGAGAAAAGCCGGTTGTCGTCACGAAAAAATCATTCCCATGCTCCGCCCCTGTCCGCCTTGCGTCTGGCCCGACGGCGTTTATCCTCGATGCGGCGTTCGACGGCCGCGCGACCGGGCCGCGTCGGCCGGCGGACTTTGGGGCGGTAGAGGGCTTCGGCGAGAAGCTCTCGGAAGCGCAGTTCCGCCTGGAGCATGTTGGCGCGTTGCGACCTGGCGTCGCCGCTCGTCACCCGGAGCACGCCGTCGGCGTTGATGCGGCCGGCGAGCCGCTGCCGGACCAGCCTGCGGTCGGATGCGGAGAGAGCGGCGCTGTACTCCGGCTGGAAGCACAGGGCGACCCGCGTCGCCACCTTGTTGACGTTCTGCCCGCCCGGGCCGGCGGCGTGCGAAAACTCGAACCACACCTCGCCCTTCGGAACCGACACGCCAGGGTTTATTGGATAGACGGAACCGCTGTCGTCGCTCATTTCTCCGTTTTCCCGTAAAAAGGAGGCGCCCGGAACCATCGGCCCGGACGCCCCCTTGGCGACTCGAAAACTCGCGCGAACTCAGCTCGCCGGGGAGAACGCGTCCTTGCCGGCCCCGCACTCGGGACAGACGAAGTCGTCCGGCGCCTTTTCCCACGGCGTCCCGGGGGGAACGCCCACGCCGGGAACGCCGGCTTCCGGATCGTATTCCCAGCCGCACACATCGCACACGTATTTCTTCATGGCAGTCTCCTTGGAAAAAAGTCGGCCCCTCGGCATGGCATGCCAGCAGCGGGTCGGCGTTTCATGGGCGCTTGCGTAAACAAGACGGCCTCGCCGCCGTTCTGGATTGGCTTGCCGCTTCCGCCGCAGTCCACTCTCACGCCTGTCCGCATGATCGTCAAAATCGGCTTCGCGTCAAGGAAGTCACAAAACGCCCTTGCTCGATGGGACGCCGGTCTCGCGCGGATCAAAGCCGACCGCCATGCGCAACGCCCTTCCGACGCCCTTGAAAATCGCCTCGAGCGCGTGGTGCGGATCGCGGCCGGCGACGAGGTCGACGTGCAAGGTCAGCCCCGCGCCAATCGCCAGGCCGCGCATGAATTCGCGACCCAGACAGGTGTCGAAGGCGCCGCATTTCTCGCCCGGGATGTCGGCGCGCCATTCGAGGGTCGGCCTCCCGGATAGGTCGAGAGCGACATGGGCGAGCGCTTCGTCCATCGGCAGCATGAAGAAGCCGTAACGGACGATTCCCCTCTTGTCGCCAAGCGCTTCCAGAAGCGCCCGGCCCAGACAAATGCCAACGTCCTCGACCGTGTGGTGGGCGTCGACCTCGACGTCGCCGCGCGCCTCGAGATGGATATCGAAGAGGGCGTGCCGGGCGAGGAGGGTGATCATATGGTCGAAAAAGCCGACGCCGGTGGCGATGACGCCCGAACCCGAGCCATCGAGGTCGAGAGTCAGCAAAATCGCCGTTTCCGCCGTTTTTCTTTCGATGCGGGAAGTTCTGTGGGTCATGGTCTTTCCTTGTACAAGCCTGGCGTCCGGCGCGCGGCGACCGCCGCCAGCGCGTCGCCGGCGAGCCGGCGCACCCGCCCCAGCGTCTGCGCGGACGACGTCCCGGCCGCTGTCCGCTCCCGGTCGGGGAGGTGCGACGCGTTGACGAGGATGTTTATCCGCGCCGCCCGCGCCGCCGCCTCGAGCATAACCGCCGCCACCTCGACGTCCGACAACAGGTTGGCGTTGGCGTATTCGGCGAGCCCGGGAAGAAGCATCGCCGCCTCGAGCGCGAGATCGAGCACTTTCTCCGGCACCGCCATCGACTGGACGAGCGCGTCCGTGATCGCCCGCTTCCGGGCCGCCCTCCCGGCGTCGTCCGCCTTGGGCAGCTTGTAGGCGGCGGAGATGGAAAGAAAGGCTTCGGCGTCCGCGTCCACGGCGTCCCGCAGTCCGGAGACGACCGGCGCGAGCGCGTCCACCGTTTTTTTCGCCTTCTCCTCGAACTCGGCGCATTTCGGCCTGCCGATGGTGAAGTTGGCGGCCATGCTCGCCATTGCGGCGCCAAGCGCGCCCGCGAGCGCGGCGACGCCGCCGCCGCCCGGAGTCGGTTCGCCCGACGCGGCGAGATCGACGAATTCCGCCACCGGCATTTCCGCGAATCGTTTGGCCATCGCTGCTGGTTCCTTGCGTTTAAAAGTCAGAAAATGAAACGCGTCCCCATGTAGAACATCGCGGCGTCGAGGAAGAAATTGTCCGACTTCCCCGCCTTCGCCTTGCGCGACCGCAGCCGCCAGTATTCGTACTGCCATCCGCCCTCGAGCGTCAGTCCGTCCATAAGTTCGTATTCGAAGCCGAGGTGCAACCGATACAGGTCGTTTCGCCTGGCGTCGCGCCGCCAGTCGCCGCTGGCGACTTCGACCATCGAGGCGCGGTCGCGGACGCGCAGCCATCCGGCTTCGCCGATGAGGGTAAGGCGCCGCAGCATGCGGTAGGTCAATTCCAGATCGAGGCTGTCGGAACTCACGTACTTGTTGAAGCCCTGATTCCAGCCGTGCGCGTACTCGAGGGCGACGGCGAGTTTGGTGTTCGGTATCTCCAGCGCGGCGGCGGCGAAAAACGCCTGTTCGTTCCGCGTGGAGCCAAATCCCGGGCCGGTTCCCGCATCGCTCCATTGTCCGCTGGTTGCGTCCCATCGCGGATCGCGCCGCCCCGCGGCGCGGTTTTCCAAAAAATCCATCCGGTACGGACTGTTCGCCCAGTAGCCGATGCCGCGGTTCCGGTTGTACCGGTTCCGGAAGCCGAGCGACAACTCCCAATCCTCCAGCGGAAGCGCGGTCACGCCGACAAGGAAGGAGCGCAATCCCGGATCGTCCGAACGGAAGCGTCCGCCGCGCGCGCCGACGCCGCGCCCGTCGCGTTCCGGATCGTCGATGAAGGCGGCGGCGTAGAACTGAATGACGTCCCGCATTTCATAGGTCGCCATCGCGGCGTATGACGGGTCGATGAACCGCGACGCGTGCGGCAGCCGCGGCGAAGCGTCCCATGCGAATGGGTGCAGCAGATACGAACCGGCGAAGTCGGGCGCGTCAAGGTACGACTGGACAAAGCGTTCCCGCCGCCCGCGCAGGCCGAACGGCAGACGGAAACGGCCGATCTTGAACCCGAAACCGGAATGCCCGGCCTTGAGGTACCGCAAGTACACTTCGCCGAGATTGGCGTCGTCCGCCCCGGGGGCGTAGGGATAGTCGCGTTCCTGTCCGCCGGGAGCGTTGGGGTTGCGCCGCTCGCGAATGCGGTTGGGGCCGTAGTGGCCGTTCAGATTGAATTCGAACCGCGCCCGCCAGCGGTCGCCGATCATGGCGTCGACAAACAGCGAAGCGCCGCCGAGAAACAGATCGCCGGTTCGCGCCTTCTCCATGTCGCGAACGAGGACAAACGGATCGTTCGCGCCGGGACGCATCGTTTTCGAGCGGACCGCGGCGTAGGCGGCGCGGAAATCGCCCCCGACCGCAACGGCGGCGTTGCCTCGCGGCGAAATGATCCGGGAGTGCGCTTCCGGCGCGTAACGCCGGGAGACGCACCGGTCGAGCGGAATGGAAAGCAACTCCTCCGCTTCGGCGGTGACGGCGGCGTAGCGCTCCATCAGGGCGGCGACATCGACATCCTCGGCGGAAGCGACGGCGGGAAACGCCAACGCCGCCAGGAGAAGCAGCATTCTCCCGATCGCTGTCACGGCGATATGGCGCGTTTTTCCCGGCACTCCCTCTTTCCCCCATGGAGTCATATCGCATCCAAGGAGAGTATAAGAGCGCATATTTTTTTGTAAAAGAGAAACTTACTGGAAATGGCGGATACAGGAAACGGCGGCGTCCGCGCGCGGACGCCGCTGGCGGAGAAACCGTAATTTTTACAATATCTGTTTTTCCCCGCTGTTAGCTTTTCGGAGAAAGTTGTGAAATATATGCCCGGGCCGTGGCGAGCGCTTCTTCGCGGTCGCTGATCTCGCCTTCCAGCCTGGCGTCCTCAATACGCGCGAGAAGGCGGCCCGTCTCCGGTCCCGGCGTCATGCCGAGCGCGATAAGGTCGCGGCCGCCGATGATCGGTTCGTGCGGAGGCGGCGTCGCCAGCTCTTTCCGCCATGCCTCCAGCCCGAACTGCCAATTGGCGAGCATGCGATGAGACGCCATGCAGTCAAGCCGGTGAAGTTCGAGATGGGCGGGGAAGCCGGGGTCGGCCAGCCAGCGACGGAGCTTGCTGTTGCGCATTTTGCGGAGATTCGCGAAGTGCATATGCCTGGCGATCAGGTCGGAGACGGTCTCGATCAGCCGGCGCGGGCGCCTTAGGCGGCGGAGCGCCTCCGTCGCCATGAGCGCACCCTCCTTGTCGTGGTTGTTGAACCTGATCCGGTCGGAGACGGAAAAGGTGGGCGGCTTCCCGATGTCGTGAAGAAGCGCGGCCCAGGCGAGGGAAATCCGGAGATGTTCGTCCATCCTTTCCCGGCTTTCGAGAACGCCCCGCACATGTTCGTCGGCGCTGAAATCGCCCGTCGTCATTCCCCGGGAGGCGTCGACGTCGCCGAAGGCGGACGGATCGGGCGCCGCCGGCCGGCCGGTGCGAACCTGGTCCATCTCGTCGAGGAGAAGAAGGGTGTGCTCCCAGACGTCCCCCTCGGGATGGAAATCCGGAGGTTGCTCGACGCCGGCGAGGGCGTCGACTTCGGGCAGGATGTGGCGGAGCATGCCGCTTTGTTTGAGAAGGTCGAAGGCCGCCCGCGACCTGCCGCCCGTCAGCATGCCTTCAAATTCGGCGGCGATCCGCTCCGGGGAGACGCATGTCGATTCGCCGCCCATTTCCACAAGCGCGTTCCATGTCGCGGGCTCGATCGCGAATCCGGTGCGCGCCGCGAAGCGAACCGCGCGCAGCAGGCGCAGTTTGTCCTCCGAAAAACGCGCGCGCGGATCGCCGACGGCACGCAGCCGCCGCATGGCGATGTCGTCGAGGCCGCCGACATAGTCGACCGCTTCCTTCCGGACCGGATCGTAAAACAGGGCGTTGATCGTAAAGTCGCGGCGCTTGGCGTCCTCCTCCGGAGAGGAGAAGTCCACCCCGTCAGGACGCCTGCCGTCGGCGTAATCCCGGTCGGTGCGGAAGGTCGCGACCTCGTAAAAGACGTCGCCGTCTCCGCCGACCAGCATGACGCCAAACGCCTTGCCGACGGGAACGGTCCGTTCGAAGAGGCGCTCGACCTCGTCCGGCGCCGCCGAGGTGGCGAGATCGTAGTCCTTCGGCCGCACGCCCATGAGGGCGTCGCGGACCGCGCCGCCGCAAAAGTACGCGACATGCCCCGCGTCGCGCAGCCGGGCGGCGATCGCCAGCGCGCCGGCCGGCGGCTCGAGAGTCATCGTTTTCGCAATCATATCGGTTCCGGATCGATCAACAGGATGGACATATTCCCAACGCCCGGTTCGTGCGCGTCCAGCGCCGACAAGCCGCGCACGATCCGCTCGCCGTCCAACCCGACCCTGGCGGCGATGACGGCGCGCTCGAGAAGCCCGCGGCCGTCGAGAAGCGCCGCCACACCCGGAAGCGTTTTTCCGATTTTCATCACCGCCACCACGCCGCCGAGATCGAGCGCGCGCGCCAGCAGGTCCTGATCGTCGCAACCGGGAAGAATGGTCACCGGCCTTTCGCCTTCGCCAAGGGGAACGCCCGCCAGCGCGGCGGCGGCGGAGACTGAATCGATCCCGGGGACGGTGCGGATCTTAGCGGCCGGCGGCGCGGCCTCGATTTCGCGGACGAGGTAGGTGAAGGTCGAATAGAGAAGCGGATCGCCGATCGTGATGTAGACGGCGTTCTTGCCTTCGGCGAGCGCGGCGACGACGGTCGCGGCGTGCTTGCGCCATATGGCGGCGCGCTCCTCCGCGGCTGTCGACATGCCGTATTCGAGAACCGCGACCTCGGCGCCCGATCGCATATGCGGCCGGGCGATCGCGAGGGCGAGGCTTTCCCCGGAACCTGGCGCTTTCGGGGCGAAAACGATATCCGCCTCGCGAAGCGTCCGAGCGCCGCGCAGGGTCATAAGCTCCGGATCGCCCGGGCCGACGCCGACGCCGGTCAAAACGCCTGACATGCCTGACATGAAGTTTCGCCTTTCATGATTTCCCCGCCTCCCAGCACCATGCCGTCCGCGTCGTACAGAACGAGGTGCTGTCCCGGCGCCGGGCCGAAGACGGGATCGTCGAAATCGACGGCCAGGACGCCGCCGGCGGCGCGAACGACGACCGCCGGTCTCGCCGCGCCGCCGGAACGGATCTTCGCGAACACCCGCGCCCCCGGCGCGAGTTCGTCGGCGGCGTGCGCGACAACATTCCCCGCCGCCGCCCGCCCGGCCATGACGTCTTCGCGCGCGCCGATGACGACGGCGTTGTCCGCCGGGATCACCTCCACCACGTACATCGGCTTGCCGAAGCCTTTTTTCAGTCCTTTTCGCTGGCCGACGGTGAAATTCGCGCAGCCGTCGTGCCGGCCGACCTCACGCCCGGCGGTATCGAGGATGGGGCCGGGGCTGGGGATTGGGCTGGTCAATTCGCGATACTCGCCTCCCGGAAGAAAACAGACGTCCATGCTGTCGTCCGCCTCGGCGGCGGCGAACCCGAGGCGGCGGGCGAGCGAACGCACCTCGTCCTTGCCCCCGACGGCGGCGAGGGGAAACAGCGTGCGCCGGAGATCGTCCGGCGCAAGCCGGTAGAGAAAATAGCTTTGATCGCGGTCAAGCCCGCGATGGCGGAACAGCCGCGCCGCGCCGGCGCGTTCCTCGACGACCGCGTAATGTCCGGACGCGAGGACGTCGATGCCGAACTCGCTCCGGACAAAACGGCGGGCAAAGCCGAATTTCACCTCCGGATTGCAGTAGACGCACGGGCTTGGCGTCAGGCCGGAACGGTACGCCTTAGCGAAGGGGTCGATCACCCGCCGGACGAAATCCTCCCCGATGTCGAGGACGGCATGCGGAACGCCGAGGCGCTCCGCCAGTTCCGCCGCCGATTCGACGGCGCGCGCCGGCGACGAATAGGCGGGACGGCCGTCGCCGTCCCGCCCGGAGTAGCAGGCCAGGCGCAACGTCACGGCGACGGGCGTGCGGCCGGCTTCGCGGAGAAGATGCAGCGCGACGGCCGAGTCGACGCCGCCGCTCGCAAGGAGGGCGACGTCGGGACGCGCAGGCGGCTTCATTCGTCGCCGCCGTAATCGAGGGCCAGCTTCTCCGCCTCGGCGGCGAGGATTTCCGCCGCGTTCTCGGGCGCGAGCCGCCTTTCCACAACGCCGCGCCGGAACAGGCGAAAGACGCCCCCGGAGGAGGCGACGCCGATATCGGCAGCCCTCGCCTCGCCGGGGCCGTTCACTTCGCAGCCCATGACGGCGATGCGCAGAGGCGCCCTGATATGCGCGGTCAATTCCTCGACCTTCGCCACCAGTCCCGCGAGGTCGCCCCTGGTGCGGCCGCAGGTCGGGCAGGCGATAACTTCCGGCCCGGCGGCGCGGAGTTCGAGCGCGCGGAGGATCTCCACCCCCGCCCTCGCCTCGCCCTCGAGGTCTCCCGTAAAGCCGACGCGCAGCGTGTCGCCGATGCCGTCGAGCAGCAGCGACCCGAGCGCGGCGGCGCTCTTCGCCAGCGCCAATCCGCCCCGCCCCGCCGCCGTCACGCCGACATGCAGCGGATACGGGCAGCGTTCCGCCGCGAGGCGGTTGGCGAGGACGGTTTCACGGACGTTGTGCGCCTTGAAAGAAAGGACGATATCGCGGAAGCCGAAGTTCGACAAAATGCCGGCCCATTCGAGCGTCCGCCGCACCATGACGTCGACACGCGCCTTGTCATCCGCCGTTTCGCCGGGCGCGAGGACGGAACCGGAATTGACTCCGATCCGCACCGGAATGCCTGCCGCGCCGGCGGCGTCGGAAAGGCGCGCCAGGCCGTCCCTGCCCATATTGCCGGGATTGACCCTGACCTTCGCCGCGCCCTCGTTGATGGCGGCCAGCGCCGTCCGCCAGTCGAAATGCACATCCGCGACCAGCGGTATCGGCGAAGCGGCCGCGACCTTGCCGAAGAAGGACGCGGCCTTCACGTTCGGCACCGCCATGCGTCCGATGTCGCACCCCGCCTTCGCGGCCAAGACGAGCTCGCGCAGGTTTCCCTCGACGTCGTCGCAGTTCGAGCGGTTCATGGTCTGGACGCTGACTTGCGCGCCGCCGCCGACTATGACGCCGCCGACGCGTACGGCCCGCGTCCCGCGCCTCGTCACTTCCAGATCTTCGTTCAATCCGTTCTGCAAGGACCACCTCCGGATGTTGTTGATTTACATTTTCGCCCCAGCCATTATAATGACCGGAACGTGACGCAACCATCCAATTATCCGGCACATACACTGTCAGGAGACAAATCATGCAAGACGAAGCGCCCGAAGCCATGGATGCGCCCAGGCCAACGGCCGAATCGGTTCGGTTCAACGCAGCCGTCCCGACGGACGCCTCCAGCCGGTCGGCGATTTCCGTTCGGACCCGGGTTTTCAACCGTATCGCCCCCGCCCTGGAGTCGCTCAACGATTTCGATCCCGCCACGCGGCAAAACGCGCTGAACGAGCTTCTCAAGGAACTCGCCAACGGCATCGTCAAGCCGGCCGGGGAATCGGGCTGGGTCAATATGCACCTGCATACATTCTTCTCGTTCTGCTCGGAAGGCTATTCGCCGTCGCGCGTCGCATGGGAAGGCTATATGCGCGGCCTTACCGCCGTCGGCACCACCGATTTCGACACCCTCGACGCCGTGGAGGAGATTCTGGCGGCCGGCGATCTTCTCGGCATCCGCGCCGCCGCTTCGCTCGAAACGAGGACCTATGTCGCCGACCTGGCTGAAAAAGAGATCAACAGCCCCGGCGAACCCGGCATTCTCTACTCGATGGGCGCCGGCTTCGTCCGCAGGCCGGAAGCGGGAAGCGCCGCCGCCGAATTCATCGCCTCCCTCGGCGCCCAGTCGCGCGACCGCAATCTGGCGATGATCGACAGGATCAATCCGGTCATGAACCCGGTGACGGTCGACTACGCGACGGACGTCCTGCCGCTCACGCCGTCCGGAAACGCGACTGAACGCCACATCTGCGCCGCCTACGACAACAAGTCGCGGACCGTCTTCCAGGACGGCGAGGAGCTGGCGGTGTTCTGGGCCGACGTGCTCGGCCGTTCGCCCGTGGACGTCGAAAAACTCCTGGCCGACCCCGGCGCCTTCCGCAACGCCATCAGGGCGAAATTGATGAAAAAGGGCGGCGTCGGCTACGCGCAACCGTCCGGCGGCGCGTTCCCGGCGATCGAGACCTTCTTCCGCATGGTGCGGGAATGCCGCGCCATCCCCTGCCACGCCTGGCTGGACGGCCTGTCGGCGGGCGAAGGGGACGCGGGCGCGCTTCTCGACCTTTCCATGAAATGGGGTGCCCTGTCCGTGAACATCATCCCGGACCGCAACTGGAACATCGCCGACCCCGAAGCGAAGGCGAAGAAGCTGGCCGCGCTCGACCGCTTCATCAAGGCGGCGCGCGAACGCGACCTGCCGATCCTCGTCGGCACCGAGCTGAACAGCCCGGGACAAAAGTTCGTGGACAGTTTCGACGCGCCCGAACTCGCCCCCTACGTCGAGGAATTCCTCGCCGCCTCACACTGGCTGTACGGTCATACGGTGATGGAGCGCCTCCTGGGGATGGGCGTCGTGAGCGAGTGGGCGAAAACCGCCTTTGGCGGCGACCGCGCCAAATCGAACGCCTTCTACACGGAAATCGGCAAACGCATCGCGCCCGGGCACGCCGGCAGGAATTGCGCCGCGGCGCTCACGGACGCGATGTCGCCGGCGGACATTCTCGCCGTCCTGTAAAATCCCGACGTGCGGCGGGACCGGAGTGGTATGCCGCCATGACGCTGGCCGCCGTCGACCTCGGGCTGGGATCGCGCCATGTTGTTTCGCCAACGCTGGTCCCGGACGGCGCGATCGAACTTTCCGCCGCGCTCGGCCTGCCAACCGGGTACAAGCCGCTTTGCGGCGTGCTTTTCGGCCATGCGAACGGCGACGGGCATCCCTTCCGCGGGGAAAAGGCGGACAACATCGCCTTTGTGCAACCTGGATATTTATATTCAGCGAACCGTGCGTTCCCGCCATTATGCGAGAAGGAGAAGGCTCAGCGCCATGACCGCCATGCCTCCCACCGCCCCGTAGATGGAGAGGTGGTGTTCGCCGTATTTTTCGGCCGAGGGCAGAAGTTCGTCGAGCGAAATGTAGACCATGATGCCGGCGACGCCGACGAGGATGAGGGGCGACAGTTCCGGCGTCATGAAATGGGCGAGAACAAGGTAGCCCAGAAGTGCGCCGAGAGGTTCCGTAAGGCCGGAAAGGGACGACCACAGGAACGCCTTGCGCCGGTCGCCGGTCGCATAGTAGATGGGGACCGATACCGCGATCCCTTCCGGAATGTTGTGGATGGCGATGGCGACGGCGACGGAAAACCCGATGTTCGGGTTCTGGATGGTGGACATGAAGGTCGCGAGGCCTTCCGGGAAGTTGTGAATGCCGATCACGAGGGCGGCGATCGTGCCCATGCGCATCAGTTTGGCGTTTTTCCGCACCTGCGCGGCCGATTCCGGCAGGCGCATTTCCCCGACCGCCGCCTTGCATCCGGCGCGCGAATGGAGATCCTCGACCTTCTTCAACTCGTGCGGATTTTCAACCTCCGGCACCAGCTTGTCGATGACCGCGATCATGGCCATGCCGGCGAAGAAGGCGATGACGGCGCACCATTCGGCGCGATGGGCGTCTTCCAGGAGGAGGGCGAGTTCCCGCCGGGCGCCGTTCAGGAGTTCGGCGAAGGAGACGTAGAGCATGACGCCGGCGGAGAAGCCGAGGGAGACGGCGAGGAAGCGGGTGTTGGTGCGGTTGGCGAAAAAGGCGATCGCGCTGCCGATGCCGGTGGAAAGGCCGGCAAGCAGGGTGAAAGCGAATGCCATGAGCGCGTTTTCGTCCATCCCGGCCTCCGTCGGACCCCTCGCGAACCGCCATTAAGATACCCGTTTCCGGCGGCCGCACAACAGATTTTCCTTTTACCGCCCGGCCGGGAAAATATAATGCGTTATGGACAGCGGCGGCCGCCGGCGGGCCGCCGCGTCGTTTTTCGTCCATCCGCTTCGGAAGGAAAAGGGGAACATGAACACCGCCACGCTGCTTTGCTCCTGCACCGACCGCACCGGCATCGTCGCCGCCCTGACCCATTTCGTCGCCGAATACGGCGGCAATGTCATCGATCTCGACCAGCACACCGACTCCGAGACGAATCAGTTCTTCATGCGCCTGGTGTGGGATCTCCGGAATTCCGCCCTGTCCCGAGACGACCTCCCGGACGCGATGGGCATCGTCGCCAAGAAGTTCCACAATATGCACTGGTCGATCTCCTTCTCGACCCCGCTGCCGCGAATCGCCGTCTTCGTCTCGAAAACCCAGCACTGCCTCGCCGATCTGCTGCTGCGTCATCAGATGGGCGAATTGAACGGGGAGATGGCGCTGGTCGTCGGCAACCACGAGGATCTCGCCGACCTCGCCGAGCATTTCGGCGTGCCTTTCGTGTACATTCCGGTCCACAGGGAAGGCAAGGAAAAGGCGGAACTGGAGCAGCGGGCGCTCCTGAGCGAAAACAACATCGATCTCGTCGTTCTCGCCCGCTACATGCAGATCGTCGGCCCCGGGTTCGTCGAGGAGTGGGCGGGGCGGATCATCAACATCCACCACTCGTTTCTGCCCGCATTCGTCGGCGCCAAGCCGTACCGCCAGGCCAGGACGCGCGGCGTCAAGATCATCGGCGCGACGGCGCATTACGTCACCGCCGAGCTCGACCAGGGGCCGATCATCACCCAGGGCGTCACCGGCGTCAGCCACCGCGACGAAGTCGACGACCTGATCCGCAAAGGCCGCGACATCGAGCGCCAGGTGCTGGCCCAGGCGGTGCGCCTGCACCTCGAGCGCCGCGTGATCGTCTCCGGCAACCGGACGGTCGTGTTTTCATAACGCCGACTTGCATACTGTGCGCGGCCATGAAACGGCCGGCGCGTTTGCGGAAATGATCGGCCTCCCTGTTGCGTTTTCGGGCTCAACCGCGCCAACCCCAAACGCGCCGGGAAAAGGTCGACTATTTGCGAAAACGCTGTGGCGCGTTTCACCCGAACATCGCAGAAGACTTGGCGTTCCGGGATGCGATGAGACAAGCCGAAATGCGCAACGGGATGTCCGCTCGACTTCGCGAAACGCCCCAAGGGAAACGGATGTGGAACAGGGCCTCCCCATCCCCCTCGCCCCGTATAATCGTCCTAAACGGGGAAAACGGCGTTTCCAGTGAATTTCCTTTCCGCCCCGGGAGGGTTCGGGTATATTTATGCATGTTCGCTGGCATGTCGCCGGCGGGAGGATAAAAACCGCACAGCATGAGAACCGAGATGCATCTCCCCCCCGACATCGAGCGTCAGCGCCTGCTCTTCGGTCCCCATGATTCGCATTTTCGCATGCTCAAGGCAGAACTGGGCGTCAACCTTGTCGCCCGGCGTGGTCGTCTCATCATCGAAGGCGACGACGACGCCGTCGGCAGGGCGCTGAACGTCGTCGAGCGCATGCTCGAGGCGATCGACAAGGGCCAGGCGTTTGTCCTTGAGGAACTGTCCACCCTCATGGTGCGCCAGGGCGAGGAGGCGGAACGAAGCCGCCAGGAGGGGGTGATTTTCACCGACCGCCTCAAGATCGCCGCGCGCTCGCCGAATCAGGCCGAATACATCAAGCTCATCCGCGGGAACAACCTCGTTTTCGGCATGGGGCCGGCCGGCTCCGGCAAGACCTATCTCGCTGTCGCGAGCGCCGTCGAGGCGCTGCGCTACGGCGAAGTGAAGCGGATCGTCCTCACCCGGCCGGCGGTCGAGGCGGGGGAGCATCTGGGCTTCCTTCCGGGCGACATGCGCGAAAAGGTCGATCCGTATTTGAAGCCGATCTACGACGCCCTCGACGACATGATTTCCCGGCGCCAGCTCGCCACCTATGTCGAAGCGGGGGTGATCGAGGTCGCGCCCCTCGCCTACATGCGCGGCCGGACCCTGGCGCGCTCATTCGTCATCCTCGACGAGGCGCAGAACACGACGCCCGGCCAGATGAAGATGCTCCTCACCCGCCTGGGCGAACATTCGCGCTGCGTCGTCACCGGCGACGTTACGCAGATCGACCTCGCCGGCGCCGCCGCCCAGTCCGGGCTGCTGCACGCCGCCCGCATTCTTGACGGCATCGGGGGGATCGGCATGATGACCCTCACCGGCGACGACATCGTCCGCCACCGCCTTGTCCGTGAAATCGTCGCCGCCTACGACCGGGACGCCATCGCGGGGGAGACGGCGGACGCCGCTCCGTCCCCGATTCCAGACGAACGGACCACGCACAATGGCTAGGATGCGCAACGCCCTCGTCGACCGGGAGCGGCTCAAAACCGCCGCCATGCACGAAGAGATGTCGCGCGTCGTCCGCTGGCGGCGGCGCGACACCGTCTTTCTCCTCGCCGCCGTCGTCTGGGCGTTCGCGGCCGCGTTTCCGTCGCTCTACATCGGCAGGCCCATTCCCTACGTGGTCGGCTCCATCGCCAACGCCGACGCCTACAGCCGCATCGACTTCACCTGGCACGATCTCGCCGCCGAGGCGCAGGCGGTGCGCAATCTCGAATCGAGCTACGCCCGGCGCTACGCCGAAACGCCCATCTCCGAATGGTCGGCCTCCGCCCACGACGCGATCGACCGCCTGCTCGCCGCCGCCGCCGCCGCCGGAAGCGCCGCCGACGTCGCCGACGCCGCGCGCGAACTGGACATCCCCCTCGAAGCGGGCGAAGACGACGCCCTCTTCCGGGGAGCTTCGGTGGCGAAAAACGACCCCAACCACTACCTCGTCCGCCCAATGGTCGAGGTGCTTGAAAGGGATATCTTCCCCAGGGGCATTCTCGGGGGCGACCGCTTCGATGCGGAACGCGGCCGCACCATACAGATCATCCGCTCCGGCACGCCGCATCTGGCGCTCGTCGGCGGCGAACGCGGCCCCGCGTCCTCCGGCCAGGTGGGCGCGCTTCTCGAACGCAGGCTGAGGGAGCGCTTCTCGGTCTGGCTGCCCGACGATTTCAAAACGGCGCTGGCGCGAATCGTGCTGACCCGGCTCAAACCGACCCTGTCCTACGACCAGGCCGGATCCGGGGCGGAGCTGGCGGAGCGGCGCTCTGAACTTCTCACCCGCGTGCCGCTGGTCAAAAAAGACGATCGTCTCGTTTCCCGGGGCGAAGTCATCACCATCGACAAGATGGGCAAGCTCCGCGAGGAGGAACTGGCTTTCCGCGCCTCGCAGGGCTGGCGGCTGCCGGTCGCGCGCCTGGTCGGCAATGTCGTGCTTTTCCTCGCGCTCGCCCTGGCGATGGCGTTGTATTTCAAGGTCGCCGAGGGACGGGACGCCGGCATCCGCCGCCGCTTCTTCGTCGGCTCCCTTCTCTGTCTCCTCACGGTATACATAGGCTATTTCCTCATCTGGACCGGCCTCCCGGGCACCATGCTCCCGATCGGCGTCGTCGCCGGCGTGGCGGCGCTCGGGATGACAATGCGCACATCCATCTTCCTCACCGCCGTCGCGTCCCTCATCAGCCTGGTCATCTTCGACGGCCGTCCCGACCTCATGGTCGGCTATCTCACGGCGGGGTGGTTCTTCGTCTACATGGCGGCGCGGGTGCGCTGGCGCGGACTTCTTCTTCTGATGGCGCTTCTGTCCGGTCTGATCGGCAGCGTCGCCTTCATCGCCTGGAATTTCACGCGCGGCGACGTCAGGGCGCTGTTCGAGCTCGACTCATCGCTTCTTCTCCTGGCGGAGGGCGGCATGTTCCCGCTCGTGGGCGTCCTGGGACTCGTCGCCAACTGGTTCGTGAGCGGCCTTGTCGTCCTCATGCTCCTGCCGTGGGTCGAACGGTTGTTCGGGGTGACGACCCGCATCCGGCTCCAGGATTTCGCCGACCTCGACCATCCCCTGCTCAAGCGGCTCATCGTCGAAGCCCCCGGCACCTACCACCACAGTTCCGTCGTCGGCACGCTCGCCGAAGCCGCCGCCGAAGCGGTCGGCGGCGACGGCCTCAGGGCGCGGATCGGAGCCATGTTCCACGACATCGGCAAGCTGGTGAAGCCGGAGTATTTCAGCGAGAATGAGGCCGGGGTGAGCAGGCACGATCTTCTCGGCCCGCACATGAGCGCGCTCGTGATCGTCAACCACGTCAAGGACGGCGCCGAGATCGCCAAAAGCTACCGTCTCCCGGCCAGCGTCGTCGACATGATCCAGCAGCACCACGGCACCGGCGTCATGAAATTTTTTCATCACAAGGCGGTTGCGCAGGCCCCAGAGGGGGTGGAAATCTCCCGCGACGCCTTCACCTACCCGGGACCCCGTCCGCAGACGCCGGAAGCCGCCGTCGTCATGCTCGCCGACGCCGTCGAGGCGGCGGTGCGCAGCCTCGACGGCCCCTCCCCCGAACACATCCGGAAGCTCGTCTCCTCCCTGTCCCGCGAGCGCCTCCTCGACGGCCAGTTCGAGGAATCCGGCCTGTCCATGGGGCAGCTCGCGCGGGTCGAGGACGTTGTCATCCGCCTGCTCCTGTCCATGTACCACGGCCGCGTCAAATACCCTGACGCGCCGGCCGGGAACGGAGGAAAGAAGCGGTGACGAGGGAGGGGGAGGGTCCGCTGCTTGTGGTGCGCATCGCCAACTCCTCGGCGGAGCGGCGCCTGCCGCGCGCGCTCATCCGGGAAGCGCTCGACCGCGCCTACCGGGCGCGGCGCCGCAAGCCGGCCGCCATGGATCTCGCCGTCCTGGACGACGACGCCATCCGCCGGCTCAACCGCCGCCACCTTTTCCGCGACCGCGCCACCGACGTCCTCGCCTTCGACGACGGCGAGGAGGAACAGGACGGCAGGCTGCGCCTCGGCGACGTCGCGATAAGCGCCGGGACGGCCAGGCGCGAAGCGGCGGCGCGCGGCGTCCCCTTCAGGAACGAACTCATTTTTTACGCGCTTCACGGGCTTCTCCACCTCATGGGCATGCGCGACGACGACGACGAGGGCCGCAGGCGGATGCATCTCGCGCAGGCGAAAACGCTGGGCGAACTGGGACTGAAAACGGACGACTCCTTTCCCGGCGACGCCCTGGCGCGTCCGGACGGGGAGTAGCCTTCAATGTTCGACGACGGCGTTCCGTTATGGCTTGAAGGAATCATCCTCGGGGTTCTGGGGCTTTGCAGCCTCCTCGGCGGCGCCTACGAATACGCGCTTATGGCCGCCAGCCGGTCGCGGATCAGGCGCCGGCTGGAAAAAGGCGGGGCGCCGGCGCCCGACTTCCTCGACAAGGCGGCCTCGAACGACCCGTCGGTGGCGGCCCGCGCCGACATCCTTTCCTCCGCCATGTCGGGCGCGTTCTTCGTCTACGGCTTCTGGGTGCTGCTGCCCGGCGGACGGGCGCCGGCGCCCGTCCGCTTCTTCTGGACAAGCGTGCTTCTCCTCGCGCTCCAGGCCGTGATCCGCGGCTTCGCCAATCTGCTTGGCTCGCATTACGCCGAGCGGATGGTGGTCGGGCTCGCGCTGCCGGTGGCTATCCTGTCGCTGCCGCTGTCGCCGTTGTCCGGCTTCGCCCTCCGGGCGAAGCGCGTCTTCGTCCGCGTCGCCGGCATCGACGAGGAGGACGAGGACGAGCGCGAGGCCGAAGTGATCGACGCCGTCTCCGACGGCCAGCTCGACGGCGTGTTCGAACCGGGCCAGACCAGGATGATCGAGGGCATCTTCGAATTCAAGGAATCGGACGTCGCCGACATCATCGTCCCGCGCACCGAAATGACGGTGATCGACGCCGACGCGCCGCTCTCCGACGCCCTCAACCTGGCGATGGAAAAGGGCTATTCGCGCCTGCCCGCCTACAAGGGGACGCGCGACCACATCGTCGGCATCTTCCACATCCGGGACGCCCTCCAGTTTTGGGACAGGCCGGAAAGCGCGCGCCCCGCCCTGTCGTCCCTCCTCCGGCCGCCCCTTTTCGTTCCGGAGACGAAAAGGATCCCGGAACTGCTCGCCGAAATGTCCCGGGGCCAGTCGCATATGGCGGTGGTGCTTGACGAGTACGGCGGCACCGCCGGCCTCGTCACCATGGAGGACGTCCTCGAGGAGATCGTCGGCGACATCCAGGACGAGTTCGACGCCGGGGACGCCGGAAGCGACGGCGAGGTCCGCGAGGTCGAGCCCGGAGTCTTCGCCGCCGACGGCCACGCCCACGTCTCCGACGTCAACAAGCTCCTCGGCGACGAGATACTTCCCGAGGACGACGACTTCGAGACGGTCGCCGGCTTCGTCCTCGACAACCTCGGCCATATTCCGGCGGCGGGCGAGAGCTTCATGTACGAGGACAAGCTCGAGGTCGGGGTTTTGCAGGCGGACGAGCGCCGGGTGCGCCGCGTCCGGATCCGGCGCGTCGACGGGGAGGACGGGGAATGACCAATGATCGGAGGGCGTCGCCGCTCGCCGGATGGCCGTCGCCACCTCGGCGCCGACCGAGACCGTGCGCCTGGTCCTCGGATCGCTTCCCCGGGCCGGGCTGCTCCGGATCAGGGTGGACATCTCCATGGCGATCCGCTCCGAACCGAATCCGGGGGCGTTTCCCAAGACGGCGGCGCCGCTTGGCGAACCGTCCGCGAACTGCGTCGTCGTCGAGGACGGTCTCGCCGGACTCGCCGCCGCCCGCGCCGAGGGGATGGCGACCCTGGCATTGACGACGACCATGACCCGAAAAGAACTGCTTCCCATGGCGGACAGGGCATGCGATACTCTGACCGGCGTGGAACCGGTCGCGCTCCGGGAGCTGATCGCGAAGCGGAACGCCGGAGGCGGAGGAACGGCATGAGGGACATCCTGGGCGGAATGAGCATATCCGAGGCGGCCCTGTGGTTCGTCCTCATCTTCCTTCTGCCCATGATTTTCATTATTCTCCGGCAATTGCGCCGGTACGAAAACCTCTACGGGCTGCTCGACCGGAAAAGTCCGGGAAAGAAGGCGAAGAAGGCGCAGCCGGAGTCGACGGAAGCGGTCGCCGGGCCTGCCGGGCCGCAGGCGAATCCGGACGTCTTTCCGTATGGGGCGCGGACGTTTCTCGATCCGTCGGAACGTTCCTGCCTCGCCGCCCTCGTCGAGGCGATCGGGGAGGGGGCGCAGGTGCACGCGGGCGTCCCGCTCGCGCGCCTGGCGGAATCGAACGATCCGAATCCAGGGTATGAAAAACGCCTCGGCGGCCTGGCGATCGATTTCCTCGTCGTCGAGGAAAAGACGGGAAAACCGTTCACCGCCGTCCAATTCGAGCCGGGAAAGGGAACGCCCCGGAGGGCGGCGGACGCGGTGAAGGGGGTGTGCGAGGCGATCGGGCTGTACCTCGTCTTCATTCCCAGGAGCGCGGAGTATTCGGCGAAGGAACTCAAGGACCGGCTCGGGATCCCCGAGATCGACGTGTAAACTGCGAAACGCGATGAAAATATATATCCGCTATATCCTCTTCCGCATCCTCACCTTCCTGTGCAATGTCTTGCCGCAGCGCTTTCTCTATTTCATCGCCATCCGCCTCGCCGACCTGAATTACTACTGGCTCGATTCGAACGGACGCAAAGCGGTGCGCGCGAATCTTCGCCAGGTTTTGCCGGAAGCGCCGGATTCGCGCATCGACAAGGAGGCGCGCTGGGTGTTCCGGAACTTCGGCAAATACCTCACCGAGTTCTTCCGCTTCCGCCATTTCGACAAGCGTTATTTCCTCACCAACATGGCGGTGCAGGGACGCGAGCACATAGAGGACGCCCTCGCCGCCGGCAAGGGCTGCATCGTCTCCTCCGCCCACCTCTCGAACTGGGAAATCGGCGCCGCCGCCGTATCCGTCCTTTACGGCTACAGGATGACCGTCTCCGTCGCCATGCACCGCTACGGGAAGATCAACGATTTGTTCATGCGCGAACGCGAGCGGGTCGGTCTCACCGTCGCCGACATGGAAAAGGACGCCGCCCTGAAGATGATGCGGGCGCTCAGGCGCAACGAGGTGGTGGGCGTGATGGGCGACCGCGATCCGACGCAGCAGGGGATCGAGGTGATGTTTTTCGGACAGCCGTGCCGTTTTCCTCAAGGTCCGGCGCGGATGTCCATTTCCACCGGCGCGCCGATCGTCCCGTCCTTTTGCCTGCGGCGCACCAACGACAGCTTCACGATCATCTTCCTGCCGCCGATCAAGATTCCCGGGGAGGGGACGCGCGACGAGCAGGTGAAGGCCGTCACCCAGTCCTTCGCCTCCATCATCGAGAACGCCATCCGGATGTTCCCTGAACAATGGGCAGTCTTCTATTCGTTTTGGGCCGCGGACTGGAAGCCGGAATGAGGGGCGATTCACGGCTTCACAATGCACTTGCCGGTCGGGCGCGGCCCGAAATTGTGAAAATGGGGGATGGGGGTTGCCCTTTTCGCTACGACGCCGATTCCCCGGCGGTTTGAGAGCGCAGTTTTCTCGCTTTTTCAACGCATTCGACCGCCCATTCGACCGCCCGCGCCTTTGTCTTCCCGCCGTTTCCGCGACGCAGGTCGACGAAGGAATCGCTCCCGACCACGATCCCGCCACGGTCGGCTATGAACCGGGCCATCTCGCGAAGCGACCCGCCCTTGCCGCCCCGGTGCATATTGAAGAGCGCGGCGCATTTGCCGCTCCAGTCAACCCCGGCCATGAAGGTGCGCGCCGGCGGCGCGACCTGAAGGAACCACACCGGCCAGCCGACGACGATCATGTCGTAGGCGGCCGGATTCGCGGTCAGGGGGGAGATTTTCGGCATGCGCTTCAGCATCGCCTCGTGTCCGCCACAGAAATATTTCATGATGCCGCGCTTCGGAATGGAGCGGGTATAGCGCGCCCGCGCCAGTTCCTCGATGCCGGACTCGGGGATCGCCGCCGCCATGGCTTCGGCGAGCGCCCGGCAATTCCCCTCGTGCGAATAATAGGCGAACAACGTCTTCATCCCCGGCCTCCCTGGCGCATTTTCAGAAATGACCGGCCTCCCTGTTGCGTTTTCGGGCTCAACCGCGCCAGGCAAAAACGCGCCGGGGAAAAGTCAACCATTTGCGAAAACGCTGTAATCAACCCTGTTTGTCGCTGAAACGCGCGCGGGGTCTCGGGAGCGCGCCTCCCCCATACGCCTTGTTGGCTATTTTTCCCCGTTGCAGGCGGGAAATGTCCTCCGACACCCGGTCGCGCGAGTCCCGCAGCATTTCCCTGCTCGCGTCCTCGAGCCGCACCACCTCGTTCAGGACGTCCCGCAGTCGTTCCCACGCCTTTTCGACCTTGTCCCGCGTCGCCGGGGCGGCGCGCGGCCGCTCCGTCTCCCAGCGTTCGCGCAGTTCCTGGGTCTTCCGCATCAGCGTTTCGTGCTGGTCGATAAGGCGCTGCTTGCCGGACAGGAGATCCAAAAGCTCGGCTTCGCGCCGTTCCCCGACGTATTTCTGCTGCTGCTCGGAAAGGTCACGGATCCGTTCGCACACCGTCGCCTGTTCGGCGAGCCGGCGGGCGAGCATGTCGCCGCACTGGTCGGGGCCGATAGGGGTCGCCATTGTGGTATTCCTTCCTGCGGGTCGCCAACGCAAATTTGGCCGAAGCGACCCCATTATGCGGGGAAAACCGTTTCGCCACAACGGATTTTATCCAGTCGCAGGCCCTAAAAAGGGACCGCCCCCGTTCGAAAAATCGAACAACATCGTCAAAAACCGTAGCCGTCGCTTCTGTCGCGCAACCGCCCTGACGCCTGCGCTCCCCAGAAAGCCGGGCCGATGTCGAGGAGGCCGTCCGACCGCGCCGCCGGATCCTGGAGGCGCGCGATGTTTTCCGCCATCCGGTAGTGGTTCGCTGCGTCCCCGTCCTGGCCGAGGCGCGACAGCGAATCCGCCATGCCCAGCATCGCCAGCGATCCGTACTCCGCGCCGTAACGGTCGTGGATCGACTGGTAGGCGTCGTAGGCCTGGCGGTAAAAACCGGGGGCCGAGTCGTCGCCGCGCGCCTGCGCCCTTTCGCCGGCCTGGAAGAGACTGTCGGCGAGGAGGAGCGCGGCGTTTATGCGCATCATGCGCATGCGCGCCGGGCTTCTCGTCGGCCCCTCGTCGTCGCCCAGCCGCGTGCGCGGCAGCGGGCGGGATCGCTCCCAGCCGCCTTCGGAGACCGCCTCGTCGATGACGGCGGCGTTGAGCTGGAAGCGGTCGAAGGCGGGATCGAACAGCGCGTCCGCGTAGCGGGAGCGCTCGGCGAGGTTGGCGAGATGGCTGCGGGCGAGCGAATGCAGCTCCGGGTCGCCGCCGGCGTCGGCGAGGCGGAGGAGCGAGTTCGCCAGCCTGTATTCCGCCTCGAAGCGGGCGGACATGACGTCGGCGTAATCCTCCGGTTCGACGCGCACCGATATCCCCCCCGCGCCGCCGTTGTAGCGAAGGGGATACCGGTCCAGCGCCTCGAGAAGCGCGCGCCGCGCCTCCCCGTGCGCCGGAACCCACGCATCCGGATCGGGAGCGCCTTCGCCACCGTCGCCGGCGGCAGTCCGCGCGCGTTCGAGCTCCGCCGCCCGAGCCCGCTCGGCCCGCATGTAATGGAGCGTCCCGAGGTCGAAGGCGGCCCAGCGCCACGCCCTGGCGGTGGGGTCGATGCCTGGCGCTTGGCGGAGGAAATTGAAGGCCTGGAGCGCGGTTTCGATGATCGGGTCGCCGTCGCGGTCAAGGTTGGGCATGGGCGCGTCCGGGCTCCCGAGCGCGGCGGGATCGCCGTTGGGGGCGACGGAGCGCTCCATGAGGACGCGGCCGATGTAATACATCGATTTATAGCGTTCCGGAGTGCGGCGCTTGAGGTTGTTGGAAAACGACGCCACCGCCCGGTCGTGGTCGCCGAGGAACCAGTACGTCCTGCCCAGAAGATTCTCCGCCCGCGCCACCGACATCGCCGTCTCGCTGCCGGGCGGCGCGGCGTAGCCGAAGCGCTCCAGGAACAGGGTCAAAGCCTCGACCGTGCGTTCGAGAAGTCCGGCGCGGAAAAAGGCGTCGCCGGCGGCGAGGAGCGATTCCATTTCCGACGCGGCGCCGCGAGCGCGCGACGTGACGGCCAGATAGGTCCTGCCCGCCGCCGCGACAAACGCCAGCGCGTCCCGGTGGCGGCCCTGCCCCTCGCGCAATTGGGCGAGGGCTTCGTGGTTGCGGGCGAGTTCGGGCAGAAGAAGACCGGCGTCGCCGCGGTAGCGGTCGAGCGTCGCCTCGTAGGCGCGCACGCCGGCGAGTCGCATGCGGACAGCATCCGGCGCGTCCCGCCCGGCGGCGGCCGCGTTCCAGGAGCGCGCCAACCGGGCGAGGAGCGACGCGACGCGGCCGGGTTCAACCAAACCGGTCGTCTCCAGTTCCGCCCATCCGGGAAGCGGCTGGTATTCGACGTTGTCGCGCGATGCCTTGCGGAAAAGCTCATACGGCCAGGCCGCCTCCAGAAGCAGTCGGTTCAGCCAGCGCCAGTCGCGCGCGTCGAGGGTCTCCGGATCGCGGGCGAGAAGGTAGTCGAGCGCCGCGTTCCGTTCGACGGCGGCGAAATACGGTGCGCTGTGGAAGTCGCGGTCGAGGAGAACGGCGTTCAGCGCCTTGAGGAAGCGGCGGCGGTATTCGGCGTCGAGCTGCCTGCCGCTGGCGGCGTAGAGGGCGATTTCCCGCCCTTCGTCGCCGATCCGTTCCCACAGGCGTGTCCAGGGGTTTTCGCCGCTCCGGTTGGCGGGATTGCCGAGACGGGCCGCGATCGAGCGCCAATCCGCCTCGCCGTCCTCGAGCCACAGTCTGCCGCGGTGGGTCATGCCGCCGAGGAGAAGCCGCGCCGCCTCGTCGAGGTCGCCGCGTTCGAGCGCGATCTCGGCCAGGCCGATTCGCGCCGGGGCGTGGAGTTCCGGCGGCGCCAGCGGGTCGAGCATGGCGCGATGGCGCGCTTCCGCCTCGTCCGCCAACCCGAGTCGCCACGCCTCCAAGGCGGCGGAAGCCCGGGCGCGGACCGCCAGTTCGGATCCCGGTTCCGTTCCGGCGATCCGGTCGTAGCGGTCGATGGCGGCCGTCAGCAGCGCCCGCCGGCGCAAGTACGGCGTTTCCGCCCCGCCGGCGGCGAAGGCGGCGACGCGGGCGGCGGCGGCGGCCGGCAGCGCCGAGGCGAGGGGATAGAGCATTTCCGGCTTGGCGAAGGTCTTGCCGATCGCTTCCGGCAGCGCCAGCGTGCGACGGGGAAGACCCTGTCCGGACAGGGCCTCGAGCCAGGAGCGGATTACGCCGCCGGCTTCGCCGATCGCGTCGACGACGGTGCGGCCGCCGTCCGGCGTCATGCCGGCCAAGGCGGAAAAAGCGCGCGCCGATCCGAGAATCGCCCGGTCGCGCGATCCGGAATCGGCTCCCGGCGAGGCGGCGACGGCGTCGAACAGTTCCGCCGCGCGCGTGTACGCGGTTTGCGCGCGCTCCGGATCGGCGCGCTCGAACACGCCGCCGTCCGCCATGGCGATGGCGGCCAGGCGTTCCAGTACGAAGACACGGTCCCGGCCGGCGCGCCCGCTCGCCAGGTAGGCCTGGTATTCCGTCTCCGCCTCGTCCATGCGGCCGAGCCGGTCGTAGGCGCGTGCGAGGAGGAGGCCGAGGCGGAAATGTTCGTCCGGGCCGAGTTCGAAGGCGCGAAGCTCCGGATCCGCCCCGCCGCCCTGGCCGGCGAGCGCGTCGCGCTCCCGTTCGCGGCGGCCGGCGCGGCGCTCGCCACCGAGGCGTTCCAGATCGGCGAGAGCGAGGTCCGGCTTGCCCAGATTCACCTCCGCTTCCGCGCGCCGGTAACGGATGTAGTCCTCCCGGCGGGCGCGGCGCAGCGCGATCTCGTCCTCGTGATCGGCGAGGTAGATCCGCACCGCCCCGTCGTCGCCCTCGCCGATCGGCGGCGGCGGAGCGTCGGGAATGAAATTGGCGTGGCGATACGCCGCGAGGTTTTCCAGAGAGTCTTCCCGCGCCTCCCAGATGCGCGCGTCCTCGTAGGCTTCAAGCGCCTCCGCGTAATGCTTTTCCGCCAAGGCGGGGCTGAAGGCCGCCAGGAGGCTGTTCGCCTCGCCGAGAAGAAGATGCGGATTGACGAAATCCGGGTAGGAGCGTAGGTCGCCGCGATGGAAAATGAAAAGATTGAGGATGGCGTTTCGCGCCGCCAGCACCTCGTCCTCGGGGGTCGCCGCGTAGAGCGCCAGATCAGGGTTCATCACCCGGTAGAGGCGGTCGAGCCCTTCGCGATACAGTTCCCGCGCGTCCGGGACGACCTGCTCCTCGGGGGCGGGATATACTGACCAAGCGACGGCGGCGAGACAAAGCGCGACGCCGAGGAAGAAGAACGGATGCCAGCGGAGAAACCAGGAGAGGGAGCGCCGGAGGAAGCCGGGACCCTCGGTGGCGGCAGGGAGTTCCTCGTCGTACGCCGTAAGCATCCCGATGCCGGGATCGTCGGCGTCGTCCGGCGCGGGATCGTCCGCCGTTTTCGGCGGCGGCGGCGTTCCGCCGCCGTCCACGGCCGATCCGAACGCTTTTTCGAAATCATCCGTGTCAGGCATCGGTTCTCCGGTTGGTGCGGAAGAGTTCCCTTTCCCCGTATACTATGGATGGACGCCCCCGAATCAAGGCATAAGACGGGGCGTTTTCCTTGCCTTGGGCGGCGATCCCTGTATCCTGTATGATGCGTATTGCGCGCAGAATACGGGAGTTCGGGCCGGATTGCCCCGTAACGGCTGTACGGAACCGATGGAAAGGGAGTCTTGTCGCTTTTTGCCGCGTTGCGAATTTCCCAGGCGTTTCTGGCCGTTTCGACCGTGCTGGCGGGCTATTGCCTGTTCCGGTTTTATGCCTATACGGCGGGGAACCAGCGCGTCGTTCCGTATCTGCTCGCGGCCGGGGGACTTTTGGCGGTGGCGAATTCCGCCTGGCGCGCCCTTTTCCGCGCCGCCCGCGAGCCGAAGGACTTGAACGACGTCGAGCCGCGCGGCGTCTCGACGTCGACCCTCTTTCTCGTCGCCGCCTTCTGCACCGTCGGCGGCCTCATGTGCGCGATGACCGGCGGATACGGATCATTCCGGTCGGCCGGCGTCCTGGCCATTTTCATGCTTTCCGGGACGGCGTTGTTCCAGGGGGTTGAAATCCTTTCGCCGGTCCTCGGCGGCCTCACCCACGGCATGTTCTTCGTCATCGGCATGACCGCGCACCCGGCGTTCGACGAGATGCTCTACATCCAGGAAACGCGGCTTCCGCCGGTGTTCTTCGCCGTGTACATGACGGTGACGGCGGTGCTCGCCCAGGTCCGCGACTCCGCCAAACCGCGAAACACCCCGGAAGGGGACGACCTGTCGAATGAAACCGCCTCCCGCCTCCTCACCATGCGCGACGACGTCATAGACGGCTTCGTGGTCTGGTTCGGCGGCGCGGCGCTCGTGATCGTGCCGGCGGCGGCGATCTGGATCATGCCGCTGCACTGGCTCTCGATCGCGCTTTTCCTTATCCTCCTCGTCACCGTCGTCGTCAAGCTGATCCCGGTGCTCGTCTACCGCACCCGCAAGGACCTGGCCGCGTTCATCGAATCCACGGTGCGCGGCGGCTGCCTCCTCAACGCCGGCGTCGTCGCCAGCCTCGGAGCCTACCAGCCGCGCGAAATCTACGACGGCCTGTTCGTCTCCCTGCCCTCGGACGAGGAACTGGCGGCGGTGGCGGTGATCCTTCTGCTCGCCGGTCCCGCCTGGCTGCTCGGCCGCGTTTCCGAAGGGGAGGCGTGACCATGTCCGGGAACGGCGTCGGCGCCCCGCCCATTCCGCCGTCCTGGCATGCGTGGGCGGCGACGGCGGCCGCGTTCCTCCTGCCTTTCCACCGGCTGGACGCATTCGGCGCCTCCCTGGCCGACCTCCACCTGACGCCGGGCGAATGGCTGCTTTTGCCGTTGGCGATTCTTTCCGCAAGCATGGGGCTTCTTCGCGGCATGACGAAGCCGGGACGCGGGCTTCCGGACTGGCTATTCGCCATCCTGCCGGCGCTTTTCTGGATTCTGGCCATGCTTCCGGGCATGGCCAGGAACGGCTTTGGCGCGCACGGCTCCGATCTGGCGCTCGCCTGGATCGTCCGCCTCGTCCTGCCGGCGCCGGTTTTCCTTCCGCTCCTCGCCGACCGCGAACGCCGTGACCGCCTGTTCATGGCGTTGTCGGCCGGGGTGCTGGCGAACGTCCTCATGGCGACCCGGCAACTCATAACCGCCAGGCCGGACGGCGGCGCGGCGGCAGCCGGAGTTTACGGTTTTCTCGACTCCCCGAACGCCTACGGCCTGCTCCTCGCCCTCTTCCTGCCGCTTCTCGCCGACTGGCGCGGCGGTGAGCGGGGAACGGGGGTCGCGGTGTTCACGCTGCTGTGCACCTTTCTCGTGCCGGCGATGGCGTTGATGTCCGTCCTTTCCGGCGGGCTTCTGTTCGCCGCTTTCGCCGGGCTCCTCGTGGTCTGGACGATGTGGCGGAGCTATGCCTGGATCGTCGGCGTTTTCGTCTGCCTCCTCGTTTTCGGCTACGGCGCGGAGTCCCGGCGCCGCCGCGACCGGGAGCGGCGCGAAACGCTGACGGCGGCGGTTCTGCCGACGTTGGCCTACGGCGGCCCGGCGTTTTACGCCTCCGAATACGAACGCGCCCTTGACGCCTTCGTCGCGCGGCCGTTTTTCGGCGAAGGGGTCGGGACCCGCCATACGGCCGACACCGACCGCCCCGTCAACCTGTCGGGGGACGGCAACGCCCCGCCGTGGTACGCCGCCCTTCTCCGCGGATCCGGCCTGGCCGGGATCGGCCTGTGGCTGGCGCTCCTGGCGGAACTCCTCGCCCGCGCCGCCGGCCGCGGCGGCACGTGCGCGTTTGCCCCCGGAATCCTCGGCGGCGTCGCCGCGCTGGCCGCCGCCGGCCTGTGGGCGAACGCGCTGCCGCCGGGGGCGGGCGCGTTCGTCGGCCTGCTTCTCGCCTTCTCCGTCGTCCGGGAAGCGGGAGGCGCGTCGCCGCCGCCGGCGCGCCGGAGGGTCGCCCCGCCCCGCCGGCGCGGGGCGGGGAGCGAAAAGCCGACCCCGGGCGCCGACTCTCCCGGCGGGGAGCCGGTTCCATGAGCCGCGCCGCCGTCAACCGGTTCATAGCGGCGCTGGCTGACGAACTGTCCCGCCTCCGCCTGGAGGGCGCCATCCTTCTCGCGCCGTCGAACCGTGTCGGCGCGTCATGGCTGGACCAGGCGGCCGCCGTCGCCGGCGTCGCCGCCAACGTCAGGGTCATGACGCCGTCCCGCCTCCTGGCGTTGCACGCGCTGCCCGGACTCGCGGAGGACAGACTGGCGCGCCCGGACGAGACCGATCGCCTCGCCGTCGTCGCGCAGGCGCTTCGCGAGGCGCGAAGCGGCGGGGGCGACGGCTATTTCGCCCCGCTCGGCCAGCCGCTTTCCCTGCTGCGCGGCCTCGACCGCACCTTTACCGACTTCGCGCGCGCCGGCCTGACGGACGGCTCCGTCCTGGCGCGGGTTCTCCGGCCCCGCGAACGCGGGCGGGAACTCGCCCGGCTCTACCGCCGCTATCGCGAACTCCTCGCCGGTAAAAGATTCGCCATGCCGGACGAGGAGGCTCGTTTCGCCGCCGACCGCCTGCGGGACGGCGCGGCAACGCCCGTTCTTCTCGTGCCGGCGGATTTTTTCGACCACGCGCCGCCGGGCGGACTGGCGCTCGTCGAGGCCTGGCCCGCCGGCAGGCGGCGCGTCCTCGAGGTCGACGACGGTCTTCCGGACGCGGCTTTTGACTTCATCGCTGCGGACGGCGGCATGAATGAAGCGCGCGAGGCTTTCCGCCGCATCCTCGCCGGCCGCATCGCGCTCGACCGGATCGAGATCGTCGTCTTCGGCGGCGTGGAGGCGACGGCGCGCGCGTGCCTTGCCGCGCGCGAGGCTTTCGGCGACGGGCGCGTTCCGGTGGAAGACCTCCCCCTCACTTTCGAGAGCGGCCTGCCCGCCCGCTTTTCCGGCCCGTCCCGCCTGGTGTCGGCGTGGCTCGGCTGGCTGCGCGCCGGCGCGGGTCCGGCCGGACTCGCCGGCCTCCTTGCATCGGGGCTCATCGATGGCGGGGAAAAATTCCCGGACGCCTCCACGGAACACATGGCGCGGATTTTCGCCGCGCTGCCCGAGTCGTGCGGCGGCGGCAAACCCGCGCCCGCCGTCCGGCGTCCGGAGAGCGCCGTGGATGCCGACGCGCTCCGGGGGCTTGACGCATTGCTCGCCGATATCCTCCCGCCGACGCCGGGCGACGCCGGGGCGGAGGGCATGCTTTTGGCGGCGCGGCGTCTGCTGACGAACTGGGCGGCGGTCGGCGGCGAACTGGACGGGTACGCGAGGGCGCGCCTCCTCGAGGACCGGTTCATCGCCGGACAGGCGACGCCTTGGCCCGGGTTCGACGCGGCGGAGTGGCTGGCCGGCCTGGCGGACGGGCTGCAGCTTCTCGGGCGGGGGCCGCAGCCGGGCAAGGCGCATGTGTCGGGACCGGACGGCGGACACGCGGGCCGGGAATTCCTCTTTATCCTCGGGCTCGACGACGGCGTTTTCCCCGGAGGCGGCCGCCAGGATCCCGCCCTCCTCGACGCCGAGCGCGCCCGGCTCTCCCCGGCGCTGCCGCTCGCGGCCGAAGCGGGCGCCCGGAATGAAGCCCGGTTGCGCCGGCTTCTCGCGCGGCGGCGTGGTACGGTCGTCGTCTCCCATTCCACCTATGATTTGGCGCGCGGCGCGGAAGCGTTCCCCGCCGACCTGTTCGGCGAACTCGCCCGTTCCGTCGACGGAAAAACGGTCCGCGCCGCCTACCTTCCGGGTCGGCCGGAAAAACGCCTTTGCAGCGACGAATTCTGGACAGACGCGCTTGGCGGCCGCGGCGTTGTTCCGTCTCCGGAGTCGGAACAGGCGTATTTTCCCCGCCTCATCGCGGGAAGAGCGGCGGAATCGGCGCGGCGTTCCGATGTTTTCACCGCCTACGACGGTTTTGTTCCGGACGCGGCCGGCATTCCCGAATCGCTGTCGCCGACGCAACTGGAGGCGCTTCGCGCTAATCCGCAGGAGTACTTTTTCCGCTGGACGCTGGGCGTGACGCCGCCGGGCCGTCCGGACGGGGAACGCGGGCGCTGGCTCAATCGCGCCGACCGGGGCAGCCTTCTCCACGAGACGTTTTACGAGTTCCAGCGCCAATTGACGGCGCGCGGCGAACGCGCCGATCTGGCGCGGCACCTGGCGTTACTGGAGGAGACGCTGGCCGACAGAATCGGGCATTGGCGGCGGGAGATCCCTCCCGCGAACGCGACCGATTTCGAGCTCGAATGCCGCGACCTGGCGGAATGCGCGCGCGTGTTCCTCGTCGCCGAGACGGTATATCAGAAGACGGCTCGGCCGGTTCACCTCGAGGCGGTCTTCGGGATGGAAGGGCGAAACGCCCCCTGGAACGACGGCCGCCCCGCCGAGCTGCGCCTGCCTTCGGGACGCTCTGTCCGCCTGCGCGGCCGCCTCGACCGGGTGGATGAAACGGAATCCGGCGGACTCGTGGTCTGGGATTACAAGACGGGATCGCCGGCGGCGTTTTCCGCCGCCGATCCGTTCAAGAACGGCAAGCTGCAGACAGCCCTCTACGCGGCGGCGCTCGATTCGTTCGTCCGGCCGGGCGGCGGCAGGGTGGTTGCGTCCGGGTACTTTTTCCCCAGCCCGGAAACGGGCGGCATGCGGATTCTCCATGCCGCGGCCGATCTCGAGCCGGTCCGCGAGGCGCTTGATCGCCTCGCGGGCCTTCTGGAGGCGGGCGCCTTCCCGTACAGCCCGAAGCCGGCGAAGTCCCACGACTACGCGGCGATTTTCGACGCCGCCGGCGGCGCGGACCGCCTTGCGCGACAGGCGATGCGCAAGGCGGAGCGGAAAGGCGCGCCGGCGGCGCTTGCCGCCTGGCTGGACCTGTGGCGTCCCGACCGCCCCGGCGGGCGCGTTTCGACGCCTTTGCGGAAAACCCTCTGACACACTGGAAAAACCATGACAACAGTGACGAACGGCGACGCTCCCGAACAGGCGCCGCTTCCCCCGGATCTCCGCGAACTTGGCGAGATCATCCGCGCCTATTCCGCCGCAGCCGCCGAACTGCAGCAGTCGCACCAGCTGCTCCAGGCGCAGGTGAAGGAGTTGTCCGGCGAATTGCACCGGAAAAACCTCGAACTCTCGGAGACGGTCACCCAGGTGTCGTCCCTCAAAAACTACCTCGCCAGCATCATCGAGTCGTCGGCGGACGGCATCGTCGCCATTGACCTCGACCGCCGGGTCATGGCCTGGAATCCGGCCGCGAATCTGCTGCGGGACATCGAGCCGGCGCTGCCGGAAAACCCCGAGGGCGTGTTCATCCTCGACGCCATGCCGGGAAAGTGCCGCGACCTAGCGCTCATGCTCATGCGTTCCCTGTCGGAGGAAATCGAGATCGCCGGCGTTGAAAAGCGCTTCCCCGACGCCGGCGGGCATACGCGGTCCCTGTCCGTTTCCGCGAGCCCGGTCCGGAGCGTCAGCGATGGCGGCGTCAACACGATCGGCGCGGTGCAGACTTTTTCCGACCTCACCCGGCTTCGCGAACTCGAGGATCGGGTGAACCGCCAGGACCGCCTCGCAGCGCTCGGCGAAATGGCCGCCGGCGTCGCGCACGAGATCAGGAACCCGCTCGGCGGCATTGAGCTTTACGCCTCGAGCCTCGGCCGGCGCTTCGCCGCCGGGAGTCCGGAGGCGGCAACCTGCCGGAAAATCATCGCCGCCGCCTCGAGCCTGAACCGCATCGTCACGGACATGCTCACGTTCACCCGCGGCCGCGCGCCGCGCCTGCGGCCATCGAGGATCATGCAGGTCGTCTCTCCCGCCCTCGACATGGCGGCGCGGGAATTGCAGGAGCGCGGCATCGAGTCGCGGGTCGAGGTGGAGGAGCCGGAGCGCCAGTTCCTCCTCGATCCGGAACAGCTTTCGCAGGCGGCCTTGAACGTCGTCCTCAACGCCGCCCAGGCGATGGCCGAAAAAGGGAACCTGACCGTATCCGCCGGGACCAAGGTCAGGGACGGGCGGGAAATTCTCGTCCTCGCCTTCGCCGACGACGGCCCCGGAATCCCGGACGACGCCAAGGACAAGATATTCAATCCGTTCTTCACCCTGCGGCGGGACGGCACCGGCCTCGGTCTCGCCATCGTCCACAAGATAGTCGGGGATCACGGCGGCGAGGTGACGGTATCCGACAACAGACCTCGCGGCGCCGTGGTCGCGTTCGAGCTGCCGGTGGGGTGATGCGCTTTGAAACAGCCGGTGAAAATGATACAATTACGCCGTTCGCGGTCCGGAGTTGTGATTCCCTCAACTGTGCGCGGCCATGAAACGGTCAAGGGAAGCAGTTGCGGAACAGGGCAACCCCCATACCCCATCTTCACAATTTCTGGCCGCGAACGGTGTAACGGCAAGGTTCGGGGCGTCCGGAAGGGAAACATGGCCAAGAACAAAATCATAATCGTCGACGACGACGACTTCATGCGCGACAGTCTCATGGAGGTGCTCGACCGCCCGGGGCATGTGGTGCGCGGCTTCGCCCGCGCATCCCGCGCCCTTGAGGAACTCGCGGACGGATCGGCGGCGCTGCTTCTCACCGACATGCGCATGCCGGAGATGGACGGCATGGAGCTGCTTCGCGAGGCGCGCCGCCTCGACCCGAAGCTTCCCGTCGTCATGATGACCGCCTTCGCCACCGTGGAGACGGCGGTGCAGGCCATGAAGGAGGGCGCCTTCGATTACGTCATGAAGCCCTTCAAGGCGGAGGAGATAGATGTCGCTGTGGAACGCGCGTTGCGCCACCGCCGGCTTCTCACGGAGAACGAATTCCTTCGCGACGAGCTGGCGAAGAAGTTCCGCATCGGCGACTTCGTCGGCAAGAGCGGGGCGATGAAGAAGGTGTTCGAGGAAATCCGCCAGGCCGCGCCCAGTTCCGCCACCGTTTTCATCCGCGGCGAGTCTGGCGTCGGCAAGGAACTGGCGGCCAGATCCATCCACGCGCAAAGCCCGCGCCGCGACAAGCCGCTCGTCAAGGTCAACTGCGCCGCCCTGTCGGCGGGCGTTCTCGAGAGCGAGTTGTTCGGCCACGAGCGCGGCGCCTTCACCGGCGCCGACAAGCGCCGCATCGGCCGCTTCGAAATGGCGGACGGCGGCACCCTGTTCCTAGACGAGGTGTCGGAAATGGACCTCGCCCTCCAGGGCAAGCTGCTGCGCGTCCTTCAGGAGAAGGAGTTCGAGCGCGTCGGATCGTCGGAGACGTTGTCGGTGGACGTCAGGATCCTCGCCAGCTCCAACCGCGATCTGGAGAAATCGATCGAGGGAGGGGCGTTCCGCGAGGATCTGTATTACCGCCTGAACGTCATATCGGTGGAATTGCCGCCGTTGCGCGAACGCCGCGAGGACGTCCCCGACCTGGCCAGGCATTTTCTCGCCCGGTACCGCGCCGAGGAGGGATCGCGGGTGCGGGAGATCTCGGACGACGCCCTGGCGCTGCTTGAGCGCTACAACTGGCCCGGCAACGTCCGCGAACTGGCCAACGTCATGGAACGGCTGGTCGTGTTGGGGAGGGATGAACGCATCGGCGCGGAGCAGGTGGAAAACGCTCTGCCGAAAACGGCTCGCACCGCCGCGAAGACGTCCCCGGGCGCGGCGTCTCCGGCGCGGTTCGAACCGACCTGGCTCGAGGACGTCGAGCGCGGGCACATCCTCGCGACCCTGCTCCATTTCGGCGGCGCGCGCGCGAAGAGCGCCGAGGCCCTCGGGATCAGCGAGCGGTCGCTGCGCGACCGCATCAAGCGCTGGCAGGAGGCGGGGAAGTTCCCCGAGGTGTAGGAGCGTTTTCATGACCGCCAGGCACGCCCAGCCGCAGGTTTCCGAAGCGACCCTCGCCGGACGCGGCGGGGAGCCGTTTCCCGTGGTCGTGGCGCACTCCTCCGCCAACAACGAGATGTCGGTGCGCATCGTCGTCGAGCCGACGCGCATGGCCGCCTTCATCCGCCTCGCCCCCGGACCCTCGTTCTCCGGACTCTCCCAGGATCGGCTCCGCGATGTTCTCATCGACGCCGGCATCGTCCACGGCGTCGACGCGATCGGCCTCGCGACCTATGTCCTCATGCAGAACTCGGCCACGCCCTTCGACGGCTATTTCCAGATCGCCCAGGGCGACCCCATGCGCCGGGGGGAGGACGGATCGATCGAGTTCCACGTCCTTCCCACCGCCGCCGCCCCGAGGTACGACCAGACGGACGAGGGGTCAATCGATTTCCGCCAACTGAATCTGATCGAGAACTGCTTCGCCGGCCAACGCGTCGCCACCATCATTCCCCCCGGCGCCGGCCGCGCCGGCAAGGACGTCTTCGGCGGCGTCGTGCCGGCGTCCCCGGGAGCGCCCGCGCAGGTCGCCGCCGGCCCCGGCGTGATTCTCAATCCCAACGGCAAGGACTTTTCGTCGGAGATCGAGGGCCGGCTGGTCCACGAGAACCACGTTCTTTCCGTTTCGCCCACCCTCGAGATCGCGCACGACATCGACTACAGTGTCGGCAACATCGATTTCGTCGGCAAGGTCGTGGTCAACGGTTCGCTTTTGGACGGCTTTTCCATCAAGGGGAAGAGGGGAGTCGAAATCCGGGGCGAGATGGGTTCGGCGACGGTCGAGTCGGAGGGCGAGGTGACGATCGTCGGCGGCGTCAAGGGGCGCGGCAACGCGGTCATCAAATGCGGCTCCCTCAAGGTCCGCTATATCGACGATTCGACCGTCGAGGCGACGGGGGACGTCGTGTCGGAGAAGGAGATTCTCCATTCCGTCGTGCGGTCGCTGGGCAAGGTGTCCATCCCCCGGGGGACCATCCTCGGCGGCGAAGTCTGGGGATTCCAGGGTGTCGAGGCGGAGACGATCGGGTCGGAGGTGGGCGTCAACACCAGGATCATGGCAGGCCTCAACTGGACGGACGAAAACAAGCTGGCTGAGGTCAGGGCGAAAATCGCCGAACTGAGCGACCGCGTCCGTTCCGCGAAGCAGATTCTCGAGCCGCTTCTCAACCTCCCCGACGCCTCGGCCCAGTTCGACCTCGAGCAAAAATCCATGATCGCCGACCTTATTTCGGAATTGCGCAACCTGCGCGACGCGTTGGCGTTTCTCGTCGAAGAGCGCGAAAGCATCGTCAGCCGCCGCCAGGCCGGGCGCGTGCCGCAGATCAACGTCCTCAGGGAGCTCAACATGGGGGTGGTGGTCCGCTTTTCGCAGATTTCCCACGAAATCAAGGACGCGGTGAAGGGACCGGTGTCGGTCGTCCACGACGAACTCCGGGAGACGCAATGCATCCGTTCGCTGTTCAACCTCGCTCCGGTGCGCGATCCCGAACCCAGGCCCGAGGCGCCGGAGAACTGAATGGCCAGGACGAGCGACAAAAACAGTGAAAGGAAAGCGCCGTCCCTCGCCGCCGCGCTGGAACAGATCGAAAAACAGTTCGGCGCCGGCGCCGTCATGCGCCTCGGGGCGTCGTCCGTGAAGTCGGTGCCGGTCATTTCCACGGGTTCGCTCGGGCTCGACCTCGCGCTCGGCGTCGGCGGCTATCCGCGCGGGCGGATCGTCGAGATATACGGTCCGGAGTCGTCCGGAAAAACCACCCTCGCGCTCCACGCCGTCGCCGCCGCCCAGGCGGAGGGCGGCACGGCGGCGATAGTGGACGCCGAGCACGCCCTGGACCCCGGCTACGCCAAGCGCCTGGGCGTCGACCTCGATTCGCTGCTCGTGTCGCAGCCGGATTCGGGCGAGCAGGCGCTCGAGATCGTGGAACTCCTCATCAAATCGAACGCCGTCGACCTGGTGGTCGTCGACTCCGTCGCCGCCCTCACCCCGAAGGCCGAGCTCGAGGGCGCGATGGGCGATTCGCACGTCGGCCTCCAGGCCCGGCTCATGAGCCAGGCGTTGCGCAAACTCACCGGCGGCGTCTCCAGGACGCGCGCCGTCGTCCTTTTCATCAATCAGATACGCATGCAGATCGGCGTCTCCTTCGGGAACCCGGAGGTCACCCCGGGCGGAAGAGCGCTCCGGTTCTACGCGTCGCTGCGCCTCGACATCCGCCGGATCGAGACGCTGCGCGACGCCGACGGCGCGCGCGGCAACAAGGTGCGCGTCAAGGTGGTGAAAAACAAGGTGGCCTCGCCGTTCCGCGAGGCGGTTTTCGAGATACTCTTCAACAGGGGCATTCACCGCGAAGGGGAACTGGTCGACCTCGGACTCAAGGCGGGGCTGTTCGTCCAGTCCGGGTCGTGGTTCTCGTACGGCGACGCGCGGATCGGCCAGGGCCGCGACCGGGCGGCGGAATTCCTCGCGGTCAACCCGGACATCGCCGACGAGGTGCGCGCAAAGATCCTCGCCGGCACCGCCGGAGGGGAAGAAGACAAGGATCGGGAATGACGAAAATCAGGATTGCGGAATTTTCCGCGCCGGGCGCCGTCGTCATGGCGGCGTTCGCGCTCTTCGCGGCGCTGTGCCCGAAGGCGATGTCGGCCGCCTCGCCCGAGGCTCTCGACGGCGCCGACCTCAACGACCTCCGGGCGGTAATCGCCAGGGCGCGGGAACGCGTCTCGCCCGCGGTGGCGTTCCTCATGCCCATCGCCGAACGCTTCGACGCCGGGCGGCGGGAGAAGGCGCAACTGGCTGGTTCGGGCGTGGTCGTCTCGGAGGACGGGGAGATCGTCACCAACTGGCATGTCGTGAACCGGGCGGTGGAGATTCGCTGCCTGCTGTCGGACGGCGTCGCCAGGCGGGCGGAAATCGTCGGCATCGACAAGGATACGGATCTGGCGCTGCTGAGAATCGACCGGAAGCCGGAAGAGACGTTCGCCTTCGCCGAACTCGGCGACGGCGCCCTTCTCGAGGAGGGGCAGTTCGTCATCGCCATGGGAGCGCCGTGGGGGTTGTCGCGGTCCGTTTCCCTGGGCATCCTTTCCTGCGTCGACCGCTTCCTCCCGGACCAGGGCGGCGGCTACAATCTTTGGCTCCAGACGGACGCGTCGATCAACCCGGGCAATTCCGGCGGACCGCTCGTGAACACGGAGGGCAAGGTGGTCGGGATCAACTCCCTCGGCTCGCTCCTCGGCGGCAACCTCGCCTTCGCGATTCCGGCCGACACCGTGAAGCGGGTCACGGACGCGCTTCGTCGGGACGGCAGGGTCGTCCGGGCCTGGACCGGGCTTCATCTCCAGCCGCTACGCGATTTTCAGAAAAACATCTTTTACGACTGGCGTGAGGGCGTCCTCATCGGCGGCGTCCAGCCGGACTCCCCCGCCGAGCGGGCGGGAGTCGCCGTCGGCGACCTCCTTCTGTCCGTGAACGGCAAGCCGGTCGCCGGCGTCAACCACGAGGACATCCCGCCCCTCAACCTGCTCCTCGCCGAACTCCCCGTCGGCGAAGCGGCGGAACTGATCCTTCAGGGGCCCGGGGGAGCATCGCGGCGGACCGTTTCCGTCACCCCGATGGAAAAGGGCAGGGTTGAAGGCGTCGACTTCGACTGCCGGCGCTGGAACATGGCGGTGAAGACAATCAACGAATTTTCGACGCCGATGCTCCACTTCTTCCAGAACGGCGGCGTCTACGTCCAGGCGGTGAAATTCCCCGGCAACGCCCAGGCGGCGGGGCTGGAGAACGGCGACATCATCCTCGAGATCGACGGCGTGCGGGTGCGCGGCCTCGACGACTGCCGCGAGATGTACGAGACGATCATCCGCGACGAGGCGCGCGAGAAGAAAGTGGTGTTCACCGTGCTCCGCGCCGGGTTGAGTCATTATTTCGTGCTCGACTACGCGCCCAGATACGGATTGGACTGACGCAAATGGCTCTCGGATCGGCGCGCCGGTTTCCCCACGACCTCCACTCCCACGACGCCGCCGCGTCCGCCGCCGGGGACCGCCCCGGCCCGCCCTCGCCGGAGGACGCCGGCGGCAAACCGCCTTCCCGCGCGGGCGGCAGGCTGTGGCGCGAAGACGGCAAACTGCTGTACGACTGCGGCGACGGCAACGCGGCGTCGGCGCGCCTGTTGTGGGCGCGGCCGCTTTCCGGGCGCGGCGGCCCGGTATCCGTCATGGCGGCGGGCAAGAAGCGGGAAATTCGCTATTTGGAAAGCCCCGACCTCCTCGATCCGGAGTCGCGGCGCATCGCGCTCGAGGAACTGTCGCGCGGCGTAGTCATGCCCCGCATAACGCGGATCCATTCGGTGACGTCCCGTTTCGGCAATTTTTACTGGAACGTCGAGACCGATTTCGGCCCGAAGACGTTCCTCCTCACTTCCCCCGAGAACAACACCGTTCGGCCCGATCCCGACACCATCGTTCTCAAGGATGCGTCCGGCAACGCCTTCGAGATCACCCCCGTCTCTGGTCTCGATCGCGCGTCGCTTCGCGAATTCGATCGGGTGTATACCGTTCACGGCCCGGAGTTGTGATTCCCTCAACCATGCGCGGCCATGAAATGGGCATGGGAAACAACAGGTGTGGAACATGGCAACCCCCGTCCCCCATTTTCACAATTTCTTCGGGTCGCGCCCAGTATATATTGACGCGCGATCACTCGTAAAGCTCGTTTTGCGCCTTGCGGAATTCGCGGCGGCGTTCGCCCCGGCTGAAATCCTCGCGCTCCTCGGCGGTGAGGAGCGCCAACGGCGGCACCGGCGCCGGCCTGTCGTTTTCGTCCAGCGCGACAAGGATGACGAAGGCGGTGTTGATCTGGCGTCGGTTGCCGCGGGAATCCTCGACGCAACTGTCGACCCGCACCTCCATCGACGTCCGGCCGACATGGGTCAGCCTGCCCCTGAGCACCACCATCTCGTTCTGCACCACCGGTTCATGGAAACGGAGGTTGTCGATGGCGGCGGTGGTGATTTTCATGCCGCAATGGCGACGCGCGACAATGCCGGCGATGGTGTCGATCCACACCGCGAGCTGCCCGCCGAAAAGGTTGCCGTAGCCGTTCAGGTGCGGCGGCATAACTACCTGGAATTGCACCGTTTCCGAATCGTCCGCCGTCTTGCCGTTCATGGCCGGTATGGTCATCGGGATCTCCTGGAAGAGAAATCGGCGCGGGAAACGGCGTGAAACGCCGACAGGTTTTCCGTTACGGTTCCCGCCGCCCTCACGATGGAGGCAAGTATACCGTGCGCGGCAAGTTTTGCACTGCGGGAATGTGTTTCCTTGGCGCATTTTGCCTGGCGCGGCGGCGCGCGGGTGTGCGAAATTGCGTCCATTTTATTCGAATCGCACAGGGAGAACGAAATGACATGCGACGACAAGCCGAAACGGATCGGCCTCATCGCCCACGACGCCTGCAAGCGCGACATGACGGAGTGGGTGCGCTTCAACGCGAGGAAGTTGGTCAGGCATAAACTCTATTGCACCGGGACCACGGGGAAGCTCATCGAGGGGGTGTTGACCGCCGAATGCGAAGGCGGCCCGGTCGACCTCACCATCTTCAAATCCGGCCCCCTCGGCGGCGACCAGCAGATGGGCGCGCTCATCGCCTCGGACCAGCTCGACATTCTCATCTTCTTTACCGATCCCATGACCATGCAGCCGCACGATGTCGACATTAAGGCGCTGATCCGCATCTCCACCATCGCCAACATCGTCGTTGCCTGCACCAGGTCCACGGCCGACTACATCATCACTTCCTCAATGTTCGACCGCGAATACGAACCGGAGAAGAAGACATATGAATCATACACGGACAGAAAGGTGCGCCTTTCCGGCCGACGATAATCGCGCTTCGGAATGCGCCTGGCGATAATCCTCCTTGACAAATATATAGAGATAGATAGGTTTATATCCAATTGACGCGCGCCGCGTCGCGTGGAGGATATCCCCATGGCAAGCAAAAGCAATTCCGTCCGCATCAACAGTCTTCCCGGCGTTCGCCGCCTTCCCTTTTATCTGAACATTCTTCGCCGCATGCGGAACGGCGAACCGAAGGTCATATCGGCCGTGACGCTTGCCGAGGAGGCGGGGCAGGCGGTGTCGGTGGTAAAAAAGGACATTGAAATGACCGGCGCGGTCGGGAAGACCGGCGTCGGTTACGACGTCGCCGCGTTGATCGGGGATATCGAGCGTTTTCTCGGCTGGACCGATCCCTACGACGCGTTTCTCGCCGGCGTCGGCAACCTCGGTTCGGCGCTTCTCGGTTATGGCGGGTTCAAGCAGTACGGATTGCGATTCGTCGCCGCGTTCGACGCCGATCCGGAGAAGGTCGGAGAGGCGATCCACGGCGTCGAGGTCATGCCGCTCGTCAAAATGCCGGAACTCGGCCGGAGGCTGCGCGTTTCCACCGCCGTTCTCGCCGTTCCCGCCGAGGAGGCGCAGTCGGTCGCCGACCTGTTCGTCGAGTCCGGCGTCACCCGCATCTGGAGCTTCGCGCCCATTCCCCTCGCCGTCCCGGAAGGCGTTATCGTTCAGCGCGAAGACCTCACCGCCGGCTTGGCGGAACTGATGGTCCGCTGCCGCAACGCCGATCAAACGTGATAACAATTCGTCAGAGCCTGTTGCCAAATTCATGCTGCATGGGCCAGCTCTCGCGGCATGTGCTTTGTCATAACGATCTGTGATTCGTTTTCAGCAGCATCGATTTTGCGGGCGTGGCAGCGATTGAGGCAGCGCCAGCGCATAAACCAGGCTAATGTTCTTTCGACGATCCATCGTTTGGGAAATACCTTAGAATCTTAGAAAACTATGCAACCGCCATCTCCAATTCAAGTTGAATTCAACAACAGGCTCTGATATCCACTACGGATGCCCTCGCTTTTCCGTGAGGTTGAGAATAAAAAAGCGGCCGCAAACGCATGCGGCCGCCTTCGATCGTGGTGGCGGGAGCGACGCTACGCCGTCTTCGCCTTGCTGTTGAGGCAGTCGCTGACGATGGAATCGAGCTCCTCGGCGCGGATCGGCTTGTCGATGAACACGTCCGCCTTGATCCAGTTGCGGTCCTCCGGTGTGGAGAGGTTGAAGTACAGTCCCGTGTGCCAGGTGACGGACGAGACGATGATCATCGGGACGTCGGGGTAGCGTTTCTTGACCTCCCACGCCAGGCAGAAGCCGGCGTCCTGACGCTCGAGGATGACCTCGGTGACGACCACGTCCGGACGGGTCGAGGCGAGGATGCGCTCGGCTTCGCGCTGGGTGCGGGCGCACAGCACCCTGTAACCCTGCGAGAGGAAGCGCTGGCGCGTCGTTTCGACGAAAAGCGCGTCATTGTCAACCAATAGAATTGTGCGTGCCATGCTGTTGTCTCCTCATTTCCGGTTTTCCGGGCCGCGGACTTCTAGCGCGCCACCGGCCGGGCGTGGTAGTGCGTATGCAAGAGTTCATGGCTCATCGGCCCCAGGGGAGTGCCCAGAAACTCGTCGTAGAGCTTCTTGACCTCCTGATTGAGATGGCTCAATCTGTGGTTCGCCGATTCCGACTTGTCGATGTCGTAAAGCTTGTCGAGCCTGATCTTGATGTCGGACCTGGACGGCGCCAGCGGCTGACCGCCGCCGCCGACGCAGCCGCCGGGACAGCTCATGATCTCGACGAAATGCAGATCGGAGCGCCCGTTCTTGATCTGTTCGAGAATCTTCCTGGCGTTGGACAGCGAATTCGCCACCGCGACGCCGACATCGATGCCGGCGACGTTGATCCGGTATTCCTTGATGCCGGACAGGCCGCGAACCTCGACGAAATCGAGATTTTTGGCTTCTTCGCCCGTGATCATGCTGTAGGCGGTCCGGAGCGCCGCCTCCATGACGCCACCGGAGGCGCCGAAGATCTTGCCGGCGGTGGAGCGTTCGCCGAACGGGGAGTCCGGGACGGTCGGCTCGAGATCGCGGAGGTTGAGGTTGTGCTGCTTGAGGAGCCGCGCCAGTTCGCGGGTCGTGAGGACGGCATCGACGTCGCGGACGCCGTCGCGGCCCATCTCGGGGCGCGCCGCCTCGAACTTCTTGGCGGTGCAGGGCATGATGGAGACGCTGAAGACGTCCTCCGGCTTGATGTCCATGCGCTTCGCCCAGTAGGTCTTGATCACCGCGCCCATCATCGCCTGCGGGCTCTTGCAGGTGGAGAGGTTGTGCATGAACTCGGGGTAGAACGTCTCGACGAACTTGATCCACGCCGGCGAGCAGCTCGTGAACATCGGCAGAATGCCGCCGTGGCTGACCCGGTGGACGAACTCGGACGCCTCCTCCATGATGGTGAGGTCGGCGGAGAACGAGGTGTCGAAGACGTACTTGAAGCCGAGGCGGCGAAGCGCCGTCACCATCGGGCCGTCGGCGTCGATCCCGGGGGGCAGGCCGGCGAGTTCGCCGATGGAGACGGAGACGGACGGCGCGTGCTGCACGACGACCGTCTTCGTCGGATCGCGCAGGGCTGCGACGACGCGGGTGAGGTCGCGCTGCTCGTGGAGCGCTCCCGTTGGGCAGACGAGCGTGCACTGGCCGCAGTTGATGCAGGAACTGACGTTCATGCCCTGATTGAACACGGTACCGACGATCGTCTCCGCGCCGCGGCCGATGAAGCCGATCGCGGACACGCCCTGGACGTCCTCGCAGACCCGGATGCATTTGCCGCAAAGCACGCATTTCGATGTCTCGCGGACAATGGAGGGGCTGGCGGTGTCGAGCTCGTGGTGGGGGCGCGCCGTGTAGGAGCGGCGCTGGCGAACGTCGAGTTCGGCGGCGAGCTCCTGCAGACGGCAGGAGTCGGAGCGGACGCAGGCCAGACAGTCGCCGGGGTGGTCGGCGAGGAGGAGGCCGATGATGGTGCGGCGGGCCTCGACGACGCGGGCGCTGTGGGTTTGGACTTTGAGCCCGGGTTCGGCCGGATAGGTGCAGGACGGAACGAGGGCGGGGCGGCCCTCGACCTCGACCACGCAGAACCGGCAGGAACCGGTGGCGCTGAAACCCTCGAGATAGCAGAGGGTCGGGATGTGGATGCCGGTCCGCAGGGAAGCGGTGAGGATGGTGTCGCCCGGTTCGAACGTGACGACGTGGCCATCGACGAGCATCGAGTTTTCGAACGCCTTCGGGGCCTCGGCGACCTTCACGGTCGGGTTCGACTCCGGTTTCTTTTCCTCTGTCTTCTTTTCTTCTGCCATCTTTTTATCCTCGGCGGGTTCTGCCGCCGGCTTGCCATCGGCATGCTTCTTTTTCGACATGGGGTTGTTCCCTTCGTTTTCTCAATGGCGCGGTCGGCGCTCAGGCCGTCTTGAAGACGGCGGAAAACTTGCAGACGCTCAGGCACGAACCGCAACCGATGCACTTGTCCGCGTCGATCATGTGCGCCGATTTGATCTTGCCCATGATCGCGCCCGTCGGGCACTGGCGCAGGCAGGCGCCGCAGCCGACGCAGCGGTCGGGGTTGATCTCGAAGCCCTGGAGTTCCGTGCAGGCGTGGGCCGGGCATTTGCGGGCGTAGACGTGCTGCTCGTATTCGTCGCGGAACCAGCGCAGCGTCGACAGCACCGGGTTCGGCGCGGTCGTGCCCAGGCCGCAGAGGGCGGTATCCTGCACGACGCGGGCCAGGCGCTCGAGGTTGGTGACCGCCTGGAAGCGGACGAGGGCGTCGTCGCCCTGTTCGCGACCGCGCGGTCTGGTGAGCATGTCCAGGGTCTCGAACATGCGCCGCGTGCCTTCACGGCAGGGGATGCACTTGCCGCAGCTCTCCTTCTTGAGGAAGTCCATGAAAAACCGGGCGAGGTCGACCATGCAGGTGTCCTCGTCCATGACGACGAGGCCGCCCGATCCCATCATCGCCCCGACTTTCTTGAGGCTTTCGTAGTCGATGAGGGTGTCGAACTTGTGCATCGGGACGCAGCCGCCGGAAGGACCGCCGATCTGCACCGCCTTGCACTGCTTGACCTGGCCGACGCCGCCGCCCACCTCGAAGACGACGTCGCGGATGGTGCGGCCCATCGCCACTTCGACGAGACCGGTGCGCACGACCTTGCCGGAGAGGGCGAAGATCTTCGTGCCCTTGCTCTTTTCGGTGCCGAGGGCGGCGAAAGCCTCGTGGCCGCCGAGGATGATGCCGGGAACGTTGGCGAACGTCTCGACGGTGTTGACCGTGCTCGGCTTGCCGAAAGCACCCTTGATCGCCGGGAACGGCGGGCGCGGGCGCGGCATGCCGCGCTGGCCCTCGATCGACGCGATGAGCGCCGTTTCCTCGCCGCAGACGAACGCGCCGGCGCCGATCTTGAGCTTGATTTCGAGCGAGAAGCCGGAGTCGAGGATGTTTTCCCCGAGAAGGCCCCACATCTTCGCCTGCGCCAAGGATTCCTTGAGCCGCTTGACGGCGAGCGGATATTCGGCGCGGATATAGATGTACGCCTTGGAGGCGCCGATTGCGTAGGCGGCGATCGTCATGCCTTCGAGCAGCCGGTAGGGGTCGCCCTCGATGAGGGCGCGGTCCATGAACGCCCCCGGGTCGCCTTCGTCGGCGTTGCAAATGAGGTATTTCTGATCCGCCTGGGTCTGGCGGGCGAAGCGCCACTTGCGGCCGGTGGGGAAGCCGCCGCCGCCGCGGCCGCGCAGACCGGAGAGGTCGACCGAAGTGACGACCTCCTCGGGGGTCATTCCCTTCAGTGCCTTGATAAGCCCGGCATAGCCGCCGCGGGCGATGTATTCCTCGATCGACAGCGGGTTGGCCATGCCGCAGTTCTGGAGAACGAGCCTGGTCTGGTTGAGGAAGAACGGCAGTTCGTCGAGGCGGGGAATGCCGGCCCAGTTCTCGGCGTTTTCCCCGGCGGGGAGTTGGCCGAGGACCATGTCCTTCGGGGGATTGCCGGCGAGAACGCCTTCCACGAGAGCCGGGATTTTGTCCGCCGTCACCTGGCGGAAGAACAGGCGCGACTTGCCCGGCACCTGGACGTCGACGAGCGGCTCTTCGCTGCACAGGCCGATACAGCCGACTTCCATGACGTCGGCCGCTTGTTTTTTCTGGGCGAGGTGGGCGTTCAGGGCGTCAAGGGAACGCTCGGCCCCGGCGCCGCGGCCGCAGGTGCCGGCGCCGACCCGGAACACCGGGCGCTGGGCGGATTCGCCTCTGAGGGCGGCGATCTTCGCCTCGGGGGAGGCGCCGCCGATGCGCGAAATGAAAAGGTCTGCCGGCCGTTCGACAGGGGGCCAGCACTTGATTTCGGTCATGACCGTCATACAGCCTCCACTTTCTCTCTGTATTCCTTCAGCAGGCCGGGAATGGATTCGGGGGTTACCTTGGCGCGCAATTCGCCATTCACCATGATGGCGGGCGCAAGGCCGCAAGCGCCGATGCAGGCGAGTTCCTCGAAGCTGAACACGCCGTCGCGGGTCGTCTGGTTCGCGCCGACGCCGAGTTCTCCCTGAAGCGTGTCCAGGACCGCCTTGGATCCCTTGACGTGGCAGGCGGTGCCGCGGCAGATCTGGATATGCACCCTGCCGAGGGGATAGAAGCGGAACTGGTTGTAGAAGGTCGCCACGCCGTATATACGGCTCGCCGGCATGTCGATATGACGGCCGATCGACAGGATGGCGTCGCGCGAGAGATATCCGCAGGCGTCCTGAACTTCTTGGAGCAGCGTGATGAGCTGGTCCTCGGTCGCGTCCGGATATCGCGCCAGCACGGATTGGATTTCCGCGCTGTTGGCGGTATCGGTTGATACGTCCATTACATTCTCCTTGGTTGTATAAACTGCACAAATACAGCAGTATCGCGAACGACAATTTGCCGCTGGGGACTTATTGTTCAGGCCATGGGTTGCAGTGCATGCGCTATGGATTAGGGGCGTTATGATGCGTAAACGACACGTACGCGCCAAGTTCAAAGGCGCGCTTTCGGGGCGTTTGGTAAATTCCTGTGAATGAGGAAAATTTTCAGTATTCGATAAGAGATGATTATAGTTAACGAAAGTACGGATTCAAGAATATTTTTATCATTCAAATAGAGAATTATTGCTCCATTGCATCCTGTCTTTTTGCGGGAGTTATCCTTTGCCGCGTCGGCGACGCGCGTGATCGCTCAATCGCCGAACGGCATCCCTCCGATTTCGCGCTTGTGTTCGCGTAATTTCCGAAAAAAATTGCCTCTCCCCTTGCTTTTCGCCGCCGCCGACCCACAATAGGGGAAGGGGATTGGGTCGGGGCGGGAGCGACACCATATGCGATCGGCTTTGAGAATCGTTGCTGCCACGGTCGTGGTTGCCGCATTTTCCTTTGCTTCCGCGCACGAGCCGGAGTGGACGCGGCATGAATTGTTCCGGGGGACGATCGTCCTCGACGCGCCTCCGGGTTGGGTCGCCGCACCGGATCCGAAAGGCTTGAACGTAATGGTCAGGCCGGCTGAACCGGGAGATTCCCGGGTTCTTTTCAGCATTCCCAATCCCGCTTTCGGCGACGACGTCGAGGGATACTTGACCGCCAACGTCCGTCTCATCATGGATAATCTCGCCCAAATGGGCGAGTTGCGCGTAGTCGAGAACCGGGCCCAGCGTTTCGGCGACTTCAACGGCCACCTGATCGGCTTCGCCGTTCCGCTTGGCGGGGAGGACGAAATGCTGTTCATCGCCTTGGGCTTCAATGCCCACGGGTATTGCTCGATGGCGATGATCATGACTCCGGGATCGCGCATCGACGAAGCCGGCGTCTACAGCCACGTCGTCGAGTCCATGCGCTATGTGCCGGAAAAGTTGCGCGAGCACGCGGACTGGCTGGAGGAAATGGCCGCCGCCGCGGGCGGATGACCGCGTTCCCGTTCCGCGTTCGACAAGGCGAGACCGCGCCCGGGAACGCCGGGAATATGCTGGCATTTATGAAAGCGCATCGGGAGAGGAGAGAGAGGATGTTGAAGCGGGGCTTGGCGATGGCGGCGGCGTTGGCGCTTTTGGCGACAGTCGCGTCGGCGGAAGAGGCCGACTGGACGAGGCGGAGTTTTTTCAACGGCGTCGTGTCGGTGGCGACGCCGCCGGACTGGCATATCGAAACGCATCCAAACGGCATAAACGTCAGCGTCATGGAAAAGCCGGAGTCGGCGTCGCGCGTCCTCTTCACCGTTCCCAATCCCGGCTTCGGCGGCGACATCGAGGAATATCTCAGGGCGAACGTGAAAAACATCATGGAGCATACGGTCGAATACGGCGAGGCGCAGATCATCGAGGACCGCGACGACACCTTCGGCGGTTACCCCGGCTATCTCATCGGCTTCGCCCTCGGCGTCGACTCCGCGAATCCGATCATCATGGTCGCGATGGGGGTTGCGCATAACGGTTATTGCTCGATGGCGCTCACCATGACCCCGCGCACGCGGATGGGCGACGTCAAGATCCTCGGCCGCATTGTCGAGACGCTCCGCTACGACGACGCCAGGCTCGAGGAAAACGCGGAATGGCTCGGCGAACTCGCGGAAGCCGAGGCCGCCCTGCAGTCTCCAGGGGAATGACCCTTTTCACAGGTATTTGCGCAGCTGCAGGGCGAGTTCCTTCGGGTCGCATTTGGGGATGAAGCCGTCGGCCTCGACCTCGTTCGCGCGGCTGATCATGTTGTCGTTGGTGATGGAGCTGTGCAGCAGCACCGGCAACACCCGCAGTTGCGGATCGCGTTTGAGCCGGTGGGTGAAGGTGTAGCCGTCCATGCGCGGCATCTCGATGTCAGACAGCACCAGGTCGATCCGCGAGAAAATGCTTTCCCCGTCTCTCCGGGCTTTTTCCGACAGTTCCTCGATCTTGTCCCATGCCTCCTGGCCGTCCCCCGCCTCAATCACGGTTATTCCGGCGTTCGTCAGCGCCTTGACCGTCTTCTTGCGGATGAGGGGCGAATCCTCGACGAGAAGAATCCTGACTCCTCCCTTGCGACTGCTCCCCATGTCGCCGAGTTCCGTCCCCATGTCGCCGTAGAGCTGGATGACGTTGCCGACGATGCGTTCGAAATCGAGGACGAAAGCGACGTGCGCGGCGTCGAAATCCGGGACGGCGGCGGCTTCGCTTCCTCCTTCGCGGCCGGACAGCGTGCCCTTGAGCTTTGACATGAGGATCGAGCCGACGATATAGTCGAGTTGTATCATGCCGCCAGTCGACGGCGGCGGCATGATGTCGTTCCACGAGATGTACGAGACGCGATTGACCCTGGTGACGAGGAATCCCACCGTCCTGCCCGCGAACTCGCAGATAAGGACGATCTTTTCCCATTCCTCGCGGCGTTCGTGTTCCTGGAGAAGCCCGAGAACAACGCCCATATGAATGACGGGGATGGTGTTTTTCCTCAGCATCATCATGCCGGCGAACCCGGGCGCGGCGCCCGGAAGCGGCTGAAGCCGCTCGACCGGAACGAATTCCTTCGTCTTGAAGGCGTTGATGGCGAAGACGTGTTCGCGCACGCCGTCGTCCGCCGTGGGCGCCATGACCGTGAAGTCGATGACGCCGACCTGGTTGGAGCCGATGGAGACGGTGTCGACCTCGCGGGAGCCGTCCGCCTGGCGGCGTCCCGCTTCTGAAAACGCCTTGGACGCCGCGATGGAGACGCGCTCCGTGAGGCGCGACGTTTCCACCACGAGCGCGATGTTCCTGTCCGGCAGAATGGCGGCGCCGGCGACCAGGGGCAGCTTGTCCAGCGGCCCGTCGAGGGCGCGGATCATGACTTGCCGCGTGCCGATCGACTCGTCCACGAGGACGGCGGTGAGAAGCTCCCCGACCTCGACGACGACGAGCACCCCGTCCTCGGGGCGCTTCGCGTCCGCCTCGATGTCGAATTCCTCGCCCAGGAACAGCACCGGAATCACCACGCCGCGGATGGTCACGATCGTGCCCCGGCCCTCGATCGTGCCGATGTCGTCGGCTGTCGGCCGGAAGCTTTCCCGCACCTGCTGCACAGGCAGGACGAGGATGCTCCGCCCCACCCTGACAAGCATCCCCTCCATGGCGGAGACGCTCAGGGGAAAGCGCATCCGCACGGTCGAGCCTTTTCCCGGCACGGTCTTGATCTCGACCCTTCCGCGCAGGCTGTCGATGGATTCCCTGACGATCTCCATGCCGACGCCGCGTCCGGAAAGGCCGGTGATGCGCGTCGCCGTCGATAGGCCGGGAAGGAAGACGAGGTCAGCGACCTCCTCGTCCGAGAGGGTGGCGTCGGGAGAAATCTTCCCCATCGCCACCGCCTTGGCGTGGATGGATTCGAGGTCGAAGCCCTTGCCGTCGTCGCCGAGTTCGATGACGACGTCAGCGTCGGTGCGCTTGGCCGAGATGCCGATCACGCCGCGTTCGGGTTTTCCGGCCCGGCGCCGTTCCTCCGACGGTTCGATGCCGTGGTCGACGGCGTTGCGGATGACGTGGATGAGGGCGGCGGAAAGGTTCTCGACGATCGAGCGGTCGACCTGGGTGTCGGTGCCGCGCATATTGATGTCGATGAGTTTTCGGCTCGAGTGCGCCGCTTCGACGGCGGCGCGGCGGACGCTCATGAACAGCGGCCGGATCGAGGTCATCCGTAGCGCCGTCGCCACGGATTGCAGCTGTCCGCAGGTGCGCGAGAGGTTGTTCGCCTGCACGGCGAGGTCGGGGTGGTCGACGAGCTGCGACGAAAAGAACGAGCCCAAGAGCGACACCTCGCCCACGAGTTCGATCAACTCGTCCAAATTGTTCACGTCGACCGAAATCGCCTTGACCTCGGCGGCGTCGACCGGCTTTTCCTCCACCGGCCGGTCCTCGGTTTTCGGTATGGGCGGACCGAGAATCTCGCCCGACTCGATCACCGTGTCGGCGCCGGGGCGCTTGATGACGGCGGTTGCCGGCTTTTTCACGCTTCCCGCCCGGAAATCCAGTTCCGCCAGCGTCGTGTTCGGGGTGATCGTGATCACTTCCGCTTCCGCCGCCGCCGACGGGGCGGTCGACACCGCTTCGTCGAACAGCGCCGAGAGGTCTTCGCCGCTTTCGCCGTTCTCGGCCCGCTCGTTTTCCGGCTCGGCGAGCGCCTCTATCTCCTCCAGGGCGGAAAGGAAATCCTCGTCGGCGGCGGCGGGTTCGGCGGCGGCTTCCGCCTCCGGCGGCGGTTCGAAGCCGGCGAAAAAGTCGACGAACTTGTCTTCCGTCGGATCCTCCGGCTCGGGCGGCGGTGCGCTCCCGAGTTCCTTCGAGGCGCGGACCGCGTCGCGGAGTTCCTTCATCAGCGATTGGACGAGGTCTTCGCCAATTTCCTCGCGCGTCCTGCCGGCGAGGATGGGGCGGATGATGTCGGTTAAACTTTGCAGCGCCGATACGATGTCGCGCGTGAGGGTGAGTTTGCCGTGGCGCGCGTCCTCGATCTCCGTTTCGATGCCGTGGCAGAAGTCGGCGACGCTCTTGATGCCGCTGATCGCGCCCTCCCCCTTCAGGGTGTGGAATTGGCGGAAAATGGCTCTGACCGTCTCGGCGTCGCTTTCCGGAGGGATGACGTTGATCAGGTCCTCCTCGAGTTCGTCGATGCGTTGCTCGAGGGCGATGATGATTTCGCGCTGCTCCTCGTCGTCGACCAGGGATGCCTCGTTGACGAAGGTTTCCTCCTTCTTGAGGTCCTTGAGGAACAGGGTCGCTTCGGCCAGCGCCTGCTTGCGGAGGGATTCATGCAGTCCCGCCGGGGACTCGAGTCCCTGAAGGACGCCGATGATGTTCTGGACCACCTTCAGCCCGGCTTCCGGATCGGCCACCATTCCGGCGGCGAGACGGCCCGCGACCGCGCCCATCACCAGGGCGAGATCCTGCGCCTCGCCTTCGCCTCCGGCGAGGAGTTCGCCCGCGAGCGCGTCGGAGCGGTCGGCGATGCCGCGCCATTCCGCCGCGGGGGAATGGGCGTCGAGCATAACCGCGTCGGAGGCGAGTTTTCTGAGGATCGTGAGGACCGATTCGTCAACCATCGAATGCTCCAGGCTTCCGCCAGGCACAGGCCGGCGTCGGCTCGCCCGGCGCGTTTCCCCGCGGGAAACGCCTCGCCGGCCGGGAATGACAATGTCAACGTGCAAACAATATAAATAACAATGCAACGAGTGAAGTCGAGTCGCGTCTTTTCCCGGATCCGATTTTAGGGTATAGTGTGCGCGAGCGCAAGAACGAGGAGAAACGACCCAAATGCTTGACGTGCCGTTGCCCGCCCGCCTCTCCGAAGCATTGGACAAGCCCGAAACGCCGGGCGAGGTGCGGTTTTCGCAAAATTCCGACCTGCGCGCCGACGGCGCGTTCGGCGTCTCCTGGCTGATAGTCAAAGGGAAGAGGGTTATCGCGGCCGGCGACGAGCCGCTGTTCAGTCTCGACCTGGGTGAAATCGCCGAGGTGCGCATCGTCGAACTGCTCGGCGGCGCGTCGCTTGTCGCCGACCTCGGGAACGGCGGCGAGCGGCGGCTGGTGAAGTACACCCGCGCCCTCATCCCGGAGTTCGGCGTCTTTTGCCGAGTCCTCAATAACCTGATCGAGGGCCGACCCGCCCCTGTGCCGGATCCGGAGGGCGGGGCGCGTTGCGCCCGCTGCGGCAGACCGCTCCCGGAGCGAGGCGCCGCCTGTCCCGCCTGCGTCAATTTCTTCTCCGTGTTCCGCCGGCTGCTCGCGCTGCTGGACGCCTACCGGGGCAGGCTCGCCATGCTTGTCGTCAGCACCATCCTCGGCGTTCTCGCCCAGGTGGGGCCTCCGTATTTGACCAAGGAAATAACGGACGGCGTCATCATCGAGAGGCATGTGGACAGGCTGCCGTGGCTGGTCGGCGGCATGGTGCTGTGCGGGTGCATTTTCTTCGCCGCCCGCTTCGTTTCCACCTACCTCGCGTCCTGGCTGTCGGCCAAGCTTATCGCCGACCTGCGGACGCGCCTGCACGACCATTTGCAAAAGCTCCGCATGGGGTATTTCGCCCGCCGCGAGGCGGGGGAGCTCGTCTCCCGGGTGATGCACGACACGCAGGAACTCCAGCACTTCCTCATCGACGGCCTGCCGTACCTGTTCGTGAACACGCTCGCCTTCTTCGCCATCGCCTCGGTGCTTCTCCATCTCGACTGGCGGCTCGCCCTCGTCGTTTTCATTCCCGTCCCGGCGCTCATTTTCGGCGTGCGCTACATCTGGAAGAGCCTGCACAGCCTGTTCCAGAAGGAGGGGGCGCGCGGAGCGACCCTGCATACCGTGCTCGGCGAATCGATGCGCGGCCTCAAGGCGGTGAAAGCGGCCGGCCAGGAAAATCGCCGCGCCGAGCGCTTCCGCGACCTCAACCGCGAAGTCTTCGGCATCGTAGTGCGTATCGACCGCGCCTATTCCGCCTTCGCGGAAGGGACCTACTGGATCATGTCGATGGGGGTGGCGACGGTGTGGTTCCTGGCCGCGCGGCGGGTGGCGGCCGGAGGGGCGGACGAGACGCTCACCCTCGGCGACATCACCGCGTATGTCGGCTACATGTGGATGTTCTACGGGCCGCTCCAGTGGTTCACCGTCATCGCCAACTGGATGAATTACGCCTTCGCCGCGGCGGAGCGCATTTTCTCCGTGCTCGACGCCGGGCGCGAAGTGTACGATTCCCCGGACGCGCGTTCCGTGGGGCGGCTGCGCGGGCATATCGAATTTCGCGACGTCCGCTTCAGCTACGAACGGGGCAAGGAGGTGATCAAGGGGATCAGCCTCGACGTGCGGCCGGGTGAAATGATCGGGCTCGTCGGCAGATCGGGGGCCGGCAAATCCACCATCATCAATCTGCTGTGCCGGTTTTACGAAGCGGATTCGGGTGAAATTCTCGTTGACGACATTCCCGTCCGCCGCATCCGTCTCCATGACTTGCGCCGGCAGATCGGCATCGTCATGCAGGAGCCGTTCCTGTTCCGCGCGTCGCTCCTCGAAAACATCCGCTACGCGTTCCCGGACACGCCGTTCGACCGGGTGGTCCGCGCCGCGAAGGCGGCCCACGCCCACGATTTCATCGTCGACAAGGAATTCGGCTACGACACGATCGTGGGCGAGGGCGGCATCACCCTCTCCGGCGGTGAGCGCCAACGCATCGCGATAGCCCGCGCCATCCTTCACGATCCGCCGATCCTCATCCTCGACGAGGCGACGTCGAGCGTTGACTCGGAGACGGAAAAGGCGATACAGGACGCGATCGCGCATCTGATCCGCAGCCGGACCGTGATCGCGATCGCGCATCGCCTGGCGACGCTCCGCAACGCCACCCGGCTGGTGGTGATCGAGGAGGGGAGGGTGGCCGAGGTGGGCTCGCACGACGACCTGATGGAGCAAGACGGGATCTACGCCAATCTGGTCCGTACCCAGACCGAATTGAACAAACTCCGCGCCGAAACGCTGGCTACGTAAGGGCTTTGTTGACAGGTCGTTGGAGATAGGGCGGAGCGGCCAGGTCGCGTCCATTTCCGGTCTCGCGCCAGATATCGAGTTTTTGGTTGCCTCGGACCACTGCTGTCCCAACGTTTCGCTTTTAACGTGCTGTAACTATTTTTTATTGGGTATTGCATGGAAAAAGCGGGGGCATACGACTCGAAATTCACTTGTATGATTGGCTGCTTCGCCAGAGGAGGAGCGCGCCATGTACAAGGGGAAAGTCATTTTGCCCAGCTTAGCGGAGCTTTACCGTCAGCGCTGGCAGGTGGAGCTGTTTTTCAAATGGGTAAAGAAGCACCTTCGAATACAGAAATTTTACGGTTACTCGGAGAACGCGGTCCCGACCCAGTTATGGATAGCGGTGGCGGTGTACTGCCTGCTTGCCATCATCCGCAAGGAACTGGGAGCGGAGCGTGAACTCCACGAAATCCAGGAAATTCTGAGTGCGTCTGTTTTCAGAAAATGCCCATTTTACAGGCGTTTTCCAATATGGAGACGAAAATCGAAAGACTACCTTTTTATAACTCCCGTC